>NZ_JBKEVB010000002.1:0-433335 GCF_056356875.1 Bifidobacterium sp. LH_426
GCAAACCCGTACCCGGTGCCAACGATGCCCCAACACACATGTAAACCATGCCCCAGGAGACCCCGTCAACCATGCCCCAAGACATGCGTCAACTATGCCCCGAGACAATACACGACGCATTGTTAGCGCTAAGTAGGCACGATACGATATGCTCGTGCGTTAGCGTTCAAAACACGAACACATGAGCATAGCTGTAGCGCCTTGGGCGCATGGGAGGATTTCAGGTGAGGACGTTAATTCAGGCCCTGAAGACGAAGGAGCTGAGGAAGAAGATCCTCTTCGTCCTGTTCATCATCATCATCTACCGCATCGGTTCGTTCATCCCGACCCCGGGCGTGGACTACACCGTCGTGCAGAAGTGCGTGGCGCCCCTGCAGGGCAGCCAGGAGAACTTCATCGGACTGGTGAACCTGTTCTCCGGCGGCGCCATGCTGCAGCTGTCGATCTTCGCGCTGGGCGTCATGCCGTACATCACCGCGTCCATCGTCGTGCAGCTGCTGCGCGTCGTCATCCCGCGCTTCGAGGCCCTGCACAAGGAGGGCCAGTCCGGCGAGGCGAAGCTGACGCAGTACACCCGATACCTCACCATCGGTCTGGCCGTGCTGCAGTCCACCACGATCCTCGTCACCGCCCGCTCCGGCGCGCTGTTCAACTACGCCTGCTCCCAGGTCATCCCCGACGGTTCGGTGTGGAACCTCGTGGTGATGGTCCTCATCATGACCGGCGGCACCGGCCTGATCATGTGGATGGCCGAGCTCATCACCGACAAGGGCATCGGCCAGGGCATGTCCGTCCTCATCTTCATGTCCATCTGCTCCGGCTTCCTGCCGCAGCTGTGGGAGATCGGCTGGGGCACCAACGGCACCGACGGCGACTGGACCAAGTTCGGCATCGTCGTGTCCGTCCTCGTCGTCATCCTCATCTTCGTCGACTTCGTCGAGCTGTGCCAGCGCCGCATCCCCGTGCAGTACACGCGCCGCATGATCGGCCGCAAGATGTACGGCGGCTCCTCCACCTACCTGCCGCTCAAGATCAACATGTCCGGCGTCATCCCGCCGATCTTCGCCTCCTCGATCCTCGCCATCCCGACGCTCATCGCGCAGTTCGGCAAGACCGACCAGAGCTGGGTCAAGTGGATCAACGCCAACCTGGCGAACACCACCAGCGTGTGGTACATCGCGCTGTACGCGCTGATGATCGTGTTCTTCTGCTTCTTCTACACGGAGATCACGTTCAACCCGGACGAGACCGCCGACAACATGAAGCAGTACGGCGGCTTCATCCCCGGCATCCGCGCCGGCAACGCGACCAGCCGCTACCTGAGCTACGTGATGAACCGCCTCAACACGGTGGGCGCCGTCTACCTGTTGTTCGTCGCGCTCATCCCGACCGTCCTCATCATGGCCCTCGGCCTCAACACGCAGCTGCCGTTCGGCGGCACGACGATCCTGATCATCGCGGGTGTCGGCCTCGACACCCTGCGCCAGGCCAAGGCCCAGACCGAGCAGTTCCAGTACGCCGGATTCCTGCTCGAAGACATCGACCACAAGGAAAACTGAGCCAACAAGACAAGGAGCAACGACATGCGTCTTCTCATCATGGGCCCGCAGGGCGTCGGCAAGGGCACCCAGGCCGCGCTGCTCGCCGAGCACTACGGCATCCCCGCCATCTCCACCGGCGACATCTTCCGCGCCAACATCAAGGGCAAGACCCCGCTGGGCCTCAAGGTCATCGAGTACACCGACAAGGGCGAACTCGTGCCGGACGAGCTGACCAACTCGATTGTCAAGGACCGCCTCGCCCAGGACGACGCCAAGAACGGCTGGATCCTCGACGGCTACCCGCGCAACGCCTCCCAGGTCGAGGCGCTCGACGCCATCCTCGCCGAGCTCGGCACCCCGCTCGACGCGGTGGTCGCGCTCGATGCCGACCACGACGTGCTCATGCAGCGCATCGCCAAGCGCGCCGAGGAGCAGGGCCGCACCGACGACAATCCGGAGGCCATCGCCAAGCGCCTCGCCACCTACGCGAAGGAGACCGCCCCGCTGCTGGACACCTACAAGTCCCGTGGCCAGCTGGTCGCCATCGACGGCGTCGGCGAGATCGACGAGATCCAGAAGAACATCGTCGCCGCGCTCGACGCCCGCTGAGTGTAGCGGCATAGCGCGCGTATACCACACGACGGAAGAGCCGGACGAAATGACACGCCGAGTGTCGATTTCGTCCGGCTCTTCGCTATCCTAGTAGATTGGTGTGTCTTCGGATACGTCAATGTAATGCAACCAACGAAACGGAAGCCGGGAGCTCATGGCAAAAGACGGTGTGATTGAAGTCGAAGGTCGGGTGGTCGAAGCGCTGCCCAACGCGATGTTCCGCGTTGAACTCGAAAACAAGCACATCGTGCTGGCCACCATCTCCGGCAAGATGCGGAAGAACTACATCCGCATCCTCCCGCAGGACCGCGTCGTGCTCGAGATGAGCCCGTACGATCTCAACCGCGGTCGCATTACGTACCGTTACAAGTAAGGTACAAGCAAAGGATAACCATGAAGGTCAGCCCTAGTGTGAAGAGGATCTGCGAGAACTGCCGCGTGATCCGTCGTCACGGCCGCGTCATGGTGATCTGCACCAACCCCCGCCACAAGCAGCGTCAGGGCTGAGAGCAGATTCTCCAGCGGCACAATTGAAAATCAGGCGCTCACTCACAGTGCTTCCCGCAAGGGAACGACACTGAACCACGGGTACGTAGGCCCGTGCCGGACAGCCGGACGAGTGGGTGCAAGACCTACGTCAACCAGAAGGAATCGCAATGGCACGTCTTGCCGGAGTCGACATCCCCAATGAGAAGCGCATCGAGATCGCCCTCACCTACATCTTCGGTGTGGGCCGTACTCGTGCGAAGGAAACGCTTGCCGCGACCGGTATCAACCCGGACATCCGCGTCAAGGATCTCACCGACGAGCAGCTGATCACGCTGCGTGACTACCTCGAGGCCAACTACAAGATCGAGGGCGATCTGCGTCGTGAAATCGACGCGGACATCCGTCGCAAGATTCAGATCAACTGCTACCAGGGCCAGCGTCACCGCAGGGGACTTCCTGTGCGCGGCCAGCGCACCAAGACCAACGCCCGCACCCGCAAGGGCCCGAAGCGCACGGTCGCCGGAAAGAAGAAGGCCACCAAGTAATAGGTGGCATTGGCACGGGCCACGGGGTGACACCCATCGCCCGAGCCGCAACCCCAAGCAAACAAGTTCGTTACTAGGAAACGAGGGTCAATGGCAGCGCCTAAGCAAGCCGCTCGTAAGCCCGCTCGTCGCCGCGATCGCAAGTCGATCCCGGTGGGCCAGGCTCACATCAAGTCCACTTTCAACAACACGATCATCTCGATCACCGATCCGTCCGGCGCGGTTGTGTCCTGGGCGTCCGGTGGTGACGTCGGCTTCAAGGGCTCCCGTAAGTCCACGCCGTACGCTGCCGGCATGGCCGCCGAGTCCGCCGCCCGCAAGGCGATGGAGCACGGCGTCAAGAAGGTCGATGTGTTCGTGAAGGGCCCGGGTTCCGGTCGTGAGACCGCCATCCGTTCCCTGCAGTCCGCTGGTCTCGAGGTCGGTTCCATCACCGACGTCACCCCGCAAGCGCACAACGGCGTTCGTCCTCCGAAGCGTCGTCGCGTCTGAGCACTACTAGACAATATTCATCCAACCCGCTGTTGGCCCGGTGAGTGCACCACCGGCCAAAAGCTGAAAGGATACCACAGTGCTTATTGCACAGCGTCCGACTCTTACCGAGGAATCGCTGAACCCCCAGCGCTCCCGCTTCACCATCGAGCCGCTCGAGCCGGGCTTCGGCTACACGCTTGGCAACTCGCTGCGCCGCACCCTGCTGAGCTCGATTCCGGGAGCCGCTGTGACTTCGGTGCGTATCTCCGGTGCCCTGCATGAGTTCACCACGCTGCCGGGCGTCCAGGAGGACGTGACTGAGATCCTGCTCAACATCAAGGGCATCGTGCTCACCAGCGAGTACGACGAGCCCGTCGTGATGTACCTGCGCAAGAGCGGCAAGGGCGAGGTCACCGCCGGTGACATCACTCCGCCGGCGGGCGTGACCATCGCGAACCCGACCATGCACATCGCCACCCTCGCGGAGGACGGCGAGCTCGAGATCGAGTTCACCGTCGAGCGTGGCCGTGGCTACGTGCCGGCTGCGATGAACAAGCAGGACAATGACGAAATCGGTCGCATCCCGGTCGATTCCATCTACTCCCCGGTGCTCAAGGTGAGCTACAAGGTCGAGGCGACCCGTGTGGAACAGCGCACGGACTTCGATAAGCTCATCCTGGACGTGGAGACCAAGCCGGCCATCTCCCCGCGCGACGCGGTGGCTTCCGCCGGTTCCACCCTGGTGGAGCTGTTCGGCCTGTGCCGTGAGCTCAACACCCAGGCCGAAGGCGTCGAGGTCGGCCCCGCCCCGGTGGCGGAGGAGTCCAACCCCGAACTCGCCGTGCCGATCGAGGATCTCAACCTCACCCAGCGCAGCTACAACTGCCTGAAGCGCGAGGGTATCCACACCATCGGCGAGCTGGTCTCCCACACTGAGCAGGATCTGCTCGATATCCGCAATTTCGGCATGAAGTCCATCGACGAGGTCAAGGAGAAGCTCCAGTCTCTGGGCATGTCCCTCAAGGCCTCCCCGCTGGGTGGCTTCGATGCCAACAATCTCGAAGGCGGCACCTTCTTCTCGCCTGAAGACGAGTGAGAACCCGTTAGCCGCATTCGACCAACCGTCCGACCGGTTCGGATGTTCGGGCCACTGCCCACCTGAACCGGCCTGACATAAGGAGTTACTATGCCCACACCCAAGAAGGGCCCGCGTCTGGCCTCCAGCCCGGCGCACGAGCGCCTGATGCTCGCGAACATGGCCACCAGCCTGTTCCAGAACGGCCGCATCGTCACCACGCTGCCGAAGGCCAAGCGCCTTCGTCCGCTGGCCGAGCGCCTGATCACCTTCGCCAAGCGCGGTGATCTGCACTCCCGCCGTCGCGTGATGCGCGTCATCCGCAACAAGTCCGTCGTGCACGTGCTGTTCACCCAGATCGCCGAGCAGATGGAGCAGCGTGAGGGTGGCTACACCCGCATCGTGAAGATCGCCCCGCGCAAGGGCGACAACGCGCCCGCCGCCATCATCGAGCTCGTCACCGAGCCGGTGAGCAAGAAGCAGGCCGTCGTGAAGGAAGCCGAAGCCGCCGCCAAGTCCGCCGAGACCGAGGCTCCGGCTGCCGAGGCTCCGGTTGAGGCTCCGGCCGAGACCGCCGCCGAGGCCACCGAGGCTCCGGCCGAGCAGGCCGAGTGAGCCGTTAGCGTCAGCTGACTCGCGATACAAGGGGTCGGGAATCCACCAGGGTTCCCGACCCCTTTCGCATACCCACCCAATTCCCCTTCCTCCTCTTCCATCCCACCTATCCACCCCACCTATCCCACCTATCCACCCCACTCATCACCCACTCAACCTCCCATGGTGCGGTAAAACACCCATGGTGCGGTAGGCGAAAATGGCGGAATTCCGCCGTTGTGGAGAAAGTGTGTTGCCGCACCATGGGAGAGAGGGCGCTATGGGGAGGTGAGTGATGGGATGGTGGGTTGTGGAGGAGTGGGTTGTGAAAAGGTGGGTTGTGGAGAAGTGGGGAAGTGAGTCGCGGGGAAGCGTTACGGCAACGTGCGGACGGCGCGGATCGCTTCGGCGCGGGAGGCGAGTTCGTCGTCGGGCGGGTAGGCGACGTGTTCCAGCGTGAGTCCCTGCGGCGCGATCGGTCCCGTCGATCCCTCGCGCTTCGGCACGGCCATTTTGCCGGCGAACCAGTCCAGATCGCGTTTGCCGATGCCCACCGCGACGCATGCGTTGACGAGCGATCGCACCATGTTGCGCGCGAACGCGTCCGCGACGATCGTGAAGCACACCAGTCCCGACTCCAGCGTCGGCGTCACGTACCCGATCGTCGCGTCGTCGCCGGTACCGTGCGTCGCGACGTCGTCGCGCGCCGGTACCAGCGGGCGCGACGGGACGCGCGTCCACGCGGCGCGCTTCACCTCGCGAATCGTCGTGCCTCCCGGATTCGGCGTCGCGAACGAACCGAAATCATGGAGTCCCAGCGTCATCGCCGCCGCCCGGTTCATCGCGTCCAGGTCGAGCGTGTCGTCGATGTGCAGCACGCAGCCGCGCAGACGCGGGTCCACCTCGCTCGCGCGGTCGGCGATCCGGTACACGTACGTGCGTTCCAGCGCCGAGAACCGTGCGTCGAAGCCGTCCGGCGCGACGGACACGCGATGGATCGCGATGTCCATCGGCAGAAGACGTTGCAGACGATGCTCCAGCGCGGTGGCCGCCGGCACCTTCATGTGCCCGACGGCGCGTTCCAGCGTCGATTCCGCGATGTCGAGATGACAGACCTGATGGCTCGCGTGGACGCCCGTGTCGGTGCGTCCGGCGACGACGAGACGAAGCGGCTCGTCCGGGTCGTGTTCGGGCACGCGCAGCAGCTTGTGCAGCGCCGCCTCGATGGTGCCCTGCACGGTGCGGATGTCCGGTTGCGTGGCCCATCCGTAGAAGCCGCCGCCGTCGTATGCCAGGTCGATGCGCAGTCGTGTCATAGCCAACGAGTATACGGTTCAGCGCCGATGCGGCGGTGATGGTGCGGCGATGCAGTGACGCGATGATGCGACGATTGTGATGATTGCGACGATGCGGCGGTGACGTGTTCGTAACATTGGCGCGCGTTTGCCGAAACCGGGTCTTCCTACGGTGAGTCGGGTACGAAAGACAAGACCCATCACAAGGAAAGTGGCACGATGATTGAATCGGCGGCGAGCAGGCTTGCGGCGGAACTGGTGGCGCGACGTGAGGAGATCAACCGCGAACTGAGCCGCAACGGCGTGCGGTTCGGCGTGTACAAGGACGGCGTGTACAAGGACCGTCTGTTCCCCTACGACCCGATTCCGCGCGTCATCGAATCCGACGAGTTCGACGAGCTGGAGGCGGGCCTGAAGCAGCGCGTCAACGCGCTGAACGCCTACCTCAGGGACATCTATTCGGAGAAGCGGATCATCCACGACGGCGTCGTGCCCGAGGAGTTCGTGTACACGTCCGCCGGCTACTACCCGCAGGTCAACGGCGTGACGCCTCCCGGCGGCGTGTTCGCGCACATCGCCGGCGAGGATCTCGTGCAGGGCGAGGACGGCCGCTGGTGGGTGCTCGAGGACAATCTGCGCATCCCGTCCGGCGCCAGCTACCCGCTGTTCGCCCGCGACATCGAACGACGCACGAATCCGCGACTGTTCCGCGAGATTCACGTGCGCGACAACCGCGACTACCCGCGCCTGCTGCGCAAGTCGATGGACTTCGTCTCCACCGAGGGCATCGCCGTGGTGCTCACGCCGGGACGCTACAACTCCGCGTTCTTCGAGCACGCGTATCTGGCGGAGAAGACCGGCGCGACACTCGCTTTCCCCGAGGACCTCGAAGTCGTCGAGAACAAACTGTTCTTCCTCGACTACGCGGGCAGCCGCCATCGCGTCGGCGTCGTCTACCGCCGACTCGCCGACGACTTCCTCGACCCGTTCGCGTTCAACCCGGATTCGGTGATCGGCGTGCCGGGACTCCTGTCCGCCTACCGCGCCGGCAACGTGGCGATCGTCAACGCGCCGGGCAACGGTGCCGCCGACGACAAGGCCATCTACTACTTCGTGCCGCGCATGATCAAGTACTACCTCAACGAGGAGCCGATCCTGCACAACGCGCCCACCTACATGCCGATGTTCGAGAAGGACCGCAAGGAGGTCCTCGACCGCATGGGCGAGCTCGTCATCAAGGACGTAGCCGAGGCAGGCGGCTACGGCGTGGTCTTCGGCCGCGACCTCGACAAGGCGAAGCGCGAGGAGCTGGCCGACAAGATCAAGACCGACCCGCGCCGGTTCATCGCGCAGGAGATCATCCAGTTCCGCGACATCGACGTGGTCGACCCGGCGACGGGGGAGCGGAGCCCGCGCAAGTGCGACCTGCGCGCGTTCGTCGTGACCGGCCAGAACACGCACGTGTGGTATTCCGGCCTGACCCGCTACTCGTCCGTGCCTGGCCAGATGATCGTCAACTCCTCGCAGGGCGGCGGCTTCAAGGACACGTGGGTGCTCGCCCCGTCCGACGGCAGCAAGGACTTCGCGCGCGGCGCCGAGATCGAATCGGTGAGCCTCATGCCGCATGCGCGCAAGCACTCGCTCCAGCTCGTCACCGCATCCAAGGCCGACAACCTGTACTGGCTCGGCCGCTACACCGAACGCGCGTTCACCACGCTCGTCCAGTTCTTCCCGTTCTACGACCGCGTGATGGACGAGAACCCGGACGCGTTCCGTCCGTTCGCCCGCGCGCTCGACCTGCCGGAGGATTTCGAGGACTTCGACACGTTCATCCACTCGTTCCTCTATGACGGCACGAACCCGGATTCGGTGCGCTCCGCGATCGTCGCCGCGTTCAACAACGCGGTCATCCTGCGTCCGGAACTGTCGTCGCGTCTGCTGCAGTACGTGGAGCTCGCGATGACGAACATCACCGACGCGGCCGAACGCTCCGCCAGCGCGGAGGACATCTACACGCAGCGCGACGTGGCCGACGACATGCTCGCCTTCTGGGGCGGCATCGAGAACTCGGCGGCGGACATGACGCTCAAGGCGTTCATCTTCATCGGCAAGTACATCGAACGCATCGACCTGTACACGCGCTTCGGCATGCCGATGGCGGAGATGGAGGCGCCGCTGCGCAAGCTGGAGACCTACGCGCACGCGCTCGACGGCATGCCGCTGCCGCAGTGCTTCGCCGAGGGCGTGAGCTGGCTGCTCGGCCAGCTGCCGCAGCGCGGCTACCCGGAGCTCAACGGGCGCCTGCAGGAGTTCCTCAGCGACTTCGGCCGGCGGTCCATCCACGGCGACATCAAGGACGGCAGCTCGCTGAGCTCGATGAACATGGACGCGCGCAGGCCGTGACCTGGGTCACACTGGTAAAGTTGGAAGACAGTATGTCGTTCCTATGCCGTCCACTTTCCCGGAGCCTGAAGCATGAAAAAACTGGTGTTTGATTATGAGATGAAGCTCAGCTTCAGCTCACCCGTCACCGACCACCGGTTCCAGTTGCGGTGCATCCCCGCCACCGGCCCGCGCCAGCAGGTCGTGGACGTGGAGATCGACATCGAACCGGACGTGGAGTTGGAGACCACCATCGACTCGTTCGATTCGGTCGTGAAGACCGGGTACATCCCCGAGCCGCACGACGTGTTCAACTACAAGGTGACCGGCATCGCGTTCGTCGACAACGAGCACATCAAGCCGGAGATCTACAAGCCGCTCTACCGGTTCGACTCCGCGCTGACGATCCCGGGGCCCGCGGTCGAGGCGCTGACGGCGATTTGCCGCGGGCGTCTCGCCGCCCTGCCGGACAGCGCCTCGCCGATCGACAAGGCGCGCGAGATCATGGACGAGGTGTTCCGCGCGTTCGTCTACACGCCCGGATCCACGACGATCCGCACGACCGCCGAGCAGGCGTTGGCGCAGCGCAAGGGCGTGTGCCAGGACTACGCGCACGTGATGCTCTCCGTGGCGCGCCACTGCGGGCTGATCGCGCGCTACATCGCGGGCCTGCTGGGCGGCGAGGGCGCGACGCACGCGTGGGTGGAGATCTATCACAACGGCCGGTGGATCGGCCTCGACCCGACCCACAACCGCATGGTCGACGACAACTACATCACGATCGCCCACGGCCGCGACTACCGCGACTGCATGCTCGACATTGGCATTTTCTCCGGATACAACGTCCAGCAGAGCCAGTGGGTCAACGCCTCCGTCCACGAGCAGGAGCTGTAGCGGCGGGTCGCGCGCGACGCGCGGTGATTTGCGTATCGGACGAACAGGCTTATAATGAACAGGTTGCGTTTTACGTGACGACTGGATAAGTGTCCGAGCGGTCTAAGGAGCACGCCTCGAAAGCGTGTGAGGGCGAACCCCTCCGCGAGTTCGAATCTCGCCTTATCCGCGATATCAAGGGCTTCGGGAATTCCCGAAGCCCTTTTCGTATGCGGCCGTTCTCTGGCCCCCTCTGACGAGGGGGCTGTCAGCCGAAGGCTGACTGGGGGAGAGACAGCGGCCGCAGGCCGCGGAAGATACGGCATCGGCCGCAGGCCGATTCGATGTTCCCGCGGCCTACGGCCGCTCATCTTCTCTCCCTCCGTCATCGCTTCGCGATGACACCTCCCTCGTCAGAGGGAGGCGATGTTCCGTAGAGGGGGCCGAGGAGCCGTTGCTCAGCGGAAGAGGGCGGAGTCGGCGGAGGGGTAGCCGAGCTCCATCGCACGCCAGGCGCGGGCGGCGGCCATGCGGGCCAGCCAGGCGAGCGTCTTGCGCGACGGGGACGAGGCCGTGCCCGAGGCGTCGGACGAACCGGTGCCGCTCGAATCGGCGGTGCCCGAGCCGGATTCCGCGGAGCCGGAGCCGGCGGCCGATCCGGAATCATCCGTCGTGGAACCAGTCGTCGAATCGTAGGTGGCGGTGCTGTTGGACGTATCGGATTCGGCGGCGATATCGGACGAATCCGCATCGTCGACGCCGCCGATCGCGTCGAGGTAGGCGCGGGCGCAGTCCATCTCGACGACGGCCACCGTCGGCGCTGTCACGCCGGCCGCGGAATCCTCGATCGTGTCGGGATGCGCGAGAAGCTCGTCGACGGCGTACACCTTCTGACGTGGGTCCCGGCTCGCACCGGACAGCGTGAACAGGCGCTGGGCGGCGGTCTTGTGGTTGTCGGAGGCGGCGAGCGTGGCGTCGTCGACGCCGCGCGCCGCCAGCACCTCGAGCGCGAAACCGGCGCGGTCCTCCGCCAGCGACATCGCCGCCAACGCGTCGGCTCCCGCGTCGAGCCGCACGACGTCGCCGTAGTCGACGGTCGGCGGCGTGGGCGAGGCGACGCCGAGCGCCGCGCCGAGCGTCTCGGTGCGGTAGGCGACCTGCGCCGAGCGCAACGCGCCTTCGGCGAACCGCGACGTGCAGACGGAGGCGACGGTGAGCCACGCGTCCGTCGCCGCGAGGCCGTTGAGGTAACGCATCATCGTCGGCTGCGCGTCGGCCGTGCCGGCGTCGCCGCCGGTGCCGGCCTGCGCGGTCAGGTAGGCGCTTTCGCAGGCGCCGAGTTTCGTCGCGTCCGTGTTGCGCGCTTCGAGATGCGGCGTGGCGCATCCCGCCAGCGGCGCGACGAATGCGCATACGGCGACGGATGCGGCGAGACGCGAGACGAGACGCGATGACGTGGGATGCGATAGGGGACGCGACCTGCGGCGCGAGGCGAGACGGGCGATGACGGCGCCGGGGCCCGTGCCCCGCGCGCCCACGGCTGAATCTCGAAGTGTCTGCATAAAACAGTAGAGTAAACATCGACTGTGACCAAATGGGCCAAGAGCCGATATAACTGAACTCAAGGGAGGTCTTGCGACATGGAACTGGACCTGCAAGGCATGCACAAGCTCGCATCCGAGCAAGGAATCGACCCGGCCGCGCTCGACGCGGCCCTCGCCGAGGCGCTGCGCCTCGCCTACATGAAGACCTCGCACCCGGCCAAGCACGCGCGCGTCGAACTCGACGAGCGCGCCGGCACGTTCACCGTGTGGGCCGCCGACGAGATTCCGGGCACCCCCACCGAGGAGGACCCGCACCCGGCACCGACGCTCGGCGAGGAGTACGACGACACCCCGCGCGACTTCGGCCGTCTCGCCGCCGCCACCGCGCGCCAGGTCATCACCCAGCTGTTCCGCCGCGCCGAGGACGAGCGCGTGTTCGGCGCGTTCTCCGGTCAGAAGGGCAAGCTCATCACCGGCATCGTCCAGCAGGACGTGAAGGACCCGTCCAACGTGCACATCGCCGTCGGCGATGTCGAGGCGATCCTGCCCCGCCGCGAGCAGGTGCCGGGCGAGCGCTACCGTCACGGCCAGCGTCTGCGCGTGTACGTGGTGAACGTGGGCCGCGGCGTGAAGGGCCCGGAGATCATCGTCTCTCGTTCCCACCCGGAGCTCGTGCGCAAGCTGTTCGAGCGCGAGGTCCCGGAGCTCGTCTCCGGCGCCGTGTCGATCATGGCGATCGCGCGTGAGGCCGGCGCCCGTACGAAGATTGCCGTCAAGGCGAACACGGACGGCGTGAACCCGAAGGGTGCGCTGATCGGCCCCGGCGGCGCCCGCGTGCGCGCCGTCATGGAGAACCTCGGACCGGAGAAGATCGACATCGTCGACTACTCCGACGATTCGGCGAAGTTCGTGGCCTCCGCGCTGAGCCCGGCCGTCGCGACCGGCGTGCAGGTGATCAGCGAGAAGAACAAGACCGCGATCGCGTTCATCCATGACGACCAGCTGTCGCTCGCCATCGGCAAGGAGGGCCAGAACGCGCGTCTGGCCGCCAAGCTTACCGGTTGGAAGATCGGCATCGAGTCGTCCGAGGCCCACGCGAAGAAGGTCGCCGCGGAGAAGGCCGCTGAGGCCGCCGAGGCTGCCGGTGCGGCGTCCGGCGACGCCGCCTCCGCCCCGGAATCGGCCCCGGAAGCGAAGTAACCGGAAGGCTTGCGCCCGGCGTGCCCACATCCAGCGCTTTGAGTATGCTTGATGCGGTATGCCGGGCGTAAGCATGCCCGGCCAAAGAACGAGGATTACACGATCATGGTCGCACGATGAACAGGCTCGTCGTCTTCAAGTTTTGACCGCGCAGGCGCGTGGTCACGGATAGGAGAACAAGTAGTGGCGAAACCACGCGTTTATGAAATTGCCAAGGAACTCGGCATCGACAGCAAGACCGCGCTGGAGAAGCTGAAGGATATGGGGGAGTTCGTCAAGTCCGCCTCCTCCACGGTCGAGCCCCCGGTGGCTCGCAAGCTCAAGTCCGCCTTCGCGAAGCAGGGCGGCAACGGTGGCCAGGGCGGCAACCGTCAGAACGGCGCCGGCTCGCACGGCGCGAAGGGCGCGCGTCCGGCGGCCCCGTCCGCGCCGCGTCCCGGCCAGCATCATCCGTCTCCGGCCCCGACTCCGGGCCCGGCGGCGTCCCACACCTCCCACACGTCCTCCGCGCCGACTCCGGGCCCGCGTCCGGCGGCGCCGACCCCGGCTTCGGCCGCGGCCGAGCACGAGCAGCGTCCGGTTCCGGGCGCGCGTCCGTCCGCCCCGCACCCGGGCCAGCATCGTCCCGGCCAGGGCGGCGCGCAGGCCGGCGCCGGCTCCCGCGGCGAGCGCGGCGATCGCGGTCAGCATCGCGGCGAGCGCGGCGAACATCGTGGCGAGCGCCGCGGTGAGCGCCCCGGCCAGAACCGTTCCGGCGCCCCGCGTCCGGGCGGCGAGCGTCGCGGCGGCCAGGGCCGTCCGACCGGCGCCCCGACTCCGGGCCCGCGCAACAACCAGCCGCGCGGCGGCCAGCAGGGCGCTCCGCGTCCCGGCCAGGAGCACGGCGGCCAGCAGGGTCAGGCCGGCCAGCGTCCGCACACCCCGGGCCCGCGTCCGGGCAACAATCCGTTCAGCCGCAAGCAGGGCATGCACACGCCTACGCCCGGTGACATCCCGCGTCCGCATCCGATGGCGCGTCCGACCGTGAACGACAGCCGCAACGGCGGCGGTCGTGGTCGCGGCGGCGCCCGCGGCGGCTTCCGCAACGGTCGTCCGGGGCAGGGCGGCGCTCCGCGTCCGGGCCAGTGGGGCCACAACCGTCCGGGTCAGGGCGGTGCGCAGGGCGGCGGCGCCCGCGGCGGCTTCCGCTCCGGCACCGGCACCGGCGGCTTCCAGAACAACGGCGGTCCGAGCAACGGTCCCGCGCGCGGCGGCGGTCGCGGTCGCGGCGGCGCGGCCGGCGCGTTCGGCCGTCAGGGCGGCAAGAGCTCCAAGGCGCGTAAGAACCGTCTGCAGAAGCGCAGGGAGTACGAGGAGATCAAAGCGCCGACCATCGGCGGCGTGCGCATCCCGCGCGGCAACGGTCAGACCATCCGCCTGCGCCAGGGCGCTTCCCTCGCGGACCTCGCGGAGAAGATCAACGTCAATCCGGCGGCCCTCGTCACCGTGATGTTCCATCTCGGCGAGATGGCCACGGCCACGCAGTCCCTCGACGAGTCCACGTTCCAGATCCTGGGCGAGGAGATCGGCTGGAACATCCAGATCGTCTCCGCCGAGGAGGAGGACAAGGAGCTGCTCCAGCAGTTCGACATCAACCTGGACGAGGAGGAGCTGCAGGAGGACGAGGATCTGAAGCCGCGTCCGCCGGTCGTCACCGTCATGGGCCATGTCGACCACGGTAAGACCCGACTGCTCGACACGATCCGCAAGACCAACGTCATTGAGGGCGAGGCCGGCGGCATCACCCAGCGCATCGGCGCCTACCAGGTGACGGTCGAGCTGGACGGCGAGAAGCGCAAGATCACGTTCCTCGATACCCCGGGCCACGAGGCGTTCACCGCCATGCGTGCCCGCGGTGCGGAAATCACCGACGTGGCGATCATCGTCGTGGCCGCGGATGACGGCGTCATGCCGCAGACCGTCGAGGCCATCAACCACGCGAAGGCCGCCCACGTGCCGATCGTCGTGGCCGTCAACAAGATCGACAAGCCGGGCGCGAACCCGGACAAGGTGCGCGGCCAGCTCACCGAGTTCGGCCTCGTGCCGGAGGAGTACGGCGGCGACACCATGTTCGTCGACATCTCCGCCAAGCAGAACATCAACGTCGACAAGCTCCTCGAAGCGGTGCTGCTCACCGCCGACGCGGACCTCGACCTCAGGGCCAACCCGGATATGGACGCCCGCGGCGCCACCATCGAGGCGCGACTCGACAAGGGCCGCGGCGCCGTGGCGACCGTGCTCGTCCAGCAGGGCACCCTGCACATCGGCGACGCGATCGTGGCCGGCACTTCGTACGGCCGCGTGCGCGCCATGCTCGACGAGAACGGCAAGCACATGAAGGAGGCCACCCCGTCCACGCCGGTCCAGGTGCTGGGCCTGACCTCCGTGCCGACCGCAGGCGACCTGTTCCTCGTCGCCCCGGACGACCGCACCGCGCGTCAGATCGCCGAGAAGCGCCAGGCCACCGAGCGTGCCGCGCAGCTCGCGAAGCGCCGCAAGATCGTCTCCCTCGAGTCCCTGAAGGAGCAGTTCGCCAAGTCCGAGGTGGACATGCTCAACATCGTCATCAAGGGCGACTCCTCCGGCTCCGTCGAGGCGCTCGAGGACTCCCTGATGAAGATCGAGGTGTCCGACGAGGTCGGCATCCAGGTCATCCACCGCGGCGTCGGCGCGATCACCCAGAACGACGTCAATCTCGCCACGGTCGACAAGGCCGTCATCATCGGCTTCAACGTGCGTCCGAACCGTCAGGTGCAGGACCTCGCCGACCGCGAGGGCGTGGAGATCAAGTACTACTCGGTCATCTACCGCGCCATCGAGGACATCGAGGCGGCCCTCAAGGGCATGCTCAAGCCGGAATACGAGGAGGTCGTCACCTCCCATTCCGAGATCCGCGAGATCTTCCGCTCCTCCAAGTTCGGCAACATCGCCGGCGTCATGGTGCAGGACGGCGAGGTCAAGCGCGGTACGAAGTGCCGTATCCTGCGCAACGGCGTCGCCACGGTCAACGACCTGGAGATCTCCTCGCTGCGTCGTTTCAAGGACGACGTGCAGTCCGTCAAGGAAGGCTACGAGGCGGGTATCAACCTCGGCACCTTCAACGACATCGAGCTCGGCGACATCATCGAGACCTTCGAGATGCGCGAGGTCGAGCGCAAGTAGCGCACAATGGTCGCCTCCGCGGGAAGCGGAGGCGGCGGTTTTCATGCTCCCCCTGTCAGGGGGAGCTGCCGAACGAAGTGAGGCTGAGGGGGTTGCAGGGCGCGACCGGATGAGGCCGCGTGACCCCCTCAGTCGTCTACGACGACAGCTCCCCCTGACAGGGGGAGCAAACTGTATGGGGCTCCCCTTCCCCGGATGCGGGAGCGAATCATCGAAAGGACTTTCATGGCAGGAACGAATCCCCGCGCCGCGCGCATCGCGGCCCTGATCCAGCGCGTCATCGCGTCCTCCATCGAACGCGAGCTGCATGACAAGCGACTGACGAACATCACCATCACCGACGTGCGCGTGACCAACGATCTGCAGATCGCCAAGGTCTACTGGACGCAGTACGGCCACGAGGGCAAGGAGGCGGGCGAACGCAAGCGCGCCCAGCAGGCCCTCGACCAGGCGAAGGGCCATCTGCGCAAGCTCGTCGGCCACAAGGCCGGCCTGCGCCTCACCCCGCAGCTCCAGTTCGTGTTCGACGAGGTGCCGGGCGAGGCCCACGAGATCGAGGACATCCTCGCCATCGCGCGCAAGCGCGACGAGGAGCTCGCCAAGGCGCGCGCCACCGCCCAGTACGCGGGCGACGCCGACCCGTACAAGCACGACGAGCCGGAAGACGCCGACACCGAGGCGGATGGCTTCGACGACGATGCGGATTCCGACGACGATTTCGACGACATGGACGATTTCGACGTCACCGCGAACGACGCCGAATGACGACGATCGCCTCTCTTTGAGGGAACGAGACCTGCGGAGGTGCCCAGAATGCCGATGACCACCACCACATGCGCCGACGGCCTGCTGATCGTCGACAAGCCGAAGGGCGTGACCAGCTTCGACGCGGTCGCGGCCGTGCGCGCCGCGCTGCACACGAAGAAGGTCGGGCACGCCGGCACGCTCGACCCGATGGCCACCGGCATGCTGGTCATCGGGTTCGGCCGCGCCACGCGCCTCCTGCAGTACATCGTCGAACACGACAAGACGTATGAGGCGACGATCCGCCTCGGCCTCGCCACCACCACCGACGACGCCGAAGGCGACATCATCCCGCCCGACACCGCCTCCCTGCGCTCCCGCTGGCGGGAGCTGTCGGCGCAGCCGACTGAGGGTGGTCGTCCGGACGCGTCGGATGACGACGCCACGAACGCCGCCCGTCTCCGCGCCGTCATCGCATCGACGATCGCCGAACGGTTCACCGGCGACATCGAACAGATTCCGAACACGTTCTCCGCGATCAAGATCGACGGTCAACGCGCCTACGATCTCGCGCGCGCCGGCAAGGACGTCGCCCTGAAGGCGCGTCCCGTCCACATCGCCGAGTTCGCCGTGCTCGCCACACGCGAAGGCGTCGCAAGCACAAGCGACCCCACTTCCCCGCTGCAAACTGACTCCACGTCCCGCTCCCGCTGGCGGGAGCTGTCGGCGCAGCCGACTGAGGGTGGTCCCGAGGGCGGCTCCGAAGTCGAACAGACGGAAGCCGTCGTCCCCGTCATCGACGTGGACGTGCGTGTGAGCTGCTCGTCCGGCACGTACATTCGCGCGCTCGCCCGCGACCTCGGTGAGGCGCTCGGCGTCGGCGGGTACCTCACCCGCCTGCGCCGCACGCGCGTCGGCCGGTTCGCGCTGTCCGACGACCATTCCGGTCTCGCGCAGGTGACCGTCCTCCCGGCCGTCACGGACGCCGGAATCGGCGATGATACGACCGGAACCGGCGAAACCGCGCCCGCTGCGATGCAGGTGATCGCCGCGCACGCCGAGCCGAAGACGTTCACGAACCGCGACGGCGAGACCGTCACGCGCAACCGTTGCGTGCTCGATACGCCCGCCGGACTGTCCGGCGACGCGCGCGGCGACTGGCTGCGCGCGCGTGCCGTCGGCATGGCCGACGCGGCGCGCGGCGCGATGCCGGTCGTCGCCATCACCGCCGACGAGGCGCGTGAACTGCGATTCGGCCGCCGCATCGACCGCGAACTGGAGAAAGGCGTCCACTACGCCGCCATCGTGGCAGAAACGCGCGATGACGCGGCCGGTGCCATCGCCCCCGCCGACGTGGCCGCCATCATCGAACGCGCCAACCGCACCCAGGCCAAGCCCGCCGTCGTCTTCCCGGCGGCGTGAGCGGCGGGAGACGACGGACAGCGTGGCGGCCGAATGCCGTCCGCCACGTCGTCCGTCACAGATGCTGCAACGCGGCGACCGGGCTGATGCGCGACGCCTTCCACGCGGGATAGAGACCCGCGAGCACGCCTGTCAGTATGCCGAGCGCGGGACCCAATGCGAGCAGCAGCGGGTCGATGACGGCCGTCCATGATTGCGCCACGCATACGACGAGTACCGCCGCCAAACCGAGATTCATGCCGAGCAGACCGCCGATGCCGCCGAGCACCGCGGTCTCGCCCAGCACCTGGGCGGCGATATGGGCGGGACGTGCGCCCAACGCCCGGCGCAATCCGATCTCCGGGATACGCTCGTAGATCGATGTCAACGTCGCGTTCGCGATGCCCACGCATCCGATGAGCAGCGCCATCGCCGCCAATCCCAGCAACAGGCCGGACATCGATGATTTCACGCCGCCGGTCGCTTTCGACCAGTCCGGTGGCGCATCCACGACGAATCGGTCGGGGGCGTCCGGCCGCAACGCATACGGTGCCTGACGTGAGATGAGTTGCGCCGCGCCCAGTTGCGTGTGCACCATCATCTCCGCCGGAGAATCCGCGGAGGGAGCGCCGTACATGCCGATCGCCGTGCTGACGGGAATGACGCCTGCGGTCGACAGTTGCGGAATCTCCGGTACCGCGCGCATGACACCGATCACCGTGTACGGTTCGTCGCCGATATAGACGGACCGCGGCGTCGTCGGATCGCCGTCCATACCAAGCGCCTGTGCGGCCTTCGTGCCCAGCACGATCACATGTGAACGATGCCGGACATGCGCCGCGTCGAACGGTACGCCGGACTTCATGCCGGCCCCGATGCCGAAGATCCCCGTATCCGCGGCGTACACGGGGAACGAGGACCGCCCACTGGAACCATCCGCCGCCATGGCCGACGCCGGTGATGTGCGTATCGCCGCCGGACTGCCGTCATCCCCCGAACCGGTCGATACGCGCCAGAACAGCGTCGCCGATTCGACGCCATTGAGCCGTTCCATGCGTTTGCCGGAATCCAGCGGAAATCCCAAGCCCGGCACCAAGCCGGCTGTGTCGCCGGTCTCGCTATCCCCGGCTGCGTTATCACCGTCTCCGGCACCCGGCTTGTCCGTGATGTGCACGGTGGTCGCCTCCAGCTCGTCGAAGCCTTCACTGATCTGGCCATTCGCGCTTTGCGTCAGCCCGATGATGCCGATGAACGCCGCGATACCCAGCACGGTACCGACCAGCGTCATCAGTGTGCGCGACGGGCGTCCGGACAGTGATGACACCACTTCGTAGATGAAATCGGACATCGTGATACGCGATGTCGCGCGTGATTTCGCCCGCGACGCGGAACTCGACTTGAACCATGGCCTCATGATGCGCACCGCTCTTCCCGAACCACGCCGTCCTCCGTACGGAACACACGGTCGGCGAACCGCGTCTGCCGCTCGTTGTGCGTCACCATCACCACCGTCATGCCGTCGTCATGCAGCTGCGCGAACAGACGCATGATCGACTCGGCGCGTTTGGAATCGAGATTGCCGGTCGGCTCGTCGCATAGAATCAGCCGCGGTCTGCCGCAGATCGCGCGCGCGATCGCGACGCGCTGCTGCTCGCCGCCGGACAGATCGCGGGGCAACGACTGCGCCTTGCTCCCCAATCCCACACGTTCCAACGATTCCAACGCGCGACTGCGTCGCACGTCGCGCGGCACGCCGCCGTACAGTCCCGCCATCGCGACATTGTCCAGCACGCTGCGAGCGGCGATGAGATGGAACGCCTGGAAGATGAATCCGATGCGTGAGGCGCGCAGATACGCCGATTCCGCGGCGTCCATCGCACTCACGTCACGCCCCTCGAACCGGTAGACGCCCCGCGTGGGCGCGTCCAACAGGCCGATGATGTTCAACAGCGTCGATTTGCCGGATCCCGATTCGCCGACAATCGCCGCGAACTCGCCCTCGTGGATTGTCAGGGTCACGTCGCGTAGCGCGTGGACGGGCACCGCGCCGCCATACTCCCGGTCGACGTGTTCGAGTTCGATGACCGGTTCCGGCAGGACTCTCGTATCATCCATCGGCGTCACTGCTCCCGTCATCGTCCGCCTACCGCCACGCGGTCGCCTGCGCGCAGGTCCTTCGCATGCGTCGGCGTGACCTGCACGTACCCGTTCGCCTGCACACCGACCTTCACCGGCACGCGCGCGAGCTTATCCTCCTCGCCGCTCCCGCCGCCCGTGACCTTGATGACCGCGTCGCCGCCATCCGTCGCGGTGGTGAGCGCGCCGATCGGCACGGCGAGCACGGCGTCACCCGTGGTGGCGCGTGTCAGACGCACCGTCACCTGTCGTCCCGACAGCGCGGCGTCAAGCGGCTGGTCGCAGTTCACGGTGACGATCGTCGCGTCCGTGTGGACGATGCCGCCGACCTTGCACGGCAATCCATCGCCCGTCCCGGTCTCCACGATGGCGCTCGTACCCGGCACGAGTCCGTCCGTCTGCGCGGAATCCAACGTGGCGTGCACCACCAGCGCGGACGAGGCGAGCGTCAGCACCGTGCCGGACGCGTCGCCGCCGACTTGTGACGTGACGTCGGCGACCGTCGCCGGCATGTTCGGGACGAACACGATTTCGGCGCGCGGCATCGTCGTGCCGGAACGCGCCTCTACCGCCTCCAGCGAGGCCTCGGCATCGGCGAGATCCTGCTGTGACGTGGCGTCGCCGCCGGACGCCGCCGCTTCGGCTGCGCGCACGGCGGCGCGCGCCTGCCGAAGCGACTCGTCGTCGGCGCCGGTGCCGCCGTCGGCCTGCGTCGCGTCATAGCCGTTATCGGCGTACAGCCGTGCGACCGCCGCCTTGGTGAGTGGACCGTAATAGCCAGTGATGCCGCTGCCGTCCAACAGTCCCAGCGCGGTCAGTCCGGTCTGCAACTGTATGACGTCGGGGCCTTTCATACCGGGTTTCATATCGCGCCAGGCCGGCAGCGCACCACGGAACGCGAACACCGGTCGGCCGGAGACCTCCGCCACGATCGTGCCGTCGTTGACCGCCGCGCCTTTGGCGAGCGGCAGTGCGGTGACGATCGGGGAACCGGTGGCGGCGGGTGCGCTTGGGGTCTGCTGGGTGGAGGAGGTATCGCCGGATGAGTTCGTATTGGTGTCGGGCGCGCCTGCGCCGGTGCCCGATGCGACGGCGCCGGTTCCGTTCGTCGCCGCTCCCTGCCCGGAACCGGTGACGGAAACCGTGTTTTCGGCTTCGACGGTGCCTTGGACGGCGATGACGTCGCTGACCACTTTCCGCTCCACCTTCGCGGAAATGATCGATGGCGTGGGTGCGGCGGAATGCGCGGCGATATCCTGCGGCGATTTGATGGCCATGCCCGCCACGAAGCCGACGATCGCCGCGACCACGGAGATCGCGGCGACCAATACCAGCCAGTGGCGGCGCAGACGCTCGACGATGCGGCGTTTGCCGCTCTTGGGAGTGACGCTCACTGTCCGTCACCTTTGGCGAGTTCCTCCTGTGCCTTGAGGAACATGGCATCCGACAGGCGCTTGATGGTGTCCATCGTCGCCTGGTTGTCACGCACGGCCTGCGACTCGTACTCATAGGTCACGTCGGTCACAGTGCGCATCAGACCGCTGGATGCCTTGCAGCCGGCATCGGCGACGGCGATGTTCCGTTCCTCGTCGGTGACGGTGTGCGTGCCGCCGCCTGCCGAACCGTTTCCGGATGCGCCGTTCGTGTAGTGCTTGACGATGTCGCGCGGGTCGTTGTATTCGTAGCCTTTGCCGTCCATGCACGTCTTCCAGTCGCCGATCGCCTTGGTCACGCGGGAATCCTGCAGGGCGTTCTCATCGGCGTTGCGCCGGGCCGTGTCGTAGGTGCCGATTTGGGCGAACCATTCGTCGTTGTATCCCAGGGCGGTGGTGTTCTGATTGTCGCAGCCGGTGCCGTCCGGATTCGCCAGCGCCTTGACATAGCCGGAGGAGGAAGGGCCTTTGAGGGAGGTGCCGTTCGGGGACTGTTGCGTGTTCGTGTTCTTCTGTGTGTTCTTCTGTGTGTTCTTCTGTGTGTTCTTGGTGGACTTGTAGAGCTTGTCGTATTGCGGGGCGTAGCCGTACTTGCGCGCCCATGCGGCGGTCAGCGGGCCCCACTGCGGCGCGTACATCGCCTCGGGATCGTCGGTCGCGGCCTCCATGCCACCCGTGTCTTCGTAACGATAGCCGCGTTCCGCCATGCATGCGGTGTTCATCATCACAAGGGCCTGATTCACCGTGTCCTTCTTGTCGCCCTGCAGGAAGTACTGGTCGAACGGCGATCCGGTTTTGAGGTCGGCGGTCTGGCCGGTACCGGTGTCGTTGGCATCGTCGTTCGCGCCGTCGGATTCGCTGCTGGATTTGCCTCCGGACTGCGACTGTGACGACGATCCGCCGTTCTGACCGTAAATGTCTTCTGCAGTCAGCCCGTCGCCGGCTGCGCCGCTCTGCCCGCACCCCGTGCAGAGCAACAGCATCGTCATGATCAATGCCGACGATTTTACGATCCAGTCCATCGATTCCCCTTAGCGATTGTCTCCCGATGATGACCCGCACCGGCGTCGTCATTGACTTCGAACACGAAAGCGCGCAGCTTCGTTTCGTTTCCGATGATATCGAAACGTGCGGGGGGGGGGACAAATCTAGGGCGGGTTGGGCGAAGTCGTTTGGAGGATGAACGACTGCGCCATGTGGCGCCGCGGAGCCTGCCGTGAGGCCACTTCGTCGGCGTTTGCTAGAGTGGTCGCGGCGAAATCGGGCCGCGATCGGTCGCGGATAGCGCCGCGGGCGGCGCCGTGGGCATCACGGCGGTCATCACCGCGGCGACGAGTATGAGGAGCGCAATGGACATCACCTATCTGACCCCTGACGAGACCGGCGACGTCGAGTGGCCGTCCTTCGACAACGACAAGCGATCGGTCGTCACGGTCGGCGCGTTCGACGGCATGCACCGGGGGCATCAGGCCGTGGTCGACCGCGTGGTCGAACTCGCGCGCAAGCATGACGCGTTCTCCATCGTCATCCTGTTCGACCCGCGTCCCGCGTTCGTGCACGGCTGGGCCGCCGCGCACGACGGCGAGGAGCCGGGTGCGGACGTCATCGACGCGAACGCGCTGAGCGGCGTGGACGACCGTCTCGCCTATCTGGAGCAGGCGGGCGTCGAACACGTGCTTGTCGTGCGCTACACGCTCGCGTTCGCCGCGAAATCGTACATCTTCTTCCTCGGCCGACTGGTCGGCAAAATCGGTATGCGTACGCTCGTGCTCGGCTCCGACGCGGCGATGGGCGCGGGCCGCAAGGGCGACGTGAAGGCCATCTCGAACCTGGCCGCCGGCGCCGGCGTGTTCGAACTCGATGTGGTCGACGACCGCGGCCCCGGCGACGTGCGCATCCCGCGCGACTGGAAGCCGGAAATGCCCGCCGAATGGGGCGAGCCGGCCGACCCGTTCGCGAACGCGACCAAGGCGGAACGCCGCGCGTGGAGCAAGAAGCATCAGGCGAAGCTGGCGCGCGCGTGGAGCTCCACGAACGTGCGCTACCTGCTCGGCCACGGCCGCATCAAGGATGCGAACGCGATCCTCGGCCGCCTGCACAGCGTGGTCGGCGAGGTCGTGCACGGCGAGGAGCGCGGCCGCACCATCGGCTTCCCGACCGCGAACCTCGGCGACGACGTGATCGGCTACCTGCCGGTCGACGGCGTGTACGCCGGCTGGCTCGTGGATGGCGACAAGCGCTGGCCCGCCGCCATCTCCATCGGCACGAAGCCCACGTTCAGCGAGAAGACCGGCCTCAACGAGCGTGTGGTCGAAGCGTACGCGATCACCGACGACTGGCTGGAACTCTACGGCCACAAGGTGCGCGTCGAATTCGCCGGCTTCCTGCGCCCGCAGGTCAAGTTCGACGGCGTCGACGCCCTGAAGGCCGAACTCGCCCGCAACGTCGAAGAGACCAAGCGCCTCACCGCCTGACACGCTCGCAGGTTCGCGCAGGCGGCATAGGGCATACGCCTATGCCGCCAGCTCGATGGGGGCTCGTTTCCGTAGCTCCGAATAGGCGATGACACTCACCCCGTAGTTACGGAACGCCTGTACGGCCCCATCCCGTAAATCGCCGTTCCGGTCGTCACCGATGACGATGAGTTTGGAATCCTGCCGTTGCGGGTCTCCTACGGTGTCGTTCCAACCGAACATGATGCTCTGCATGGTGGTCTTATCCAATCGGTTGGGAGCCTGACAGAACCGTGTGGGGTGATTGGCACTACGCTGGAACAGAAAATCGAAATTCACATCGTAACCGGATATGCCACGCACCTGCACGTTCTCCGTGTAGTACACCCCGCAATCGGTGAGTTCAGTGGCGACATCCTCGGCGAAATACTCGGAGACACGACGCTGGGACGCCTCCATGACGGCACCGATGCCGTTCAAGGCCTGAACATACCGGTTCAACGCGTCGGCGCGCCCCTCGTCTGAGGACAGAGTGACGCTGCCGTTCGATTCGATGCGGGCACCGTATTTGCGGGCGATGCGTTCCACACGCCCTCGTCGTGTTTCGGTGAGTGTGATGCCGTTCTGATGGAACGCCTCGAGCGTATAGCCGTCATCGGTGAAACTGATGGAAGGGCCATCGGTCTTGGCGTAGAAACACAGGTCGTCGTTAGAACGGTCGAGGAACGGCAGCGTGATTTCCTGCCAATCGCCGAGCATGCGGAAGGAGGATTCACGTGCCAGCCATTCTCCATACTCCTCGACGAGGGTTTCGGCATTGATGACGGTCATAGCAGGACCCCCAAGGCGGATTTGAGGGTGGCGACCTGGACTATGGTGAGGCCGGGGATCTCGACGCGTTTGCGCATGCGCGGCACCACGGCCGTCGTGAAGCCCAGACGAGCCGCCTCGCGCAGGCGGTATTCCAATCGCGGCGCCGGACGCACCTGACCGGTTAGGGAGATCTCGCCGATCGCACACGTGGTGCGGGGGATTGGCGCATGCTTCGCCGCGCTCGCCAACGCGGCCACGATCGCCAAATCGCACGCCGGTTCCTTCGCGAGTCCGCCCGCGATCGTCGAGATATACAGGTCGTTCTGCAGCAGGTTCACGTGACCATGCCGGTACAGCACGGCCACGAGCATCGCGATGCGGTTCGAATCCACGCCGTTCACCGCGCGGCGCGGCGTCGGCAGCACCGAATTCGTGACCAGCGACTGGATCTCGATCGGCAACGACCGGTGGCCATCCAACGTGAACGTCACGCACGTGCCCTCCACTGGGGAAGGGGCGTCATCGCCTGCGCCGCCATCTCCGTCAGTACCGTCGCCCGAATCGCCGCCGCCCGACAGGAACAACCCGGCCGGATCGGTCACCTCCTCGATGCCTTCGCCGCTCATGTCGAAGCAGCCCACCTCGTCCGTCGGGCCGAAACGGTTCTTCACCGCGCGCAGCATGCGCAGCGCCGTCTCGCTGTCGCCCTCGAACTGGCACACCACATCCACCAGATGCTCCAACGTGCGCGGACCAGCGATCGAACCGTCCTTCGTGACATGGCCGACCAGCAGCACCGGCACGTCCAGCGTCTTCGCCACGTCGATCAGCGCGCTCGCCACCTCGCGCACCTGCGTGGAACCGCCCGAAATGCCATCCACGTCCTGCGAGACGATCGTCTGCGCCGAATCGACGATCGCCAACGTCGGCCGCTCACGCTCGATCAGACCCAGTACCGTGCCCAGATCGGTGGTGGCGGCGAGCAGCAGGTTCGGCTCCACCGCGTCGATACGCGTCGCGCGTAGACGCACCTGCCCCTGCGACTCCTCGCCCGACATGTACAGCACCTTGCCGCCCGCCGCCGCATGGGCGCGCGCGATGTTACCCGCCGTCTCCAACAGCAGCGTCGACTTGCCGATGCCCGGCTCGCCGGCGATCAGCACCACCGACCCCGGCACGATGCCGCCGCCCAGCACCCGGTCGAACTCGGAGAATCCCGTCGGGATGCGCGTGACGTCGTCCGTGCCGACCTCGGTGATCGGCACCGCCGCCGATTCCGCCACCACCGAGGCCTGCGTATGCCCGACGCGCCCGCCGCCCGCCGCGCCGCGACCCACGCCGGCACCGCCGGCCGCACCCGAGCCGCCGCTGCGCCGCGCGGCCGCCGGCCGGGCCTCGTGGAACTCGTCCACCGTGCCCCACTGGCCACATTCGGGGCATTTCCCATACCATTTCGTGCCCGTCCAGCCACATTCCGAGCACAGGTACTGCACATTCGTCTTCGCCATGCCTCGACGATACGCACGCGATCCGCGAATCGGTGCATACGTACCGTTTTCCTTCCGCTCCCGGTGTGTCGCGCCGGCATCCCGTCTCCCATCCCCGGCGTTCCGCGCCTTCCGCAGCGTCACAAGGCTGTGCCACAATCGGAATCATGTCGAATACTCGTAGTTCCTCGCAACACGGCCACGGCAAACTGATCGCCGTCATCATCGCCGCGGCGCTCGTCGTCATCCTCGCACTGCTGTCCGCCTTCGTCTGGCCCGGCTGGGCTCTCAACAAGAACGCCGCCGGCGAACAGAACGGCACGCAGCAGACCGCGGAACCGACCACGCCGAGCATCAAGGCCACGGCCCTGCCGGACAATGCGACCGAACTGCTCAAGGCCATGCCGGACAGCGTGCTCAACTTCGCGCGCACCAAGGCGGACGCCTCGACCACGTGGAACTCCGCCACGCCGCTCGAAGAGTACACGCTCACCTATTCGACCGGCAAGAAGGCCGCCGACGTGACGCTCATCGTCGCCCAATGGAGCACGTCCGACCCGGCGAAGACCCAGTACGACGCGCTCGCCAAGGCGCTGGACGGCAAGTCGATCGCCTCGGGCTCGGTGAAGGTGCAGGGCGACACCACCGGCGACTACGTGGTGAAGACCGACAAGGACGATGCGAAGAAGGCCACCGCCCTGTGGCGCAACGACACGGTCGTGTTCCAGGCCACCGGCACGAAGGCTTCGATCCAGCGGTTCTACGAGAAGTTCCCGCTGTGATGTTGCGACGCTGCGACGCACGGGTGGCGTAGTCCGCGAGAACGTGTATACTCGTGCGAGTTGCAACTTTTACGATTAATCGGATTGGAGGCTTCAGATGGGTTCCGTCATCAAGAAGCGCCGCAAGCGGATGAGCAAGAAGAAGCACCGCAAACTGCTGCGTAAGACCCGCCACCAGCGCAAGTAGTCTTACCTGCATCAAGGCATGAGAAGACCCCCGCGGACCGGAAGGTTCGCGGGGGTCTTCGTTTGTTTTGCGGGGTCGGAGGGGAGGACGTAATGGTCGTTCCGGTGATATCACGGTTCACTCCGGGATTTTCCACGGGAAAACGTGGACAGCTCCGGAGTGAACCGTGACGAATCGGGAGGGGAGCGTGACGGGCCAGGGCGAACTGTGGTCTACCCCTCAGTCGGCTTCGCCGACAGCTCCCCTGTCAAGGGGAGCCGAGAAAAGTGAGGCCGACTCGGTCCGACGTCGGTCGAACTATCTCACTTGTTGCCGTTGGTGAGGACGCGCGGGCCGTTCGGATCGCCGACGATCACCTTGTCGACCATGTTGAGGAACAGGCCGTGCTCGACGACGCCCACCGTGTTGATGAGGTCCTCGGCCAGCTCGAACGGGTGCTCGATCTTCTCCAGGTGCAGGTCCACGACGTAGTTGTTCTCGTCGGTGCGGACCTCCTTGCCTTCGGCGTCGAGACGCAGGACCGGCTTGTAGCCCTTGGCCTCGAACTTCTTGATCACGTGGCCGGCACCGAACGGGATCACCTCGACCGGCAGCGGGAACTTGCCGATCGTGTCGACGACCTTGGATTCGTCGACGATCCACACGATCTTGTCGGAGTTGGTGGCCACGATCTTCTCCCACAGGAGGGCCGCGCCGCCGCCCTTGATGCCGTTGAAGTTCTTGTCGACCTCGTCCGCGCCGTCGATGGTCACGTCGATGTGGTCCACGTCGTCGATGTCGACGATCTTGATGCCGTAGCTCTCGGCCTGCGCCTGCGTGCGGCGGGAGGTGGTCACGCCGGTGAACTGGAGGCCTTCCTCCTGCACGCGGCGGCCGAGCTCGTCGACGAGGAACTTGACGGTGGAGCCGGTGCCCAGGCCCGCGATCATGCCGTTCTCGATGAGCTTGGCGGCCTCGATGCCGGCGGCCTTCTTGAGGGCGTCCTGCTGTGCCTTATCCATGATGTGAATCCTTTCCTTCCATGTGAAAAGTCGTTTCCATCCTAACGCGGGTGGAAGATTGTGCGCGGCTGTGTGCGCTCGTGTTCGCGAAGTGTTCAGTTGCGCAGGAAATCCGCGTTCGCAATCGTGAGATTGCCGTCGCCGTCCACGAATCCGTCCACTGCGATGTACCCGTGCACGTGCATCGCCGTGCCGTCGTAGAACGGGCTCGTCTTCGGTGCGGGCGAGAAGCGCACCGCCCCCGACACCTTCAGCCCGCTCGGCGCGAGTCGCGGCGCGGACTGTGCGGACTGTGCGGACTGTGCGGGTTGCGCGGACTGTGCGGGTTGCGCGGACTGTGCGGGTTGCGCGGACTGTGCGGGTTGCGCGGTGGCATGCGCGGTGGTGCGTTCCGCTGTCGCGCCGCGCGTTTCCGTCGCGTCCGGCGTAGCGTCGCGCGTCGTACGGGGGGCGTCCGGCGCTACGTCAGACGCGTCGCCGCCCGCGCCGCCGAGATCGTCCGGCACGCCTTCCGGTTCGGCGAGCAGATCCGCGAGACTCTTCCGTGATTCCGCCCGCGTCGTCGCCCGAGAGCCGGCCGTCGCGTCGCGACGTGCGCGCGACGGCGCGGCGGCCGTGCCGGCCCCGCCACGCCCCGTCGCCGTCGCGTCGCCGGCCGCGTGCTTGCGCAGGCTCGCCGCGTCCGCCTTGCCGTCCAGCACGAGCTGGACGTCCGGCGGCACGTCGGTTCCGCGCGAGTATTCCGAGTTCAGTAGCGAGCGCCACCCCTCGATCGGTAGATAGCCGTCGCGCGCGCCCGACCGGCAGTCGCCGGCGTACGTGCGCGCGAGTTCGTCGACGAGTTCGTTGCCCGCGTTGCCCGCGTGCCCCTTCACCCATTTGAATTCGACGGGACCGGGGCGTTGCGAGATCGCCTCGTCGATCGCCTGAATGAGTTCGCGGTTCTTGACCGGCTTCTTCTGCGAGTTCTTCCAGCCGTTGCGTTTCCAGCCTTTGACCCATTTCGTCGAGCAGTTGATCGCGTATTGCGAATCCGATTCGATGATGAGCTTCTGCGGTCCCGGATGCGTGCGCAGCGCCTCCAACACGGCGCACAGCTCGCCGATCTGGTTGGTGCCGTTCGTGGCGCCGCCCGCATCGTAGCCGCGTGAGTCGTGCTCATGCCCCGGTTCGCCGCCGTCGCCCGCGTCCTTCGCGTGGTCGGCCCACGCCCAGCCCATCGGTCCGTTCGGATTGCCGAGCGCGGAGCCATCCGTCGATACCACAATCGTGTCAGTCATGCCTCCACCCTAACGGCACCCGCGGGCGTGACGGGGAACGACCGTCCCACCCGCTTCGCGGGACTCCCCGCCGGCGGGAAGTCCGAGGCGAACCGG
Organism: Bifidobacterium sp. LH_426; assembly: GCF_056356875.1. Taxonomy (NCBI): domain Bacteria; kingdom Bacillati; phylum Actinomycetota; class Actinomycetes; order Bifidobacteriales; family Bifidobacteriaceae; genus Bifidobacterium; species Bifidobacterium sp. LH_426. The sequence goes on from NZ_JBKEVB010000002.1 coordinate 29,639, forward strand.
CGAATGTGAGGTTTATCACACCTATTGATTTCGGGGCGGGAATCTGCCATCGCGCGCGTGCGAATAGCGGCGGAATCCCGTGGACACAAGACTGTTCTTCCCAAAGAATCCTTCGTAGATTGCGAAATGCTTTCGCGGCCGCCTGCCAGCGACTCCAGGGAATCAGGGGCGGAATCCGCGAACCTCCGCAAGCGAACCTCCGCAAGGGAACGAAGGAACGAAAGGAACCCAGGATGACCGCATCATCCCACCGCGCAATCGCCGCGAATGCCGCACGTGCCGTAATCGCCGCGTTCGCGGCCGTCGCCGCGCTCGGCTCCGGACTCGTCGCGCCGGCCGCATACGCCGCCGACGCCGCACAGGGCACGCAGAAGACCACCAGCGACGCCACGCTCACGTGGAGCCTCAACAAGGAATCGAACTGGCGCGCCTACGCGCCGGGCACGTTCAACTTCCTGTCCGCCGGCATCGTCGACAAGACCTCGGCCGACGACTCCGTCGAGGAGAACGAGTGGAAGCAGACGGACGGCAACGTGTCCATCGAGAAGAAGCAGGCGGACGGCACGTACAAGGCCGCCACCTGGGCCGGTCTCAAGACCACGCCGGACGGCAAGGACCTGCCCGCCGCCTATTCCGCGACCGGCGAGGGCAGCGGTAACCGCGTCAAGCTCACCAAGGGCGTCGGCACGATTGATGCCGCGAACGACGACGCCGAGATCTCGTGGGACGGCGCGTTCACCGTCGTCTACTACTCCGGCCTCAACCAGTGGTACGCGAAGGACCTCAAGCTCACCGTGACGAACGGTTCCGGCAAGCTCACCGCCACGCTCGGCGGCTGGGGCACCGACATGAACGACACGAGCAAGTTTGCCGTGCTCGACGAGGAGCAGGACGTGGAGATCGCCACGCTTTCGAACGTCGACGTGAAGGACGACGGCACCGTCGTCACCCCCGACTTCAACGAGACCGACGTGGACGGCCAGGGCACGATGTTCAAGAGCTGGCCGAAGCCGTTCCTCGACTTCGTGACCAAGACCGGCTCCGGCCCGTACTGGTACGCCTCCGGCGGTGCCGCCGACCAGCGCAAGGCACCCGCCGAGATCCAGGTCGCCTACACGGCGAAGACCCCGGAACCGCAGGCCACCGTGCCGGACGCGCCGGCCAAGCCGACCGTGACCGTCGCCGGCACCATGGCCGACCCGTACCGCGTGAAGGTCGATTGGACTGCCCCGGCGAGCGATGGCGGTTCCGCGATCACCGGCTACACGGTGACCCTCACCCCGTCCACCGGCGACCCGGTCAACCAGGACGTTGACGCGAGCGCCACCACCGCGACGTTCGGCAAGCTCACCGCCCAGAACGTCTCCTACACGGCGTCCGTCGTCGCGAAGAACGCGGAAGGCGCGTCCGTCGCGTCCCCGGCCTCCGACGCGGTCACCCCGAACGCCGATCCGACCGCCACGCCGGCCGTCACCGTCGAACCGACCGACGGCATCGACCCGGCCGTGGAGAACACGTTCACCGTCAAGGGCACCGGTTTCACCGGTGGCGCCGCCTTCTACGGCGCGTACGCCGTCGTCGCCGACACGAGCAAGTGGAACGCCGGCCAGAACCCAGCCTCGCCGAACGACTTCGTCAAGGCCGCGTGGGTCAAGGCCGCCGACATCAAGGACGGCGCGTTCACCGCCACCGTCACCGTGCCCGCCGGCTCGCTCGAATACGGCAAGACCTACGTGGTCGGCACGACCGCCGCGCACGGCCTGTCCCTGACCGACCGTCGCCTCGACACCGCCACCGCGATCACGCTCAAGGCCCAGCCGAAGGCTCCCGAGGCCCCGGCCCAGCCCACGCTCGCCGCGAACGGCACCAGCGCCACCGTCACCTGGACCGCCCCGGCCGACAACGGTTCCGCGATCACCGGCTACACGGTGACGCTCACCCCGGCCAGCGGCACGGGCGACGTCAAGACCCAGGACGTCGCCGCCGACGCCACGTCCGTCACGTTTGACGGCCTCGCCAAGGGCGTCGCCTACACGGCGTCCGTCGTCGCGAAGAACGCGATCGGCGCGTCCGCCGCGTCCCCGGCCTCCGCGCCGGTCACGATTGATGATGACGGTGATGGTGATGGTTCCGGTGATGGTGATGGTAACGGTTCCGGTTCCACCGATGGCGACGGTACGACCGGCGGCAACGGCGGTAACGGCACCACCGACGGTAACGGCACGACCGGCGGCAACGGCGGCAACGACTCCACCGATGGCACCGGCTCCGGCACGACCGGTACCACGCAGTCCGGCACGACCGGTTCGACCACGACCGGCACCTCGAACACCACGACGAACGGCACGACGAACGCCGCCGGCTCCGCCACGCTGAGCTCGACCGGTGCCTCCGTCGCCGCGCTCACCGCCGTGATGATCGCCCTCGCCGCCTGCGCGGCCACTGCGACCATCCTGCGCCGCCGCAACGCCTGATAGGTGGCGCGAGTACCCCCTCAGTCCGACCTCCGGCCGGCCAGCTCCCCCTAAAGGGGGCGCAAAGGGCCGGCCCGAAAAGACCGTCGATCTCGACAGCTCCCCCTGACAGGGGGAGCAGAGTGATGGCATGTGCCGAAGGCGCATTCCGTTTTTGCTCCCCCACGCATGTGGGGGAGCTTGGCACGCGCGAGATACCCGCCTCCAATAAATCCTTGCTCCCCCACGCATGTGGGGGAGCTGGCGGCGAAGCCGACTGAGGGGGCATCCCGCCCCTCACCCTCATCTCCACCACCCATCTCCCCGTCACTCCCGGAAGGAATACCGATGCCCAGCGGACATGCGATCGCGACTGCGGCCTTCGTGGCCGTGTGCCTGCTGGCGTTCGGCGGATGCGCGAACATCGGCACGATTTCCGAGGCGAGCCTCGACAGCTGCGACGTGCCGACCGCCTCCACCGAGCCGAATCCGCCGCAACTGCCCGACGTCACGCAGGCGCAGCTCACCGATCCGCGCGAAATCACCGGCCCTACGACCGCGTACACGCGATCGGACCAGATCATCCCGATCACGAACGTGCCGTTCGAGGAGCAGCATCTTCCCGTCACCGTGGAAAGCGCGGACGGGCCGGAACAGACCGTGACCGACACGACGCGCATCCTCGCGCTCAACCAGAACGGCGGTCTCGCCGCGGCCGTGTACGCGCTCGGCTTCGGCTGCAACCTGGTCGGCCGCGACACGGCCACCGGCTCGTCCGGCATGGACAAGCTGCCCAAGGTGACCGTCAACGGCATGGACCTGAACGCGGAGGCGATTCTCGCGCTGGAACCGACCGTCATCATCACCGACACGTCGATCGGCCCGTACGACGTGCAGCTGCAGTTGCGCCAATCCGGGATTCCGGTCGTGTTCGTGCCGTTGGAAAGCGAGAAGGGCGTCGCCGGCGTGGGCGCGCAGATCCAGGCCGTCGCCGACGCGCTCGGCGTGTCCGGCCTCGGCAGACAGCTCGTCAAGCGCACGAACAGCGAGATCGGCCGGACCATCCAGAACATCGGCAAGAACCTCGTCCCCACGGACGAGAAGCGGCGCCCCCGCATCGTGTTCCTCTACGTGCGCGGCAAATCGATCTACTACTGGTTCGGCGAAGGCTCCGGCGCGGATTCGCTCATCCAGTCGATCGGCGCGGTCGACGTGGCCGAGGAGGTCGGTTTCAACGGCATGGCCCCCACCAACTCGGAGGCGCTCATCAAGGCGAAACCGGACGTGATTCTCGCGATGACCCTCGGCGTCGAATCCGCGGGAGGCGTCGACGGCATGCTCGCCCTGCCCGGCATTGCGGAGACGCCCGCTGGGCAGCACCGGCGCATCGTCGACATGAGCGACTACGAGATCATGAGCTTCGGTCCGCAGACCGCGCAGGTGCTGGCCGCGCTCGCCACCGCCGTCTACGCGCCCGAACACAGCTACCAGCCGGACGACGAGCCGGAAGTCATCCAGAAACGACTCGACGAGATGCAGGAGGAGAACAAGTCATGACCGAACGTGACTCGCGCATCCGCGCCAACGCGGCCGACCTCGGCCTCGCCGCCCGCACCCCGCGCGTCGGCAGGACCGCCCTCACCTTCATCGTGCTCGCCGCGGGCCTCGTCGTCATGACCGTCGTCTCCGCGTCGCTCGGCCAGCTCATCATCCCCTTCGACCAGGTGCTCGGCTCCGTGCTCAACAAAGTCGGCCTCCACTGGCTCGACGGCCCGTCTCGCGCGTTCGGCGAGGAAGCGTTGTGGAACGTGCGCTTCCCGCGCATCGTCATGGCGATCGTCGTCGGCGCGGCGCTCGGCGTGGCCGGCGCGCTCATGCAGGGCGTGTTCGGCAACCCGCTCGCCGAGCCGGGCACGGTGGGCGTCTCCTCCGGCGCGGCCGTCGGTGCGAGCTGCTCGATCCTCATGGGATGGGATTTCCTCGGCGCGCTCACCACGCCCGCGCTCGCCTTCGCGTGCGGCCTGTTCACCACCCTGTCCGTCTACCTGCTCGCCCGCCGTGACGGCCGCACCGAGGTCGTCACGCTGATTCTCACCGGCGTGGCCGTCAACGCGGTGGCCGGCGCGCTGATCTCGTTCTGCACGTTCGCCGCGCCCACCTCCGCCCGTGACCAGATTGTGTTTTGGCAGATGGGTTCGTTCAACGGTTCGCGTTGGAACCAGGTCGCGCTCGTCGCGCCGATGTGCGTGGTCGGCGTCATCGCCGTGCAGTTCATGGCGCATCGTCTCGACCTGCTCGCGCTCGGCGAGAAGCCGGCCCGCCATCTCGGCGTCGACGTGGAGCGTCTGCGCTTCTGCTCGATGCTCGTCGTCGCGCTGCTCGTCTCGTCGGCCGTCGCGTTCTGCGGCATCATCGCGTTCGTCGGTCTCGTCGTGCCGCATCTGCTGCGCATCATCATCGGTCCTGGGCATCGCGCGCTGCTGCCCGCCTCCGCGCTGGGCGGCGCGCTGCTGCTCACCATCGCGGATTTCGCCGCGCGCACCACGATCCAGTTCGCGGACCTGCCGATCGGCATGCTCACCTCGCTCGTCGGCGGACCGTTCTTCTTCTGGCTGCTGCGCCGCAGCCGCTCCAAGTCGGGAGGTTGGGCATGAAACTAACGGCCATGAACGTCCTGAGCCCGAACCGCACGCATCGCCCGCCGGTCCCGCCGCAGCCGGGCGACACCGTGCTGGAACTGGACGGCGTCGATGTCGAGATCGACGGCCGGCGAATCCTCGACGGCATCGACCTCGACATCCGCGCCGGCGAACTGCTCGCCATCGCCGGGCCCAACGGTGCCGGCAAATCCACGATGCTGGGCGCAATCACCGGCGACGTGCCGGTCACGTCCGGCTCGATCAGCCTGTTCGGCGAGCCGATCGCCGCGTGGGACGCGACCGAGCTCGCGATGCGCCGGGCCGTGCTCACGCAGAACGTGGACGTCACGTTCCCGTTCACCGTCGACGACATCGTGCGCATGGGCCGTTCGCCGTGGGAGGGCACGCCCGACGAGCTGGATGACGACATGGTCGTCGCGTCGGCGATGGCGATGACCGAATCCACGCCGCTCGCGGAACGCGTCTACACGTCCCTGTCCGGCGGCGAGCGCGGGCGCGCCGCGTTCTCTCGCGTGCTCGCGCAGGCCGCGCCGATCCTGCTGCTCGACGAGCCGACCGCCGCGATGGACGTGAAGCATCAGGAGATGCTGATGCGCCTGGGCCGCGACTACGCCGAAGCCGGTTGCGCGGTGGTCGTCATCGTGCATGCGCTCGACGCGGCGGCCGCATGGTCGGATCGCGTGGCGCTGCTGGAGCGCGGCCGGATCGCCGCGCTCGGCGCGCCCGATGAGGTGTTCACGTCCGCGCGACTGTCCGCCGTGTACCAGTGTCCGATCGAGGTGCTGCACCGCGGCGACGGGAGCCTCGTGATCCTGCCGGAGCGTCCGGCCGTGAGTCGTCACGTGTACGGCCGCCGCGCGTTCCCGCTCGAGGGACGCGCGAACCTGCCGCAGTTCGATCATGTGTCCGGTCAGATGTCCGGTCATGGGGAGGAGACGCGATGATGGTGAAGAGGACGATGACGCGTCTGGCCGCATGCGCGCTGTCCGCCGCGCTCGCGCTCGCCGCGGCCGCGACGGCGGTCACGCTCGGCGGCGTGCCTGCCGCGCACGCCGCCGGCGCGAGCGTCGCCGTCAGCGTGGACGGCGGCACGCTCAATTCGGACGGGAACACGGCGGTCGCGTTGTCTGGCAGCGGATTCCAGTCCGTGAAGAACGGATTCGGCGGCATCTACGTGCTGTTCGGATGGGTGAACGATCCGTCCGGCGGTACGTGGAAGCCGTCGCAGGGCGGCGTCACCGGCGAAAGCTACAAGTACGTGCCGGACGACGAGAACGATCCGGCCGGCTACGACGTGTTCGTCGCGTTCCCCGGCAGTTCGACGGCGAGCGCGGCGAATGGCGGCACGATCTCGTCCGACGGCACGTGGAGCGCGACGATCACCGTGCCGGGCGCGCGGTTCACGAGCTACGACCGCAACGGCGACCCGTCCGACGTGGACTGCACGACCGTCCAGTGCGGCATCATCACGATCGGCGCGCACGGCGTCGCGAACGCGAACAACGAGACGTTCACGCCGTTGACGTTCGGCGCGTCCGCCTCGCCCGCGCAGGATGCGGGCGCGACGGGGGCGTCCGATTCGTCGGCGGATGCGGGTGCCGCGGGAGGCGATGCCTTCGCCTCGGGCGGACAGTCCGCCGCGACGACCGCCACGCCGCGATCACAATCGAAGAAGACGACATCGAAGACGGATGCGGGCACGGGCGCGATTGCCGCCGACGCCGCAGTGGAGGGAACGGATATGGGAACCATCGCCACGTCGACGCTCGGCGTCGCGGGAACGCTGATCGTTGCTGCGGGCGTCATCCTCGGCGTCGCCGTGATCGTGCTCGCGGCGGGCATGGGCGGATATCTCGCCGCGAAGTCGCTGCTGCTCGGCGTCTCGCCGGCCGCGTTGGAGAAGGAGATGGCGCGGCGTGAGCGTCGCGCCGAGGCCGTGCGCGCGCGTGAGGAGCTCAAGTCGGCGCGCCGTCGCCGCAAGCAGGCCGAACGGCTGGCGCGCGAACAGGCGAAAGCCGGTCCCGCGCAGGGCCTGCTGGCCGATGCGGGCACGGGCGTGGATGCGGGTGGCGCCGTGGGCATGGCGGCGTCGCGCGCCACGATGCCGGGCGGCATCGGTGCCGTCGGCGATGAGACGCAGGTGCTTGCGATGCCGACGGGGGAGACCACGGTGATGCCTGCGGTCGCGGGTACGTCGGGTGCCGTCGCACGTCGCGCGGCCGACATCCGCGGGTTCTTCACCCGTCAGGTGGCGGCCGGCGCGGTGACGGCACAGGAGGGCGCGTGATGGGAGTGTGGCGCATGATGCTGAGGATGCTGTGCGCATTCGCCGTGGCGCTGACCGTGTGCGCTGGTTCGGTAGCCGTCGTCGCGCCCGCGTTCGCCGTGGGCGCCGACAGTGCGGATAGTGCGGGCGGTGCTGACAATGTGGACGGTGCGGACGGTTCCGGTGATAACGGGGATTCCGGTGATGGCGATGATTCCGGCGACTCCGGGAACGCCACGACACTCGCCGACGTGACGCTGCGCTGGGGCGTGAACGACGAGACCAACTCGGCCGCGTTCTACGGCGGCTGCAACTTCCTCTCCGCGGGAGTCGCCGCGAATACGGGCGGCTCGAAGACCTGGGATGAAAGCCTCTACCGGGCGAGCGACGGGAAGGTGAGCATCCAGAAACCCGACGCGAACGGCACCTGGACCGAGGCGACCTGGGCGTCGAAATGCCTCACCCGTGACGGCAACAACGTGACGATGGGCAAACGCGCCGACGGCCGGTCGATCAACACCGAAACGCAGGTCGTGCTCGGCGGCGGCACCGGCATGGTGAAGGCCGATGGCACGACGACCATCAGCTGGAAAGGCTCGTGGACGGTCGCCTACTACGGCGGCATGACCTACTGGTCCGTCACCGATCCGACGCTCACGCTCGCCGCGGACGGCACCGGCGCGCTCACCGCCACCGCCTCCGGCTACGGCGCCGACATGAACGACGCGAGCAAGTGGCTCACGCTCGAACCGCAGGAGATTCACCTCGCCGACTTCACCGGCGGCAACGCGGTGGACGTCGCGAAGGCGCTCGACGACCACGGGTTCACGGCGACGCCCGACTATCTCGGCATCGCGGTGAACGCGAGCGGCGACCACGGTTCGCAGGCCGCGAAAAGCGACGCGAACGCCGCCTACTGGGGCTCGTTCCCGCAGTCGTTCGTCGACTTCCAGCTCAAAACCGGCCAGTCCGCGTACTGGTACACGTCCGACAGCGCGCGCGATTTCGCGAAACCCGCGCTGCCGGTGAGCGTGCAGTACGACGCGTCGTATCAGGTGGACGCGGGGGAGGGGAGTCCGGACGCCGGGAGCGCCGCCGGGGGAGCGGCGTCGGGGAGCGCGCGCGGTTCGGGTGGTTCGGGTTCCGGCGGTTCCGGCGTGAGTGGTGTGACGGGGAAGGCCGCGTCCGGTGCGACTGGTTCCGGTGCGCGCACGAACGGCACGGGAACGGCGGGTGCGGTTTCCGGTGATGCCGGTGATGATACGGCTGCCGCGGGCGACGATGCGGACGGCGGCGTCGCCGGTGATGATGCGGCGGATTCCGCGGATTCGGGTGACTCCGGTGACGCGGGCGTGCTGCTCGTCGCCGACAACGCGCGCACCATCGCCGTCGGCTCCGGCTCGGTGGCCGTCGCCTCCGGCCTGCCGCTGGCGCTCGGCTGGCTCATCCGCCGCCGTCTCGGCCTCGACGCCGCCGCCGAATTGGACCGGCGATTAGGGCTGTAGGACAACTGTGGCCCCCTCTGACGGGCTGAGCCGTGAAGCGGAGAGCCCGGTGGGCTCTCCGTCGGCGAAGGCGAGCGACAGCGAGCTGATATGAGGTCGGCCGCAGGCCGTCCCTGATTGCGGACGGGCTCCCGGCGAAGCCGGGTGGGGGAGAGAAGAAGAGCGGCCGTAGGCCGCGGGGAAATCGAATCGACCTTCGGTCGATACCGCATCTCCCGCGGCCTACGGCCGCTCCACATACTCTCCCTCAGTCGCGGCTACGCCGCGTCAGCTCCCTCATCAGAGGGAGCCGAGAATGAGGACGTCACTCGCCGAGGGCCTTGTCGACGACCTCGGAGGCCTCCGCGAGCACCTTGTCGAGGGCTTCGGGGCTCTCGAAGGACTCGGCGTACACCTTGTAGATGTTCTCGGTGCCGGAAGGACGGGCGGCGAACCAGTTGTCCTTCGTGGTGACCTTGAGGCCGCCGATCTTGGCGTGATTGCCCGGCGCCTCGGTCAGCTTGGCGGTGATGTCCTCGCCGGCGAGCTGCGTGGCGGTCACGTCGTCGCCGGACAGGGAGGCGAACTTCTGCTTCTGCTCGAGCGTGGTCGGGGTGTCGACGCGCTTGTACCAGGACTCGCCGAAGCGGGCCACCTGGTCCTTGTGGAGCTCGGCCGGGTTCTTGCCGGTCTTCGCGGTGATCTCGGCGGCCAGCAGGTCGGGGATGAGACCATCCTTGTCGGTGGTCCACACGCGGCCGTCGCGGCGCAGGAAGCTCATGCCGGAGCTCTCCTCGCCGCCGAACGCGACCTCGCCGGAGAACAGCGGGTCGACGAACCACTTGAAGCCGACCGGGACCTCGATGACCTTCGCGTCGATCGACGCGGCGACGCGGTCGATCAGGGAGGAGGAGACGAGCGTCTTGCCGACGGCGGCGCCCTTCGGCCAGTCCGGACGGTTGCCGCCGAACAGGTACTCGACGCACACGGCGATGTAGTGGTTCGGGTTCATCACGCCCCAGTTCGGGCAGACGATGCCGTGGCGGTCGGCGTCCGGGTCGGTGCCGCCGACGAGATCGTACTTGTCCCACGCGCCGGCGTTGAGCTGGTCGACGAGGCCCTTCATCGCGTACGGCGAGGACGGGTCCATGCGGATCTTGCCGTCGTGGTCGATGGTCATGAAGCGCCAGGTCGGGTCGACCTCCGGGCGGACCACACCGATGTTCAGGCCGTACTTCTCGTTGATGAGCGGCCAGTAGTTGACGGACGCGCCGCCGAGCGGGTCGATGCCGAGACGCACGCCGGAGTTGCGGATCACGTCGAAGTCGATGACGTTGCCGAGGTCGGCCACGTAGTGCTCGCGGAAGTCGAAGCCCTCGACGTACTCGGACTTGACGGCCTCCTCGTAGGGCACGCGCTTGACGTTCTTGTAGTCGCCGAGCAGCTCGTTGGCGCGGGCGGCGATCGCGTTGGTCACGTCGGCCGGGGCGGGGCCGCCGGTGACGGGATCGTACTTGAAGCCGCCGTCGGTCGGCGGGTTGTGGGACGGGGTGACGACGATGCCGTCGGCCAGGCCTTCACCGGTGAAGCGCTGGGTGCCGTCGGCGGCGCGGTTGTGGGTCAGGATCGCCTGGGAGACGACCGGGGTGGGGACGAAGTCGTCGCGGGAGTCGATGCGCACGTGCACGCCGTTGGCGACGAGCACCTCGATCGCGGTCTTCTTGGCCGGGCCGGACAGCGCGTGCGTGTCGGAGCCGAGGTACAGCGGGCCGGTGACGCCGGCCTTCTTGCGGTATTCGGCGATGGCCTGGGAGATGGCGACGATGTGGGCCTCGTTGAACGAGGTCTTCAGGGACGATCCGCGGTGGCCGGAGGTGCCGAAGATGACACGCTGTTCCGGAACGGACGGGTCGGGGACGAGGTCATAGTACTTGCCGATGACCTCATCGACGTTGATCAGATCTTCTGGGGTGGCGGGCTTGCCCGCATTGTTTGCTACCATGGTTCCTATTGTGCCACGGTTTCGAAGCACGACATGGATGTTGTGTTAATTTTTGTCATATTTTGTGCGAAGTAGTCCCGTTGTCGGCCCCCTCTCGTTGACTGGCCTCTCGCTGGCCGGCCTCCCTCTGACGAGGGAGGTGTCATCGCGAAGCGATGACGGAGGGAGAGAAAAAGAGCGGCCGTAGGCCGCGGGGAAATCGAATCGGCCTTCGGCCGATGCCTTATCTCCCGCGGTCTACGGCCGCTCCTGTCTCTCCCCCACCCGGCTCCGCCGGGAGCCCCCTCGTCAGAGGGGGCCTAGGGGAACTTAGGCCTGGCGCTTGCGCCAGACCGTCAGGCCGATGCCGGCGGCGGCGGCGATGGCGGCGAGCGTCATGACCGCGGCGACGGCGGAACCGGTCGAGGACAGACCACCCTTGGCGGCCGTCTTACCGCCCTGCTGGTCCTTCTTGTCGGACTTGTCGGCGGGCGCGGACGGCTCCGGCTTGGGTTCGGGCTTGGGCTGCTCGGACTCCGTCAGGGCGTCGAAGGCGGTCTTCAGATCGCTGTAGGCGGTCTCGACTTCGGGCTGGGTGGCGTCCTTGTTCGCGAGCACGTCCTGCGCGGCCTTGAGGGCCTTCTGGAACGCGTTCCAGGAGTCGTCGGTGTAGTCGCCCTGCTTGGTGTCCTTCACCTGATCGACCAGAGCCTGCAGCTTGGTCTTGTCCACGGTGGCCTCGATGTGCTTCAGGCCGTCGAAGGCGGTCTTCAGATCGTTGAGCGCACCGTTGACCTCGTCCTGGGTGGCGTCGGTCTTGGCGAGCACGTCCTCGGCGGCCTTGAGGGCCTTCTGGAACGCGTTCCAGGAGTCATCGGTGTAGTCGCCCTTCTGGGTGCCCTTCACCGAGTCGACGAGCTTCTGCAGCTCGGTCTTGTCGACCTTGGCGGCCGGAGTGGACGGCGTCTCGATGTCGATGTTGTCGGTCTCGTCGGTGGACTTGACCGGCTCGACACCGTTGAGGTGCAGTACGAGGGCCTTGGACTTCGGGGCCTCCGGGCCGGCGCCGATGTGGGCGGCGATGCTCGTGTCGCCCTTGTCGGCGAAGACCGCGGTGCCGGAGTCGGACTGGCCGGCGTCGCCGAACCACAGGTACGGGTTCAGCGCGTCGAAGGCGAAGACGTCGCTCTTGTCGGACACGGCGGAGCCGGTGGTGGACACGTTGGCGGCGGCGGAGGATTCGATCTGCACATAGCCCTGCATGTATGCGGTCTTCGAATCCTTCGTGATGCCGAGCTTGGAGAGCTTCACCGGCAGCAGCACGATGTTGGAGTCGGCCACGGTGGAATCCGGAATCGGCTCGGAGTCGATCACATCGCCGAGGGCCAGGCCCTGACCGTTGTTGTAGACCTCGTAGGTTTCGGCCCACACGGCGTCGGTCGCGGTGGACTTGCCGGAGATGGGCTCGGCGGTGCTGATGGAGACGAAGGCGTCGACCTGACCGTCGCCGTTGGAATCCAGCAGCACTTCAGGGATGAAGTTGTTGCCGAGACGCGACCAGGTCTTGTCGGTCTGGACGCCGATGGTCAGGTATCCGGCGGACGGGTCGGACAGCTGGCGGGCGGTGGAGGAGAAGCCGACGGCGCGGATGTCGCCGGCGGCCGCGGAACGGGAGGTGTCGACGCTCGTGGCCTCGTCCCCTGCCGGGTCCTCGGTGAGCAGCTGCATCGGAGCGACCTGCGAGGTGTAGTTCTCCTCGCCGTCGCCCTGCGCGAAGCCGGCGTCGCCGGAGAGCTTCAGTGCGCCCTCCTTCGAATCCTTGGCGAATTCGAGCGAGGACTTGGTCGAGACGGACGGACGCGGCGCGGAGGAGACGGCCACGCGCAGCGGGGAGAACGCGGCGTCGGAGCCCTCGGCCGGGGCGAGACGCACGATGCCGCTGGCATCGGTCACGTAGTTGCTGTCACGGGTGGCGAGGCTCGGGTTCTTCGCCGGCTGGGTGGTGTCGCGCGTGTGGCGCAGCGCGGAGCGGTCCGGGATGCTCAGCGTCACGTTGAACGTGGCGGAGCCGTTGGCGGGCACGGCGAGCGTGGACTTGTCGACCGTGTAGGTGACGCCCGGGGTCTCGGTGCGCGGCACGTAGGCGACGTTGTAGGTCACGGCCTTGTCGGAGGAGTTGGTCACGGTGAAGGACTTCGTCGCGGTGTAGCCGTCGGCGGGCACCTGCACGATGCCGAACTGGCCGGTGACGGCTGTCGGGTCGTCGCTGGCGGCGACGGTGACAGGGTTGTTCACCGCGTCGAGGGCGTCGATGCGGCCGGTGCCGGAGCGGATCGGGCTCGTCGCGGCGCCGCCCTTGCTGATCGTCACGTCATGGTCGGCGGTGTTCATCACGGCGGCCTTGACCTGCTCCGGGGTCCAGCCCGGATGCGCCTGGAAGGTCAGCGCGGCCACGCCGGAGGTGAGCGGGGTGGCCATCGAGGTGCCGCTCATGACCTCCGGCTTGGTGCCGGTGCCGGCGGACGCGGAGACGATGCCCACGCCGGGGGCGGAGACGTCGGGCTTGACGGTGCCGTCGGCGGAGCCGTGGATGCCGCGGGAGGTGAAGTCGGCCACGGTGTCCTGGAAGTCGGCGGAGTAGTCGACCTTGAGGCTCATGCGCTGGTCGGAGGAGAGCTTGACCTCGAGCGTGCCGGCGTCGAGCGCGGACTGGATCTTCTCCACGCCCGGAGCGGTGACCTGGAAGCCGGGGATGCCGGCGTTGCCGGCGATGCCGGCGGACGGCAGCTTGGACTGGGAAGCGAAGATGATGGCCTTCGCGCCGGCCTTCTCGGCGTTGTTGAAGCGTGCGCCGGAGCCGCAGACCACGTTCGCGTCATCCCATTCGACCCACGCGATGTTGCCCTTGACGGCCTTCGCGTCGGCGTCGGAGTAGGCGGCGCAGCCGTTGAGGTTGTTCGGGTCGGAGACCTTCACGACCTTGCCGGTCACGGAGAAGTCCTCGAGCTTCGTGTAGTTCTGCGAGTACTGGCCGGGCAGCGCGGTGCCGGCGATGTCGCTCGGGGCGGTCGCGGTGATGGAGTCCTGCAGCGTGCCGCCGGACTGGCTGGCGGCCACGGCGAGGGAGCTGGTCGCGGTGGCCGGGCTGCCCATGATGTCCGTGAAGTCGCCGTCGTTGCCGGCCGCGACCACGGAGAGCACGCCCTGCTTGGTGAGTGCGTTCACCTTGGCGGTGTCCGGGTCGTCCGGGGTGCCGTAGCCGCCGCCGAGGGACATGGAGAGGATGTCGATCTTCTTGCCTTCGGGCGCGTTGACGAGGTTCTTGGCGACCCAGTCGAGGCCGGCGCCAACCAGACCGGTGGAGCCGCCGTTGTCGCCGAACACCTTGACGGAGTAAATGCCCGCCTGCGGCGCGGAGCCGGGGGCGACGGTCATCGCGCGCACGTCGGCTTCGGAGATCTTCGTGTAGTCGGAGTCCTTGGCGCTCGTGCCGTCGGCCTTCACGCCGTAGCCCGCGGCGGTGCCGGCGACGTGGGTGCCGTGGTGGCCGCCCTTGCCGTCGATCGGGTTCTCGTCCGGGTTCGGGGTGACGTGCACGTTGTCGTTCGGGTAGTAGTCGGAACCGGCGAGATCGGTGCCGCCGAGGAACTTGTTCGTGTCGGCGAGGCCGGCGGGCACGGTCGTGGAAGCGAGCGCCTGCTCGTAGGCCGCGGTGGTGCCGGGGCCGCCGAAGTCGGCGTGCGTGTAGTCGAGACCGGTGTCCATGATCGCGATGTTGACGCCCTTGCCGGTCTTGCCGGTCTGCGTCCACGTGCTCACGGCGCGCACGAGCGCGTCGTTGTTCGCGTTGGCCGGGTTCGCGTTGGTACCGGCCGCGGTGGTGTCCGCCGTGCTGGCGGTGGTCGCGGTCTTCAGCGTGATCGGGCTGATCTTGACGACGTCGCCATTGTTCCCGGCGAGCGTGCGCAGCGCGTTGGCGTCGGCGTAGACGGCGACGCCCGGAACGGTGTACGAGGTGGTGTACACGAGCTTGGCGTTCGGGTCGAGCTTCTTGAGCTGGGCGAACACGTCGTCGGCGGTCGCGGCGGACTGCTCGGCGGCCGCGTTGGCGGCGGCCTTCATCGACGTGCGTGCACGGGTCGAACCGCCGTTGTTGCTGTAGACGGACAGACCGCTCTTGCCGACGGTCTGGATGAACACGAGCTTGGTGCCGGTCGCGTCGGCGAGACGCGACGAGATGTTGGCGTACTGCAGCGGGGTGCCGGTCGCCGGTGCGGCCGACGCGGTGGCCACGAACGACCCCGCGGCCATCGCCGCGCAGGCCGCCGCGGCGGCCCAGCGCATCCATGTGGGTTGCTTCATACCTCTCCTTTTCAGGTGTTCTGCGACCGGATGCGTCGAACGTGCGCGGGGGTATGGCGGAACGCGGATGCGTCGAGACGCTCCCGTGTGATTCAGCTTCGAGTCCCCCGTGCGCGTGCGTGAACCGCCCGCGATAAACGTCTGCATTGTATGGACGCGATTGTTTCCGTCGCCCGTCCGTCCGATTGGTGACACGGTGCCCGCCATGCGGCGATACCGTGGCCCGCGGCCCGCCGCCGGCATCGTTTTCGTTGCCGTTTCAGCGTTTTCAGGCTTCCTTCACATCGTTGTCCGGGCTGTGCCGAATCGCCGCGATACGACGTTTTTCTGGATGTTTCTGAAGATTTTCTTGCATGAATCCTGCATAATTCACATACGCTTGGAACCGTTGCCGTGCATGGCATGCACGATGATTTCGATGCCGGTCGTCAGCCGGAATCTTTCATTGTTTTTACAAGCCTGTAACACGATTCTCGTTTTTCCGTCACGAGCCCTGTCGCCTCCCTCTGACGAGGGAGGTGTCATCGCGAAGCGATGACGGAGGGAGAGAAGCAAAGCGGCCGTAGGCCGCAGGAAACGGAATCGGCCTTCGGCCGATGCGGTGTCTCTGTGGCCTGCGGCCGCTGTCTCTCCCTCAGTCGGCCTGCGGCCGCCAGCTCCCTAACCCCCTCAGTCCGGCCTTTGGCCGGCCAGCTCCCCCTGAAGGGGGCGCAAGAAAATCGACATGCGCGAAGCGCATGATCTTTTCCCTTGCGCCCCCACGGATGTGGGGGAGCTGTCGCGCGAAGCGCGACTGAGGGGGCCGGCGGTTTCATACCGTGGAGGCAATCGTAAAAATTTTCTTTCATAATTCCCGCGGCGCTGGCGGCATTGGAACGATGGGGCTGTGAGGACCGAATCATCCGGTCCGCACAGCCCCGTCTTTTGATTGTTTTTACTTCGGCGCAACATGATGTTCTTCCGTTTCGAGAATTTTTCATAACATGGGGCCACTTTGATCGGGAAACCTGGACGTGCGCACCTTGGCAGTCAAGGAAAGGGGAGTCGCGGCAACGGGCGGGGAAGGATCGAAGCGTCACTCGGAAGGGAGTCGAGAACATCATGAACATCACCACCACGCGCAAGGCCCTGGGCGGGCTGTGCGCGGTCGTGCTCGGGCTGACGAGTCTGGGCGCCGGGACGATGACGGCCATCGCCCAGACCGCGCAACCCGGCCAGACGCAGGCCGCGACGTCGCAGACCACGGCGACGGGCACCGCCGCCAAGTCCGCCAAGGACGACTACACGCTCACCGGCGCGGACGGACAGGCCGCCCCCGTGCAGTCCTCGAACGGCGACGACGCGCTCAAGGCCGCCACCACGCCGCAGCAGGGCGCACCGGATCTGAAGAACGCGAAGACCTTGCCGGACACGGTCAAGCTGAACGACATGTTCCGCTACGAGGCCGCGTCCACGTCCGGCGCCAAGCCCTCCGACGCCGACGCGTTCGCCGCGGACGGCGTGGCAGACACCGGCACCGGTGCCGCAGACAGTGCCCCGGCCCCGGCCTCCGCAACCGCCGCCAAGGCCGAGATGACCCTGTTCCCGCAGACGGTCACGCACAAGGAGCTGTCCGACCGGCGCGCCATCGCCATCCACGCGTCCGGCTTCGCCGCGGGCGAGGCCATCGCGTACGAGGTGGCCGGCCCCGGCGACCCGCTGTACAACATGACCAAGTACTTCGCCGGCTACGCCGACAAGAACGGCAAGTGGATCAACACGATCAGCTACCTGAACGCCGACTACGCGCGCAAGGGCGACTACACCGTCAAGCTCACCGGCATGAAGAGCGGCGCGAGCGTCGAAGACAAGTACACGATCACCGATGATCCGGCCGAGCTGGCCGCCGGCACCGCGAAGATCGAGCCCGCCTCCGCCACGGTCACCCAGTACGACATGCGCTTCACCGGCATGAAGTTCACCGCCTCCGGCTTCAAGGCCGGCGAGGAGGTGAAGATCTACGCGGTGACCTCCCTTGGCGACGCGCAGGCCATCGACGACTACAAGGCCTCCGCCGACGGCACCGTCTCCGACGCCATCGTCACCCGCACCGCCGTCGGCCTGACCGGCGTGTTCCAGCTGGTCGCGGTCGGCACCGAATCCGGCGCAGCGAAGGCCGACTTCACGATCGTCGCCAACGACGACCCGTTCGCCGACGCGGTGGACAGGAAGGCCGCCGACACGGTTAAGCTCACCATCGACCCGAAGCGCATCTCCCAGTACGCGCTCGGCCTGCAGGGCCTCAAGTTCACCGTCGACGGCATGCAGAAGGACGAGAAGGTCGAGTTCATCCTCACCGACCCGAACACCGGCTTCCAGACGGCGTACAACATGCTGCCCACCACCTACCCGAAGCCGGTCGAGGGCCAGTACTCCTCGCCGCTGTACGACACGTCGCTTGCCGCCAAGCCCGGCACCTACGCGGTCAAGGTCGTCGGCACCAAGTCCGGCTACGTGACCGGCAGCTACGAGGTCTACGACGACACCAGCATCACGATCGACCCGAAGATCGTACCGACCGGCGAATTCGCCAAGCACGTCAAGGACGGCGTCGCCACGATGACCCAGTCCGATCTGCTGGCCGACGGCGCGATCACGTTCAAGGCCACCGGCTACGTGCCCGGCGACTACACGGAAAGCTACATCATCAACCCGAACGGCTCCCAGATGCCCGGCGTCAGCGGCCTGACCGGCGACGACGGCACCTACGTGGACGACGGCAGCTACTGGAAGGCCCCGAACAACTTCGGCGGCCGCAGCGGCTACAACAACGCGCTCGTGCCCGGCACGTACACGCTCGTCGTGGCCGACCACTACGCCAAGAGCCGCATCTACAGCCAGATCGCCATCAAGGTGACCGACGACTCCAAGACCGCGCCCCGCGGCAAGGTCGCCGTCTCCGCGAACACGATCAGCGCCTACGACCTCTACAAGAACGGCCTCAAGCTGGACGTCAGCGGCTTCAACGCCTCCGAGCTCGGCAGCCTGCTCATCACCACGCCGAACGGCACGCCCGCCATCGCCAGCCCGATGACGCTCGGCGCCAACGGCAACTACGAGGGCACGTTCAAGGCCAACGATCCGGAGACCGCGCAGACCGGCGAATACAAGGTCGCCTTCTACACCAACGACGCGGACCACCCGAAGCAGGAGGCCACGTTCACCGTGACCGACGACCGCGCGCCCGAAGCCACGATCGGCGTGACCCTCTCCGCCGACACGCTCACCCAGTCCGACTTCGCCAAGACCGGCCTCGACCTGAGCGCCACCGGCCTCGACGCCTACCAGTACGGCGACGTGCGCATCACCGAGCCCGACGGCACCACCGTGATCGCCGCCACGCTGCAGGCCGACGCCGACGGCGACATCAAGCTCGCCGCCCCGCTCAAGCGCGCCACCGACACCGCGCAGTCCGGCGAATGGACCGTCCAGGTGAAGACCAAGGACTACCACCACGGCGAGGCCACGTTCGCCGTCACCGGCGACAACAAGCCGGCCGGCGTCGACAAGACCGAGCTCAAGCGGCTCGTCGACAAGGCCGCCGCGCTCAAGGAATCCGACTACACGGCGGAATCCTGGGCCGGTCTCGCCGCCCCGCTCGCCGCAGCCAAGGCCGTCCTCGCCAAGGAGAACGCCACCCAGGCCGAAGTGAACACCGCGTGGGGCGACCTCAACGCCGCGATCGACGCGCTCGTCGCCGCCGCCAAGCCCAGCACGGCCGATAAGACCAAGCTGCAGGATCTCGTCGCCAAGGCCGAGACGCTGGACTC
This sequence comes from Bifidobacterium sp. LH_426, assembly GCF_056356875.1. NCBI lineage: Bacteria > Bacillati > Actinomycetota > Actinomycetes > Bifidobacteriales > Bifidobacteriaceae > Bifidobacterium > Bifidobacterium sp. LH_426. The sequence goes on from NZ_JBKEVB010000002.1 coordinate 48,654, forward strand.
CTCCAAGTACACGGCGGAATCCTGGGCCGGTCTCGCCTCGCCGCTCGCCGCGGCCAAAGCCGTCCTCGCCAAGACCGACGCCACGCAGCCGGAAGTCGACGCCGCCTACCGCGACCTCGCCGCCGCGATCGACGCGCTCGTCGCCAAGAGCGAGCCGACGCCGCAGCCCGGTTCCGGCGCGGGCGCGGGTGCCGCGAACGCCGGCACCGGCGCGGCCGCGACCTCGCCGCTGGCCTCGACCGGCGCATCCGTGAGCCTGCTGGCGGTCGGCGCGCTGCTGACCCTCGCCGGCGCCGCGATGCTCGCCAAGGCGCGTAAGGAGCGTGCGTGATGGAACACTCGGATAAGGAGAACAAGATGAACGCAACGCGCGCGACGATGTCGCGTTCGAAGAAACTGGGCGTCGCCGCGCTCGCCGCCGGACTGGCGTTCGCCACCGCGGCCGGCGTGATGATGGCCGTGAACGGCCCGGCGGTGGACATGAGCGGCGTCGTGCGATACAGCGCGCCGAACGTCGCGGACTACACGGCGCAGGCCGGCGCGCTCGGCGACGGTCTCAACGCGGCCATCGCGCATGATCTCGACATGAGCGGCGCGAAGTATCTGGCGCTCGCCGACGCCGGCCGCGCCGGGGCGGCGACGGTCAAGTCGCTGGGGAGCGGCGTGAAGGCGTCATGGATCGACGGCGACGGCACGCTGCACGTCATCGCGTCCGACGCGGCGACGGCGCGACGCGCGTCCGCCGCCGGCGCCGACGCGACGACCTCCGATCCGCTGGGACGTGAGGCCGCCGCGAAACAGGCGTCCGACGCCTCCCGCACCTACTACGCCGACTACACGGACGGCACGGTGAAGTCCTACGCGAAGAAGTCCCTCAAACTCACCTCGGGCGGTCTCGCCGCGGGCGACTTCATCGGCGGCACCGGCTACATGGTGACGACCACGTCGGGCGGCAACGCGCGTTGCTCCGCCGGATTCGCCGGCACCGACGGCTTCGGCCAGAACGTGAACCTCACCGCCGGCCACTGCGTCGAAGGCATCGACACCGGCGTGCAGATCAAGGCGATGACCTTCCCGGTCCCGACCATCTACCTCGACCGCCAGTGGGGTCTCGACGACGCGCGCAACGTGGTCGGCCGCGCCGCGCAGGGCCACGTCGGCGACGAGAACGACGCCGGCGTCATCAACCTGTCCGAGAACACCTACCAGTCGTTGCCGCAGGTCTCCACCTGGGGCGCCGACGGCAAGGACGCCTCCCAGTCGAAGGGCGAGGGCCTGTACTCGCAGGACGACGGCACGCCGCTCGACGTGTACGACGGCTCCGACGTGATCGTCGGTATGCCCGCGTGCAAGTCCGGTTCCACCAGCGGCTGGACCTGCGGCACCATCAAGCGCGTGAATGTGAGCGAAAGCATCAACGCGGAAGGCGTGATGAAGTCGGTCTCCGGCTTCCAGTTCGACGCATGCATGCTGTCCGGTGATTCCGGCGGCGCGATCGTCTCCGGCCACTACGCGATCGGCATGGACTCCTACGGCAACATGGACAGCTGCGCCGACCGCGACAATCCGGACGCGGTGGCCGGCGGCTTCGCGTTCATCGCCGGAGACCACAACGCCGAGAAGATGTTCGGCGATAACTTCAACCTGACCATCAAGGTCGGCGAACCGGTGATTTCGGCCGCGGACGCGCAGTCCGTGTCCGGCACGGTCGATGCGGCGACCGGTGCGAAGGTCGCGGTGTCGGTGGACGGCAAGTCGTACACGACGGTCGTCAAGGACGGCGGCAAGTGGTCGGTGCGTCTCGGTGACGGGCTCGCCACGGGTTCGCATGAGGTGAAGGCGACTGCGTCGCTCAAGGCCGCGGGCTCGGATCTGACGACCACGGGTGCGACCGCGAGCAAGCAGTTCACGGTCTGATCGCTTTCGGGTTGTAACCCCCCTCAGTCCGGCCTGCGGCCGGCCAGCTCCCCCTGAAGGGGGCGCGGAGAACGGTCATGCGTTGCACGCATGTCGATCTCCCTGCGCCCCCTTCAGGGGGAGCTGTCGCGCGAAGCGCGACTGAGGGGGTAAACGCGGCTGAGGACGAGGAGGATGATAATGGTGGATGACTTGACCGACGAGTGGGAGGAGATGACGGCGATGGCCTACGACGAGCTGCCCGAGGTGTTCGAGGTCAGCGACCGCCGCGTGCTGCGCGTCATCACGAATCCCATCCGCTACGCGGCGCTGTCGGAGCTATTCGAAAGCCACGAGCCGCTGACCGCCACGCAGATCGCCGACGCGGTGGGCGTCAGCCCCAGCGTGATGAGCTACCATCTGCGCGAACTCGGCAAGGTCGGCATCATCCATCGCGTCCGCGGACTGCGCGACGGACGCGAGGCGCCGTGGATGCCGAGCGCCAAGCAGTACCGCATCGTCGTCAGCAAGGAGCCGAGTCATGAGGCGCGCATGAAACTGATGGACGCCGTGCTCGTCGCGATGCGCGACCGCATCGAACGCATGATCGTCGCGCGTGCCCGGAGCCGCGCCGTGCCGCCGAACGACGCCAGTCCCTACACGATGCTCTCCACCGGCAACCTGGTGCTCACCGAGGAGGAGGGCATCGCCGCGCAACAGGAGGTCCGCGCGATCTGGCGCAAATACGAACAGCTTAGCGACGGGCGCAAGCCGGGACGCTACCCGGTCAACGCCGTCTACGTGTGGTCGTGCCTGCCCGACGCGGCACGTGACGGCGCTACGCGTGACGGCCACGCGCGTGACGGCGGCAGGCGCGGCACCGGTGGACGTGCGGGCGCCTCCCGTACGGCTAGAATCGCCGGTGTGTCGCCGAAAAACGTTGGAAACAAGCCGTTTTGGGGAGTTGTTTAAAAAAGGTTTGCATATTCGTTATCGTTCTGTTATAGTGACGCACTGTCAGTTTCCTTAGCAGGGTTGCTACTCAAGATTTCGAGGCAAGACCTGAGGCGTGAGCCAAACCATAGGAACATGCACCCATAAGGTGCGGGTTCCACGGTCCCAGACTCTTGCCCCAGGTCTTTTTCGTTGTCTGGGCCAATGCCGACCTGACACGTGGGAAGCTGCGACATATGGAATGAAGGAAATGGAGAACACGATGTCGCATCAGGACGATGTCAAGGCGATCATCACCGCCGTCGGTGGTGCCGCCAACGTCAAGTCGTTGACGCACTGCGCCACCCGACTGCGTTTCGAACTCAAGGACGGGGGCAAGGTCGACCAGGCCTCCCTCGACGCCAACAAGGTCGTGCTGGGCGGCGTGCCGCAGTCCGGCGACCGCTACCAGGTCGTCATCGGCGGCCAGGTCGCCTCCGTGTACGACGAGATCATGCACCTGCCGGAGATGGCGGGCCTCGGCGCCGGCACCGTCCCGGACGACGACGGCGATGGCGAGATGTCCAACGCCGAACTCAAGGCCGCGGAACGCAAGAAGGGCATCCGTGGCAAGGTCGCCTGGCTCGACAACTTCTTCGAGTATCTGGCCGACTCCTTCCGCCCGATCCTGGGCGTCCTGCTCGGCGCGTCCATCATCATCGCGCTCGTCAACCTGGCCATCTCCCTCGGCCTCGTCGAGAACGACACCGCCACCACCGGCCTCGTGTTCATCCAGGCCATCTGGAAGGGCGTGTTCTACTTCCTGCCGATCATGATCGCGTACAACGCGTCCAAGAAGCTGAAGGTCGATCCGTGGCTGGGCGGCTCCATCATGGCCATGCTCATGACCCCGCAGTTCATGACCACCCTGCAGGATCCGAAGCAGTGGGGCGACGCCGTCAAGTGCGTCAAGGTGATGGGCAACACGCAGTGCACCACCACCGTGTTCGGTCTGCCGATGCAGATGTCCGACTACTCCGGACAGGTCTTCGTGCCGCTGCTCATGGCCGCCGTGCTCGCCCTCGTCTACCACGGGCTCAAGAAGATCATCCCGGATTCCGTTCAGCTCGTCTTCCTGCCGTTCTTCTCGATGATCATCGTCGGCGCCCTGACCGCCTACATCATCGGACCGCTGGGCGTCTGGGCCGGCAACGGCGTCGGCGTCGGCCTGTCCTGGATGAACTCCCACGCGCCGTTCATCTTCGCCATCGCCATCCCGCTGCTCTACCCGTTCCTCGTGCCGCTGGGCCTGCACTGGCCGCTCAACGCCCTGATGCTCATGAACATCCAGACGCTCGGCTACGACTTCATCCAGGGCCCGATGGGTACGTGGAACTTCGCCTGCTTCGGCGCCACCGCCGGTGTGCTGTTCCTCTCCATCCGTGACCACGACGACCAGATGCGCCAGACCTCCATCGGCGCCCTCGCCGCCGGCCTGCTCGGTGGCGTCTCCGAGCCGTCCCTCTACGGCATCCACCTGCGCTACAAGCTCATCTACTCCCGTATGCTCGTCGGCTGTGGCGTCGGCGGTGTCGTGATCGCCGTCATGGGCTGGCTGTTCCCGTCCTCCGTCGGCGTCCACGGCGTGACCACCACCACGTTCGCCTTCACCTCGCTGCTCACCATCCCGGTGTTCAACCAGATGTGGGTCTACGCCGTGTCCATCGCCGCCGCGTTCATCACCTCGATGGTTCTCATCATCACGCTCGACTACCGCACTCCGGAGCAGAAGGCCGAAGTGAAGGCCCGCGCCGCCGCCGCTGTCAAGGCCAAGGCCGGCAAGGGCAAGGCCGCCGTCGAGGCCGCTCCCGCCGCCGCCCCGGTCGCCGAGACCGCTGTTGAAGAGACCCCGGCCGCCCCGGCCGCCGACGCCGAGCCGACCACCGCCGTGGGCGCCCCGGTCGACGGCCACGTCGTCTCCCTCGACGACGCCGGCGATCCGGTGTTCGCCTCCCGCGCCCTCGGTGAGGGCGTTGGCATCCAGCCGACCGGCTCCGTCGTCAAGGCCCCGGTCTCCGGCGTGCTCCAGACCGTCGCCGAGACCGGCCACGCGTTCGGCCTCAAGACCGATGACGGCGTCGAAGTGCTCGTGCACGTCGGCATCGACACGGTCAAGATGAACGGCGAAGGCTTCGACGTCAAGGTCGCCAAGGGCGATCGCGTCAAGGCCGGCGATCCGCTCGTCGCCGTCGACTTCGACAAGGTCAAGGCGGCCGGCTACAGCACCACCACGCTGATGACGGTCCTCAACACCGCGATGCTCACGTCCGTCACTCCGAAGACGAACGTGGACGTCAAGGCCGGTGACGAGGTCCTCGCCATCGAGAAGTGATCATTCCGACGCGCCGGTTCCGGGCCCTCGGCGGATGATTCCGCCGCGGCCCGGGCCGGCGCGTCGGCTATGCTGAGCCTTATGGACGGATTCCGGCGGCGGCCTTCGGGCCGGGGCCGGTCCGGTCATGGGGTGAAAGGGATGTCATGGAAATACTTCGCGTCTTCAACAACAACGTCGTCCTCGCGAAGGACGGCACGCGCGAGGTGATCCTCACTGGCCGCGGGCTTGGCTTCAAGGCGAAACCCGGCATGACGGTCGATCGCACCAAGGTGGCGCGCGTGTTCGTGCCCGCCGACGGGCGCGACCCCGACCATCTCGCCCAATTGCTCGGCGACATCCCGCCCGAGGTCATCAAACTCGTCTCCGAAGCCATGGACCGAATCGGTCTGGGCGAGGAGGCGGCCCAGAATCCCACGCTCGTCATGGCCCTCGCCGACCACGTGTGCGGGGCGCTGCGCCGCGTCAAGAACGGCATCCCAGCCATCGCCTACCCCCTCACCGAAGAGGTGCAGACGCTGTACGAGCGCGAATACACGCAGGGGAAGGCCCTGCTCAAGGCGTTGAACACACGGCTCGGCGGCGTGCTGCCCGAGAACGAGGGCGTCGCGTTCGCGCTGCACCTCGTCAACGCCGGATTCTCGACCGGCGACCTGACCCACACGTATGCGATGACCGGCGTGATCCAGCAGCTGCTCGCCGTCATCGAAAGCACGTACGGCATCACGCTCGACGAACATTCCGTCAACGTGGGCCGATTCATTACGCATCTGCGCTACCTGTTCGTGCGCATCCACCAGCACAGCCAGCTGAAGCGCGAACCCGAGGCGATCGTCGCGTCGATCATGCAGTCCTATCCGAAGGCCGCCGAATGCGCCCGCCGCATCGCCGCGCTCATCGAGCTGCGCCTCGACACCACGCTCACCGAAGACGAAATCGCCTACCTCACCCTCCACGTGGCCCGAGTCAGCGCCGCCTGACGTTCGGTTCGGCCCTCTCCTTGCAGGGATGGTGCCTGACGTTCCTTCTGTTCTCCCGCAGGGAGGGTGGCTGTTTTTTCTTCCCTCCCCTTGCAGGGGAGGGTGGCGGCGAAGCCGACGGGTGGGGTAGTCGGGTCCCCCTCAGTCCGCCTCATGGTGGCCAGCTCCCCCTGAAGGGGGCACAGAAACAATGGACCCTACGCCCGGATCGGCTCCATCGTGCCGGTGGCGGACGGGTCACCGCCGGTGATCTCCGGCACGCGCACGATCAGCGCGTTCCGGTCGACGGTGAACCGGATGTGCTGCGTGGCGGGCAGCATGTCGCCGTCCACCTGCGCGGGCGTCGGCTTCTCCAGTACGAGTTCCGCGCTCACGCCCTGCACCTGGTCGATCGTCGAATTCGTGGAGAGCGGGTTCTGCTCCGCCTTGCCGGTGATCGTCTGATGCACCACGTCGCCGAACAGGTTCGCCCATCCGATGATGCCGCCCGTCGTGTCGATGATCTCGAAATCGAGCAGGCCGTCGTGGAACGAGGCGTTCGGCATCAGCGAGAACACGGGGATCTGGCCGCAGTTGCCGGCCATGAACGTGCGGAACACGAGTCCGCGCGTCGAATGCGTGCTGCCGTCCGCGCTCGTGATCGTCACGTTCGCACGGTATTTCGGCGCGAACAGGTTCTTCACGCCGCCCACGAAATACGCGAGCCAGCTGATGTTCTTCTTCAGTTCCGGATCGGTGTCGTCGATCATCGCCGCGTCGAAGCCGACGCCCGCGATGATGAGGAACGCGTGCGCGTGATCCTCCTCCGGGTGGTCGAGCAGCGCGAGACGGCCCATGTCCACGCGACGCGACCCGTGCGACGTGGCCACGGTGAGCGCCGCATCGATGTCGTCCACCGGAATGCCCATGTTGCGCGCGAACAGGTTGCCGGTGCCGATCGGCACGATGCCGAGCGCATGGCCGGTGCCGGACACGGCGGACGCGACCGTGCGCACCGTGCCGTCGCCGCCCACCGCGACGACCACGTCCGCGCCGTGCTCGAGCGCTTCGAGCGCGCACGCGCGGCCGTCCTTGTCGAGCTGCGTGTCGATGAACTCGACCTCGGTGAGCCCCTTCTCCTTGCAGAACCGTTCGATATGCGCGCGGCGCGCGGCGGCCTGCGGCTTCGACGGGTTCACGATGAACGCGTAATGCACCTGGTCGTCATCGCGTGCGACGAGTTTCTCGGCGAGACGGCGGCGCCGATACGCGCGAACGGCGAACGCGACGGCGACGATGACGGCGACGACGCCGAGGACTACTGCGATGATGACTGCGGCTGTGGGCATAATCCTTATTCTGCTCACTCGGCGCTAAGATTCCCGCATCGCCACGGAATAATTGAACGATTCCTGCACGTTGGGATGCGGGTCGGACCGGCCGGCTGGCGGGGGCCGGTCGCATGGTTCGCGTCGGTTGCGTGCCATGGTTGGCGTGGCGACGACGTGTTTGGCATGAAAGCGACTGCGTTGCCTGTCGGAGCAAGACCGCGATACAGGACAACGGGACCCCGCATCCCGCGTGTCGGCTTACGGCGGTAGGCTGGGCGGCATGCTTGATATTCAATTCATTCGCGAACACGCCGATGTCGTCAAGGAATCCCAGCGCGAGCGCGGCGAGTCCGTCGAACTCGTCGACGAGGTCCTGCGCTCCGACGAGGCGCGCCGCTCCTCCCTCAAGGAATTCGAGGCCGCCCGCGCCCAGCAGAAGGAGATCGGCAAGAAGGTCGCCGCCGCCCCGGCGGACGAGAAGGCCAAGCTGATCGCCGAGACCAAGGCGCTCGCCAACAAGGTCTCCGAGTACAAGGCCGCCGCGGACGCCGCGTCCGAGGAATACACCACCGCCATGTGGAAGCTGTCGAACATCGTCGAGCCGGAGGCGCCGGAAGGCGGCGAGGACGATTACGTCGTCGTCAAGAAGGTCGGCCAGATCCGCGACTTCGCGGCCGAAGGCTTCGAGCCGAAGGACCACCTGACCCTCGGCACCGAGGTCGCCGGCATCGACATGCGCCGCGGCGTCAAGGTCGGCGGCTCCCGCTTCTACTTCCTGCGCGGCCAGGTCGCCCGCATGCAGATCGCGATGCTCACGATGGCCGTCGACCAGGCCGAGGAGCACGGCTTCACGCTCGCCATCACCCCGACGCTCGTGCGCCCCGAAGTGATGCGCGGCACCGGCTTCCTCAACTCCCACGCCGACGAGATCTACCGTCTGCGCGAGCCCGACGACCAGTACCTCGTCGGCACCTCCGAGGTGGCGCTGGCCGGCATGCACGAGAACGAGATCCTCGACCTCGGCAACGGCCCGCTGCGCTACTGCGGCTGGAGCTCCTGCTACCGCCGTGAGGCGGGCGCCGCCGGCAAGGACACCTCCGGCATCATCCGCGTCCACCAGTTCGACAAGGTGGAGATGTTCGTCTACGCGAAGCAGGAGGACTCCTACGCGGAGCACCAGCACCTGCTGGAGATGGAGCAGGAGATGCTCGCCAAGGTCGAGGTGCCGTACCGCATCATCGACACCGCCGCCGGCGATCTCGGCTCCTCCGCCGCCCGCAAGTTCGACTGCGAGGCCTGGGTCCCGACCCAGGGCCGCTACCGCGAGCTCACCTCCACCTCGAACTGCACCGAGTACCAGGCCCGCCGTCTCAACATCCGCGAGCGCACCGAGGACGGCTCCACCCGCCCGGTCTCCACGCTCAACGGCACGCTGGCCACCACCCGCTGGCTCGTCGCGATCCTCGAGAACCACCAGCAGAAGGACGGCTCCATCGAGATTCCGAAGGCCATGCGTCCCTACATGGGCGGCAAGGAAGTCATCGAACCCACCAAGTGGGAGGCGTGACGCCCTCGCAGGCGTGACGCCCGCCTAGCCCGCCCCACACCCCCATGGTGCGGTAACACACAATCTCCATAACGTTGGAAAATGGCCGTTTTGGCCTACCGCACCATGGGGATTTCACCGCACCATGGGATGTCGGGGGCGGTTTATTGGTGCGGGGCGCGCCGCCGTGAAGGCGGAAGGACGTGTTCCGCACCTTCTGTATAATGAATCGTCGTGCATGCGGCCGAAACGGGGTGTGCGCGTATACGGGTAGATGTCTGAGCGGTCTAAAGAGACGGTCTTGAAAACCGTTGAAGGGCAACCTTCCGCGAGTTCGAATCTCGCTCTGCCCGCCGTAACGAAACGGGGCTTCGGGAATGTCCGAAGCCCCGTTTCGCGTATCCGCCGACTTCCTGTCGCCCGTCGCCTATGTCGCCCGTCGCCTATGTCGCCCGTCGCCTATGTCGCCCGTCGCCCCGCGTCTACGTCGCCCCGCACCTACTTCCCCTACTTCGCCGGGCAGGCGAGCTGATAAAGCGCCCAGTCCTTGGCGTGCGGGCCGTATGTGGTGAGGTCGAGGCCGGAGACCGGCTTCAGCGCGCCCGCCTTCACGTAGGCGTCGATCAGCTTCTCGTCGTGGAACTGGTAGAACTGCGCCCGGTAGGTGAACATCTGCAGGCTCGGCGCCTGCGGCCCCATCGTGAGGAAGTACACCGGTTTCCCGGGCGTGACCGAGCATGGCGAGGCGAGCATCGTCGCCGGGTCGCCGGACGCGAAGTCGAGCTCCACCTGCTTGAAGATCGCGCCGTTGAGCGTGTCCTGCGGGTTGTAGACCGGGTACAGCATGTTCGCGTCGAGCAGCGCCGTCGCGTACATCGACCCGTTGAGCGGGTCGGAGATGATGAGCGAGTCGGTGCCGACCTTGTCCACCACGCGGGTGAGCGCGTCGAGCTTGTCGCCGGTCAGCTGTTCGGTCGGGTCGACCTTGTCGAGCCGGGCCGCGTCGGTCAGCGCCGCGCGCATCTCGGTCTTGACCGGGCTGTCCGCCTGGGCGGCGACCATCGCGACGGCCAGCAGCACGGCGCCCGCCGCTGCGACGCCGCGCGTCAGGCGGTTTCGGCGTCGCGTCTTCGCCGCGCCGGAACCGGCCTCGCGCGCGTCGGCGGCCTCGTCTTGCGTACCGGCGTCGGTCGCGGTCGTGTCCGTCGTTTCGGTTTCGGTTCCGGCGCCTGCCGCCGCTCCGTCCGACCCGTCGATTGTGGTCGTATCGGCATCCGGCGCGATGATCGCGGCGGCCACCTTGGCTTCGGCATCGTCCGCATCGTCCGCGCCGATCCACGCGTCGAGCCGCGCGGCGGCGAACGCGATGAGCGGGAGGATGACGTAGGGCAGGAACGTCATCGTGCGCACTTCGTTGCGGTACCAGACCGCGGTGACGATGTTCGGAATCGCGCCGGTGAACGTCGCGCTGCATTCGAAGACGAACAGGACGAACAGGAACGACAGGATCAGCGACAACGCGATTTTGCCGGTGCGACGATCGTCGACGACGACGTGCCCGTGCCCGCGACCGTACCCGCGCCACCAGCGCGCCACCGCGACGCCCGCGACCGCGATCGATCCGATGAGCAGGATCATCATCGCCCAGCCGGCCACGGTCGGCACGTCGAACGAGACCAGTCCGTTCGCCGGATCGCCGGAGACCATGCCGTCGGTGAACGCGTAGGTGAGCGACGTCTTGAGGCTCATGTCCGGCTTGTGCGTGTGGAACCAGCGTTCCGGATGGAAGTACTTGTCCGATTTGATGAACGTGAACGCGTAGACGAAGAACGCGACCGCTCCCACGGCGAGCGCCGCGAACACGCCGGCGATCAGCCTCCACGGCATGCGCACCAGCACGAACGGCAGCATGATGAGGATGTACGTGAAAATCAGCTTCGGCTGCGTGGCCGCGACGAGGAATCCGGCCAGCGCGGTCAGGGCGAGCGTGCGCAGCAGCCGCGCGCGAAGCGCCGCCGGCAGCCGCCGCTTCGCGCCCTTGCCCGCGTTGCCCAGACCGGCGCCGCCCGCGGCAGCCGCCGCCCGTGCCTCGAACACGTCCACCAGTGCATCCAGCAGATGCAGCGTGGCGAGCAGCAGGAAGGGCAGCAGGTTGCTGCCCAATCCGTAGGCGAGCAGCGGCCCCGCGTACAGCATCTGGTACGGGTTCGTGCCGGACGAGACCGCGAGGATCGGCATGACGAGGTTCAACGCGCATCGCGTGCCGAGCGACGCGTCGCGCAGGAAATAGCCGCACAGCAGCGTCATGCCGAGCGGCCACAGGAGCCCCGCGCCGAGGATCCACACGCAGTTCACCGCGACGACGACCGCCAGGTTCCCGGTGAGCGCGGGGATGCCGAGCGCCCCGCCGACCTTCACGATCAGCGCGGCGAGCGTGTGGAACAGCGGCGGGTAGAAGCCGTCATGCGGCTGCAGCGTGAGCAGCACGCTCGGCCCGCGGTTGAGCAGTTTGCGGATGAAGTAGTAGTGCGACGGCGCGTCGATGCCCTGGATCGGCTTGTCCCACACGGCCGTCGGGAACCAGGCGAGCACGATGCAGAACGCGGCGATCACGCCCAGCAGTCCCGCCACGGCCGGCGCCCATCGGATGATGCGGTCGCGTTGGCGGATCCGCTGGTGGATCATCGAAATCTGAGTCATGGAAACCAATCCCCGATCGTCTTTGGAATCGTCGTCTCAATCGCGCAACAGTCTATCGCAGCAACCGCATCACACGCAGCAGCGGCTGGCGCGTGAACCGGTCCACCACCGTCACCACGAGCACGAACGCCGCCGAGAACGCGACGCCGAACGCAATCGCGCCGGCGACGCCCGCGCCGCCGTGCGCGGCGAGCGACGTCATGAACGACGTGCACGCGTCATGCCACAGGCCGTTCATCAGCGATTGCGCGATGTAGAAGCCGAGGATGCCGGACGCGAGGGCGGCCGCGAAACGCACGGCCGGACGCGGCCGCGCCGGACCGTCGCCGTCCGCGCGACCGGCGTCGCGACGCGCGTCGCCGCCGGTCGCCGCCGCCATCAGCGCGAACCATGCGGCGAGGAACGAGACGAGCGACGTCGATTTGAACGACATCGCCATCAGCAGCCCGCGCGCGCCGGTCACGGCGAACGCGGCCTCGAGCGCCGCCGTCACGGCGACGACCACGACCAGCGCGCGCCGCCAGAACCGCGGCGACGGCGCGCGGCCTGCACGCACGTCCATGCCGAGGATGCCGGCGAACAGGAACGTCGCCAGATACGTGACGGCGCTCATCAGCTTGCGCCAGTCGGTCAGTCCGCGGCCGCCCTCCGGCGCGACGAACGCGATGTACGCGTTCAGCGCGAACACGGCCACGAGCGCGAGCGCGGCGAGCGCGTGGCGGGTTCGCGCGTCCATGCGCGCGAACAGCCACGCCGCGGCCGGCGCGACGACGACGAACACGAGATACAGCCAGACGAATTCGAGACCCATGCCCCACCATCCCGCGGTGCCGAAGCCGGCGACCGGCGTGAACAGGTTGATCACGGCGCATATGGCGACGTAGAACAGCACGGACAGGACGATGATCGCGGCACGTCGCGCCGTCGCCGCGGCCTGCGCGCGCAGCGGCTTCGTCGCCGCGGACGGGATGAGATAGAACCCGGAGATCATGTAGAAGATGTGGTTGCCGCATGCGCCGAGCAGCGCGGTCATGCCGAGCACCCACATCGCCGCCGGACTCGCCGCGACCGGCTGCAGTTCCGCCGGCAGCCGGTCGATCGGCGTGGACGCGGCGACCACGGTGAACCACGGCTGGAACGTGTGGAACACGGCGATGCCGACGATTGCGGCGACGCGCAGCATCTCCACGCGCATGTTGCGCATGTTGCGCGCGCGGCGAGGGCGCGGGGATACGGGGGAAGCGGGAGATGCGGGGGATTGCGCGATCCCCCGCGTGGTCATCTGGACGGATTCGTCATCGGTCATTCACACGATTCTACGGTCGGCCGCCCACCGGGTCAGCTCGGTGCGGTTCGACAGCTGGAGCTTGCGCAGCACGGCGCTCATATGCGTCTCCACGGTCTTCACGGAGATGAACAGCTCGGCGGCGACCTCCTTGTACGTGTAGCCGCGCGCAATCAGGCGCATCACGTCCTGTTCGCGGCGGGAGAGGCGGTCGAGCTCCTCGTCGTGCGGAGGGTAGCCGTTCGTGCCGTTCGTGCCGAAGCCCGACCCCGCGGCGTCCATTCCGTCCGCGCCGGCACCGGCGCCGCCGCCGAACCCGCCGGCCGGCCCCGCGCCTTGGAACGCGGACAGCACGAATCCGGCGAGCTTCGGCGAGAACACCGCGTACCCCTCGTGCACCTGCTTGATCGACGAGATGAGGTCCGCGCCGGTGATCGTCTTGGTCACGTAGCCGCGCGCGCCGGCGCGGATCACCGCGCCCACGTCCTGCGGCGCGTCGGACACCGACAGCGCGAGGAACGCCGAGGCGGGGGAGTACGCCTTCGATTTGAGCAGAATCTCCGCGCCTCCGCCGCCCGCGCCGCCCGGCACGTGCACGTCGAGCAGCACCACGTCCGGCTTGGTCCGCGCGATCATCGCGATCGAGCCGTCCACGTCCGCGCCCTGGCCGACGATGTCGAATTCGGTGCGCAGCGTGGCGGTCACGCCCGCGCGGAACATCTCATGGTCGTCGACCACGGCCACGCGGATCCGCGCGCCGCCGCCCGTCGCGTTCGCCTCGCCGCCGCCCGTCGTCGCGTCGTCCTGTCCGGTCATCGTTCCTCCTTCTCCGTCGCGTGCGCGCCGCCGGTCGCGCCGTCGCCTCCCGGCGCGGCCGCGACCGGCATGCGCATGCGCACTTCCGTGCCCCACCCGGGCCGCGACACGATCTCCACTGTACCGCCGCGGCGACGCACGCGACCGACGATCGACTCGCGGATGCCGAGACGGTCCGGTGGGATCGCGTCCACGTCGAAACCGTCGCCATGGTCGCGCACGTACACCTCGACCGCCCGCGCGCCCGCCTCGCAGTAGACGGACACCGGCTCGCCGCCGTGCGTGACCGCGTTGACGAGCGCCTGCCGCGTCGCGTCGAGCAGCGCGTCCGTCGCGGCGCTCGGACGCGCGTCGCCGACGGTCACGACGTCGATCGGACGGCCGTGACCGTCCTCCACCTCGGCGGCGATCGCCTTCACGCCCGCGCTCACCGAACGATCCGACGTGACGCGCTCCTGATACAGCCACGCGCGCAACTCGCGCTCCTGCGCGCGGGCGAGCGTGAACACCATGTCCGGTTCCGCGCTGTGCAGTTGGATGAGGGCGAGCGTCTGCAGCACGCCGTCATGCAGGTGGGCGGTCATGTCGGCGCGCTCCTCCTCGCGCTCCTTCATCGCGCGCTCGGCGGTCAGCGTGCGCAGCGTCGCGCCCGCCCACGGCAGGATCGCGAGCACGACGCCGACGAGCATGAGAAAACCGGCGACGATGATGCGGCGGGGGAACGGTGTGCCCGAATACATGACGGTCGTCACGTACGCCACATAGGCGAGGAAGATGAGGATGAGGCCGACGACCATCGTCGGGATGCGGCCCTGCTTCGCGTCGAACCGCGACCACGCGGCGATGAGCCCGCACGCGGCGAGCAGCAGCGGCATGATGAGGTCGGCGTGGTCCGTACCGCCCAACGCGACGCTCATCGCGACGAGCGCGCTGCCGACGCACGCGACGAGCGTCGGCAGCGGGATGCGGCGGATCGCGGCGGCCACGTTCTCCGTCGAACCGTGCATCGCCTCGGCGGCCGATTCGGCGCGCGTGCGGCCGGTTGCCGTGTCGCGGTTGCCGGCGGCGAGCGGCGCGCTCGCGACCGGCGTGGCCTGCGCCTGGGCGGCCGCCGCGGCCGCGGCGAACGGATCGCCCACGGGGACGAACATCCACAGGAACAGGTAGGCGGCGACGCCCGCGCCCCACAGGAACGTGAGCGCGACGAACGCGAGCCGCACCCAGACGACGGGCACACCCAGATGCAGGGCGACGCCCCGGCAGACGCCGGCGAGCATGCGGCCGCGGGGCGGGCGCATGAGCGGGAGATTCGCCGGGCGCAGGGGCGGGAGATTCGGTGAGGTCATGCTTCCATTGTGCCCGCTTCGGGGTGCGGAATCAGGATTCCTAGCCGGGGTTCAGGGAAGAATCAGGGGTTTCCCCGACGGCCGTGCAAGCGCACGGCTGCTGTAATGGAGGCATGAACGAAAACAACAAGATTCTTTCCAAGGTGTTCGCCTGGTTCCGCGCCTCCGGCGTGGTGCGCGGCGACGACCGCTGGATCGGCGGCGTGTGCAGCGGCATCGCCGCCCGCCTCGGATGGAGCCCGACGCTCGTGCGGGCCCTGATGATCGTCTTCACCTTCCTGTTCGGCTTCGGCATGGCCCTGTACGCGTTCGCGTGGCTGATGCTGCCGGATGCGCGCGACGGGCGCATCCTCGCCGAGGAGCTCGTCGCCGGCAGGTGGGATTGGAACTGTCTGGGCGCGTTCGTGATGCTCGGCGTCACCGTGCTCATCGTCGGCACCGGATGGGTGGCGATCGGCGTCGCTGCCGTCGCACTGTGGGCCATCTGCCAGAGCGGCATGCGCCAGCAGCACGGCTACGGGTACGGCTATCGCAAGGAAGGGCCGAACGGGCCGTACACGCCGGTGCCGCCGCGCGGGTATCCGGGCGGACCTGCGGCCGGTGGCGCGTACCCGGGCGGGCCTGGACCCGCGTATCCGGGAGGATATGCGTACTCCGGCGGTCCCGCGGCCGGTCCCGTCCTCGGTACGGTGAACGGCCAGATGCCTCCCCAAGGCGCGCCGCACGCCCCCTTTCCGGCGGACTCCGGTAGCCCGGTGAATCCGGGGCCGGTGCCGGCGGGTACCGGTCCGGTCTATGCCGCGCCGGCAATGGCCGCTCCCGTCGCGCCTCCCGCGCCTGTTCCGGTCGCTCCCAAGCCGCGCCGCGTGCGCCGCAAGCCGGCCGGGCCGCTGCTCGTCCTGCTCGTCATGGGATTGTCGCTCGTCTCCGGCGCGGCCGTGATGCTCGCCATGGAGCACGGGTACGCCGACAGCCACACCGGCGAGAGCATCGTCAACGCGGTCACGATGATGACCGTGTGGATCTCCGCCGTGTGCATCGCGATGGGCGTGCTGCTCGTCATCCTCGGCGCCGTGGGACGTCGCTCCGGCGGACTCATCCCGCTCGCGCTCATCGCCGGATTCGTCGCCTGCTGCATGATCGTCGCGACCGGCGTCGCCGGCTACTCGACCTACGACATCAACAACGTCCGCAACGGCTACACCGAGGTGCGTCTGGGGGCCGGATTGAGCGCCGGATCCGAGAACGCATACGGGATGGTCGCCGTGCAGGCGCGTCTCGACGAGAACGCCGAGCACGACTACTGGTCCGCCACCAGCGGCCTCAACGCGAACATGAACTACTGGGTCGCCGATTCCAGTCCGCGGAACTTCCGCCGGCTCGAGCAAGGCGTCCACTTCCAAGGCGTCGACTACGACCTGAGCGTCGCGAACATCGACCTGAGCGAATACGGCAACTGGAACTACGGCGGCGGGCAGGTGAACAAGTACAAGGCCGGATGCCCGGCCGGGCAGATCGACCTGTCCGTGCGCAACGCGCACGTGTACGTGACGCTGCCCGACGGCTGCCCGTACGCGTTCGGCTCCGGCGGATTCGTCTTCATGCAGTCCGATTCGATGGGCGGCTACAGCCAGGTCGTGCGCAACAACGGCGCGACGACGCTGGAGGTCCCGTTCCTCGAGCGCATGGCCGGAGTCCGCGACAACCATGACGACAGCATGATGAACTCGGACGGCTACCAGCCGGACAACTACGACTGGCAGGGCAACGGCAAGACCGACGAAAGCTCGTTCCTCATCAACTTCACCTCCGGCGTCTCCGGCAAGGTGACCGTGCGCTACGCCTCCGAGACCGTGCTGCCCAGCTACGCCGACTTCGTCAAGCAGATCTCGAAGGGCGACGTCGCCTCGCTCGACCTCACGACCCGCGAACACTACGCCGTGCAGAACGGCACCACGACCGCCTCCAGCGATAACGGTTCCGGTGCGGCCGGCAAGAAGGAGCATTCCGATGACTGACGACAAGACTCTGGACACGACCACGAACATCCGGACGATGGACACGCAGGCCATGCCCGCGGGGCAGGCCGCCGATGACAAGGGATTCGACGACTCGCGCAACCACTCCCTGCAGGACATCGTCGACACGCAGGCCATGCCCGCGCCCGCCGGCGTCAAGCCGGACGTCGCCCCGCCCACCGAACAGGTCCTCGACAAGCCGATTCCCGCCGTCGACCAGACCGCCGACACCGCAGTCCTCGCCGAGACTGAGGCGACGGCCGGTACCGCGGCGACGGCGAAATCCGATGCGACGGCGAAGGACGACTCGGCCGCGAAGGATGACGCCACGCAGCCGGTCACCACGCCGTTCGTCGACCTCAACACCCCGCTCAGCCGCCTGATGGGCGTCTCCGACGACGAACCGGAACCCGAAACGAAGCCCGGATCGGCCCCGCGGAACGGCACAGCCTCCTCCGCGTCGGCTCGGCAGGATTCCACCTCCGCCGAGCCCTCGGCGGACGACTTCTCCGCGCGGTCCGCCCCGACGGACGCGACGGACCTCCATGCCGACGGCTTCCCGTCGAATGGGGCGGTGCCTGCTGCTGGGGTGACGCCTCCCGTCGGGGCGGTGCCACCCGCATCCGCGACGCTCGCCCCGACCGGGCCGAGCGTGCCGACCATCCTGTTCGGCGTCATCGGCATCCTCGTCGGCGCGTTCGGCGTGCTGCTCGGTCTGCGGCTGCCCGACGTCACCACCTGGATGGTCGCCATCGACCCGCAGACCCTGACCGCCCTGTTCTTCGGCGGCGTCGGCGTGGTCCTCATCCTCGTCGCCATCATCTGGGCCATCGCCAAAGCCGTAACCGGCCGCAACAAGCAGTAGCGCTGGTTTGGCCCCCTCAGTCGCGCTTCGCGCGCCAGCTCCCCCTAAAGGGGGCGCAAGATAGCGAAACGACCCATGGCGCTCGGCTCCTTGCGCCCCCGTCAGGGGGAGCTGTCAGCCGTAGGCTGACTGAGGGGGTCGCCATCCCACCCATGAAGGCGTGTCCTGCGGGGGAGGGAACTAGAGTGACGCACAGTGAAACCGGTGCAATCCGCGCCGGTGCAACCATGAGGTATCGCGGAGCAGCCAGTAGAGGATTAGAGGAAAGGAGCGGGCGATGGACGCGTGGCGCACGGTGGGTCGGATCGCCGGCGTCGCCGTCGTCCTGATCGCCGTCCTCGCCGCGCTCGGCATGCTGATGATGCCGCAGTGGCGGCCCGAACCCTACACCGACCACATCACGGTCGCATCCGCGGACACATCCATCATCGCGAATCCCTCTTCCATCCCCGCCGACAACGTCACCGCCGCCGCGAACTCGGCCGCACCCAACCCATCCCCGTCATCCTTCCTCGCCGACCACCAGGGCGCCTACCGCACGCGCACACGCGAACTCACCATCCACCTGGATGACGGCGACAGCGTGCCCGCCATCCTGCGCGAACCGGTCGACGCGCCCGGCAGGCGACCCGCGTGCCTGTTCATCCACGGCTCCGGCACCGGCACGGCCGACGACTTCGGCGACATCGCCAACGCGATGGCCTCCGCCGGCATCGTCACGCTCGTTCCCGCCAAACGCACCGCCGACTACACGCCGCTCCACCGCGACTACCAGCGATTCGCGCGCGACTACACGACCGCGCTCGACCTGCTCGAACTCATCCCCGGCGTCGACGCCGCGAAAACCGGACTGTACGCCGAATCCGAAGGCACGTGGATCTCCATGCTCATGACGTCGCAACGCCGCGACATTGCCTTCAGCATCCTCGCCTCCGCACCTGTCTACAAAGGCCGCGAACAGATGGCGATGGCCGTGAGCGCCTACGTGCGGCAGGCCGGCGCGCCACAGCCGATCGTCAAGGACGTCGCCAAACTCCTCTCCCTCGACTTCGCGCCGTTCGACCTGCGCTACGCCGACTTCGACGCCGACGCGGTGCGCGGGTCGCTCACCATGCCCGTGCTCGTCGACTACGGCGTCTACGACACCGCCATGCCGATCGAACAGGGCGCGCGCACCATCATCCACGACGCCGCGCGCCACGGCAACCGCAACGTGACCGTCCGCTACTACGCCGCCAACCATCAGATGCGCGCCGGCCGAGGCCTCTTCACCGCCGGCCTCCCGCTCGCCGACGGCTACACGCGCGACCTCGCCGACTGGGTGAACGGCGTCGCGGCGGGAACGCCGGCCGACGGCTGGACCACGCCGCGGATCGCCGGCGCGACACCGCACCAGCAGTACGTCGCGCCGCGCGACACATCGTCCGGCATCATCGGCTCGCTCGGCGTGCTCGTCGCGCTTACCGCCGCCTCGGTGCTCTGCTTCGCGGCCGTCATCGTCATGACGATCGGCTTCGGCTGCTTCGAGATCGCGCGTCGCCGCCGGCTCGCCGCACTGCGCGCGCAAGGCGCGGCGAACGTGGCCGGCGGCCTGCGAGGCAGGTTCCCCGCAATCGGACGGCGACGGGCGAACGAATCGCGCGCGCGTGACGGACGCGACTGGCGTGACGGACGTGACGGCCGCGGAATCCGGGACGGCCGCAGGACGGACGCCGCGCGGTCGTGGCCCGGCACAAGCCGTGCGTACGTGCGCAACGTCGGGTACTCGCGCGCATTGCGGCGGATCCTCGGCTGGGGAATCGCCGCGACGACGCTGACGCTCGTCGCGCTCGCCGCATATCTCTCCTACGTGGGCGTGAGCGCGTTGACCGTGAGCCGCGACTCGACGCTCATGGAGGCCGGATTCATCGCGCTGCGGGTCGGCGGCGTGATCTGCGCCGTGATGTGCGCATGGCTCATCGTGCGGCTGTGGGACGCGTGGCGCGTCCGCCGCGCCTACCTCGCGCACGGCCTCTACCCGACGGCGGGGCTCCACTCCACGTGGCTCGTCGGCCGCTGGCACTGGCTCGCCGCGTTCCTCGCGCTCGCCGGCATGCTGCTCGCGCTCGTCGTCATGGCCTTCTGGGGCCTGTTCACCCCGTGACGCCGGCGGGGCGTCCTTCGGTGCCTCTCGCGTCGCCCCGATTCGGGACGGCTGGCTTGTCTTTGGGGCCGATTGGACGGGATGGACCTGTTTGGACGCGTTCAGGCCGGCTCGGATGCGGCTATCTTCATCGAGAGGGGTACATCTCGCTCCGTCACGAAGGGCAACTGGCTTGAGAGGGGTACCGAGTGTGGTTGTTACGGGGTATTCGTGGCGGAACGACGTTGGTTATTGCCCGGATACGCCATTCGAGATACCCCTCGTAACGCGGATAGGTGTCTGCGGTAGGACGCGTGTACCCCCTGCAACGCAGATAGACCTTTGCGGGGTGATGCCTGGACGCACTGCCGCGCGCTCGCGATGGGTCGGGGCCAGCTGGCTCGCGGTGGGTGATTCATGCCGAGGCCTGCGCGGCCTCCGCCTCGTCGAGGCCCGAGAATCCGCCGAGCCGCACGGTGTGCAGCAGCGTCTCCTCGGTGATGTTCGCGATATGTTCGCCGCCGTCCGCCGCACTGGCCCCCTCTGACGAGGGGGCTGTCGGCGAAGCCGACTGGGGGAGAGACCCCGCCAGGGGCCAGTCACGGCCGCTGTCCGCCGCGCGTCCCGCGATCATCGCCTCGTACAGCGCGAACGTGCGGTCCGAATACGTGCCGAGCTCGCCGCGAAGATACGTCTCGAACGAAGTCGCCATGGGCGTGTCCTCGCTGGTGGTGAGCACGCGCATCGCCTCGCCGAGCCTCGGGTAGCGTGCGCGGAAGTCGCGCGCCCACGCGACCTGCGTCGCGATGACGCGCTCCTGCCGTGCGATGCGCCCCTCGGATAGCCGCGGAATGTACGGTTCGATGTTCCGCGCGTACTCGTCCGGCGCGGTCGAGACCATCATGCGCCCGTATTTCTCGGTGACGAGATTGCGTCCGATGCGGTCCGCCTCGACGAGGTCGTCCGCATAGGATTCGAGCAGCGGCCGGTCCCACGTGAGGAACTGGGCGAGGCGCATCTGGTGGAACACCGGCCAGTTGCCTTGGCATGCGGCGCGTCCGCCCTCGTTGTTCGTGCGTTGGAACTGGTCCCACTCCAATCGCACGATCCGCTCGCGCAGCACGGTGGTTTCGGTGGTGTCGGTTTCGGTGGTGTCGTTCGATTCGCTCATCGCTGATGCTCCTTACAGACCTCACAGACTATGCAGGCATGCGGCGCTGGATTCGATATGCTCCTCGACGTACGGCCGTTGCCATTCGAGGAAGGTCTCATCCGAGCGGGTGAGCCCGTCACGTCTGAGCTCCTTGACGATGGATGCCGCCACCTCCTCGACGAGGCGTTCGATGGACTCGGCCGCCGGCGCGGAGCCCTTGCCGCCTTCGCCGAAGCCCGCGCCGCCGTAGCAGGCGGCGGAAGCGAGACGCATCACCGATTCCAGATTGCCGCACACGTCGCCGAGGCGTGCGAACATGCCGCCGGACAGTTTGCGCAGCGCGGCGAACCGCCACTTGTAGTACGGCAGGTAGCCGGCGACCATCGGCTTGTTGACGAGGAACACGAGCGAAGCGGCCGCATCCACGAACTCGGCGATCGCAAGCCAGGCGGCCGCGCCGTCGCCGCGCTTGAGATTGCGCGGCAGATTGTATTGCCCCGCCTGCGCGATCATGCCGAGCCGCTTGGAAATCAGCGCGAGACGCACGTCCTCCGGCATGTCCTTGAACCCCTGACGTGCCTGCGAGAACGCGCCGAGCGGGTCGGCGAACACCTGGCCGTTCGTCGCGGCGGCGAGCGTCGCCTCGTCGAGCATCAGCCACTCGTGCGGCGCATCGGCCGCCGGGGCCTCGCGGTATCCGGTGATCGACTCGAAGAAATCGCCGATGCGGAACACGCCGTCACGCCGGAACGCGCCCTGCGCGCGCGGCGTGAGCGGCGAGGATTCGGCCGGATTGACCGTCGCGTCGGTGGTGGTGGCATCGTCGATGGTGGCGTTTGCCGTGTCCGTCGGCTCGTCCGCGGCGGCGGACGGACGCACGTAGCCACGGAAGTCGCGGGGGAGCGCATCGTAGTCGGCCTGCAATCGCGCGCCGATCGCCGCGTAGTCGTCGTCGGTGAGCCACAGGCAGAATCGCGGGCCGAAATCGTGGTCGTGCGAATACGTGTCGTCGAAGCCGTAACATTCCGATCCGTGCCCGACGAGACCGGCGGCGATGCGGTCCGCATACTCCGGGTATTTCGCCCGCACCATCGGACGCCCGATCTCCTCCCAGTACGCTTTCGCGAGTTTGAGGCCGGAGATGGGTGATTGCGACTCAGTATGTGGTGTGGTCGACGTTGCGGTTTGCGCCGTGATTGGCGTTGCGGTCGGCGTTGCGGTGGCTGCGTGGTCTCTTCCCCAGTCGCCTCCGGCGACAGCCCCCTCGTCAGAGGGGGCCACATCCCCGCTCCCGCCGGCGGAAGGCAGGGAAGAGGCTCCGTCTTGTTCCGCCTTGGCCCCCTCTGACGAGGGGGCTCCCGGCGTAGCCGGGTGGGGGAGAGACTCCGCCCCCGCCTTCGCCGCGGCCTCGTTGAGGTTCGCTTCGGTGATCCGGTAGTAGTCCGTGTCCGTGCCGTAACATTCCGCGATCACGGCGAGTGCGTGACGGTAGTACGCGACCGCGTCCGCGTACCGTTCCTGCGTGTACCGTACCTGCGCGAGTCCGGCCAGCGCGGACGCGTAGTGCGCCGAATGTTCGAGATGCCCGGCCGCGTAGATCTCCAGCGCCTTCGACGCGTGCCGGTCCGCCTCCTCCAGTTTGTGCTCCTCCAGCAGCACGAGCGCGAGATTCGTGTGTGACGAGGCCACGTCGATGTCCGCGTCCGGGTTCACGCTCGACGATTCGATGATGCGCAGCGCCTCGCGCAGTTCGGCTTCCGCCTTGTCGATGCGGCCGGTCTCGCTGTACAGCATCGACAGATTGTTGTGCAGCGCGGCGAGCCGCCGGTCGGTCGGATCGTAGTTGCGTTCCGCGCATGCCAGCGCCTGCCGGTACAGGTCCTCCGACTGGTCGTAATGTTTCGCGGCGCGCATCGCGGTCGCGCAGTTGATGAGCGTCGTCGCCCACGCTTCGGTGCCTTCGAGCCCCATGTGCAGGGCGAGCTCGATGGCCCGCTGCACAATCCACTGGTTCTCCTCGTGCCGGCCCTGCGACCGGTAGAAGCCCATCGTCTCGTTGAGCACGGTGAGCAGTCCCGCCTCGTCGCCCGCGTTCTCCGCGTCGATTGCCGCCTGTTCGAGGTACGGCCCGGCCTTCTCCGCCGCGTCGTGCGCCGCGAAGATCGCGTCCAGACCCTTGAGGAACCCGTTCACGTCGAACGGACGGGCGGCGGTGTCCTCGTCGCGCGCGTCATCGGATGCGTTGCCGCCTTCGTTCTGTGTGTTCTGCGTGTTCTGTGTGTTCTGCGTGTTGTCCTGCGGTGCGTCGAAATCGTGCGCGTGCTTCGCCGCCATCTGCTCCAGCGCCGCCTCCAGATCCGTGTTCATCGCGGCATTGTCTGCAAACGATTCCATCCCGTCGATCGCGTCGGCGTCCACTGCATCATCGGCCATCGATTTGTTCCCTCCATCGCGAATGTCGTCCATCACTGACTTCCAGCGTACTGTGACCGTTCCCGCCGCACGCTGTGAGTGTCGTTACACCGGGAGATTCCGGGCGGTCTTGCCATCCTACGGCGATACCGTTGCCGTCCTACCGCGATACCGTTGCCGTCTTGCCATGATGCGCCGCCGTGGTGTCCCGTTGTCGGGAAACAAGGCCATTGCTCCCGAATCGGGGACGCAAGAACGGGAAGAGCCCCGTATCTGCGGGGCTCTCCGGGAGATCGTGGTCCGGGCCTTGGAAGGTCCCGGCCAGCGGATTCGATTTCCGATTCAGTTTCGATGGAAACCGAATCACCGAAACCAGTGTCAGCGCTGCTGACGGCGACGCGCGGCGACGGTCACGCCGCCGGCGGTGGCCAGCAGCACGACCACCGCGGCGACGACCGCCACGGACGCGCCGGTGTTGGACAGGCCATTGCCCTTGGCGGTGTTGCCCTTGGCGGCGCCGTTCGCGCCGGTGCCGCCGTTGCCCTTGCCGGGCGTCGGGTTCTGCGGCGTATTGTCGCCTTGGCCGCCTTGGCCGCCCTGGCCACCGGGCTGGCCGCCTTGGCCACCGTTGGCGTGCGCCTTCTTGGCGGCGTCGATCTCGTCCTGCGTGTAGAGCAGCTGCGGGTTCACCGAAGCGACCGCGGTGCCGAACTTCGCCTGCTCATCGGCGGTCAGCGTCTTCGTCACCGTGAACTCGGAGGGCTTCGCCGAGCCGAGCTCGTTGACGCCGAAGTCCACGCCGTTGACGTACAGGCCGAGTGCGAGCGGCTTCGGGCCGTTCGCGTACACCGGCAGGGCGAACGTGAGCTTCGCGGTGTTCCCTTCGACGGACGAGGCCGTCAGCTCCACGCCGGCGGGCGACTCGTCGCCCTTGACGCCCGGATGGGCGCCCAGGTAGTCGATGAGCCCCTGCACGTCGACCGTGCCGGTCAGGCGCGGCGCGCCCTGCGCGGTGAATCCGGTGAACCCGTCGCCGCCGGAAAGCAGGAACGAGTTGGCGGCCACGGTGACCGTGTCGTCGTCCTTGATCGGCTTGCCGTCGACGAACACGTCGGTGACGGTCGCGACCGGCGCCTTGGTGTTCGCGTCGGGCGCGAGCGTGTAGACGAACGTCACGTTCGACGAGATGCCGAGGCGCGTCACGCTGGACTTGCCGTCCTTGATCTGCCACTGCTGGGCGAGCACCGTCTTGAGCTGCTTGCCGGTCAGGTCGACCACGCTGTTGTCGTTGCCGAACGGGAGCATGCTGTACGCCTCCTTGACGGTGATCTGCTTGTTGCCGTCAAGATCGAGGTTGTCGGTGCGCAGGCCGCCCGGGTTAATGAAGCCGATGGTCGCGTTCTTGCCGACTTCCGTCTTCTTCGCGGATTCGAGCGCCGCATCCGCGTTCAGCGTGCCGAGCTGGGTCTCGGCCGACCAGTCGCCCTTCGCGAAGTCCGCGGACTTGTCGATGGTGCCGATGACCTGCTCGCCGGCCGCGGCGGAATCCGCCTGGGCCTGCTTGTAGACCTTCGCGGCCGGACCGTTGTCGTCGCCCTCGAAGCCCTTGGACGGCGCGGTGCCGTCCTTGTTCGTCACGTACGTGACGGCGTACTGCGAGGCGTTCTGCACGGTGACCTTCGCATCCTTGCCGGAGCCGTCGATGTAGAGGTCCTGCGCGGCCGCGTCACGGCCGTAGCTGCCGGCCTCGATGATCGGCGCGCCGGACTTCGTGGTGGCGCCGGACTCGTTGCGATGGCTGTGGCCCGCGTAGACGAGGTCCACGTTCGCGTCGAACCCGTCGCCGTCGGAGGCGAGCGTGTCGCCGTCCTCGTGGACGAGCGCCACGACCGCGTCCGCCTCGCCGTTGGACTCGTCGCCGTCGGACAGCTGGTCGGCGACCTTGTTGACCGCCTGGACCGGGTCGGTCACGGTCACGCCCTGCATGACGCTGGGGGAGACCACGTTCTTGAGGTCGGCGGTGATGGCGCCGACGAACGCGACCTTCTTGCCGTTGATCGTCTTGATCGTGTACGGCTTGAGACGATCGGAGGTGAGCTTGCCGCCGGAGATGTTCGCGGCCACCCAGTCGACGCCGTACTGCGGGTCGGCGATGCGGTCGTTGAAGTCGCCCGTGCCCTTGTCGAGCTCGTGGTTGCCCAGCGCGCTCACGCTCAGACCCCACGCCTTCGCCATCTCAAGGGTCGGCTTGTCCTGGAAGTAGGAGGATTCGAACGGGGAGGCGCCCACGAGGTCGCCGCTGGAGACGAACACGCTGTTGCCCGGGTTGTGGTCGACGGCGAGCTTCTTGTACGCCGCCTCGATCCACTGGCCCGTCTCGATGTGGCCGTGGAAGTCGGTGATGTCGAACACGGTCACCTGCTTGGCGTCCTTGCCCGGCTGGTCGGGCTTGTCGGAACCGGAGCCGCCGTTGCCGTCGGAATCCGGGTGGCCGCCGTTGTCGGCGTACTGTTCGCCGATCACGCTCGGCGCGCTCGCGCCCGGCTCGACCTTGACGACGTCGCCGTTCTCGTTCAGCGTGACCTTCGCGCTCAGTGCGGCGGCCAGGTTGAGGCGCTGCCAGCCGTCGGACGTGGAGTCGAGCGGGTAGCCGCCGTCGATCGCGGTCTTCGTGAGGATCGCCTCACGCTGGTCGCGGTGCAGCTTCGGGTACGCGATCTTCAGCAGGTCGGCGGAGCCTTCCGGTGCCTTGAACTCGGTGCCGGCGGTGGTCTTCGCGAAGCCGTAGGTCAGTCGGTTCGTGTAGACACGCAGCGCGGAGGCGCGGTCGGTGACCGGCTCCTTGCTCACCACGTCGACGAACGCGTTCGTGTAGCCGTTCGAGGCGTTCGCGCCGAGGTTGCCGACGCACTCACTCACGGTCGCGTAGTCGGAGTCCTGCTTGGTGGCGTGTCCGTCCGCCACGCACTTGGCGGCGAGATACGACTGCAGCTGGTCGGAGGCCGGCTTCACGTACTTGTCGTAGTAGGTGCTCCAGTAGTAGCCGTTCGCGACCTCGCCGTCGATGCGGCCGCCCATGATGTCGAGCGGGTAGTGCACGCCGAGCACGATGCGGTTGTTGCCCGCCTCGGACGTGCGGGCGAGGATCTCAGGCGCGAGCTGCGGGAACATGCCGGCCAGCGCGACGCCCCACGAGTAGGCGCCGGTCGTGTGGCCGGACGGGAACGAGCCGGATCCGGCGAGGCCGTCGTATTCGGCGGAGTGCGTGTCGCCCTGCGCGTCGGTCCAGTCGGGCACGCGCTTGATGCCGGCGGAGATGTCGGTGATCTCGTTCCTGCCGCCGTCGGTGCGGTCCTCGAACGGACGCGGGTGCTGGAAATGCTTCTTCGCGGTCGAGGTGGAGATCGTGTCGTACTTGAAGATGTCGGACACCTTGTTCAGGCTGCCGTCGGCGAGTCCGTCGGAGAAGTACTTGCCGAGGACCGGTCCGAGCGAGTCGGGCAGCGTCTCGGCGGCGCTCATGTCGGCGTCGACGAGCGCGCGCTGCTGCTGCGGCGTAGCGGTCTTGCCGTCGCCGCCTTCCGCCGCCGCGTTGTTGATCTTCTGGACGAAATCGTCGTCGTGGTCGAGCACGGTCTTGTTCAGGACCTTGCCGCCGGCGTTTTCGGTGGCCGGCTGCCAGTATGCATCGTATTCGCCGAGCAGCTGGACGAGATTCGGCTTGACGGCGGCGCGCGTGGCACCGTCGGAGTAGACGGTCGCGTCGTCGCCGGCTGCGGCGGCGTCGTAGCGGCCTTCGCTGGTGGCCGCGTACTTCGCGGCGTCGAACGCGGCCGTCGCGCCGGCGACGTCGCTCGCGTTCGTCGCGGTCTCGCCCGCGGCGGCGGTCGCGACGCCGACGCCGGACAGCGTCGCCGCGGCGACCATCGCGGCGAACAGTCTCGTCGCGATATGCGTGTTCCTCTTCACTTGCTTCACTATGATGATTCCCTTCGTCATGTCCGTCGGGTTCCGTGCGGTCATGGAGCCCGATTCATCCGGACACGGCCCACGCTACGGCCGCGACATGGCCGGGGTGGGCGACGGGGAAGAACGGGAGGTGAACTTCCGTGAAGTGTGAGCAAGCGCACGCCGTCCACGCGCGGTGCGCGGGCGGCGTGACGTGTGTGAGTGGCGTGCGCGACGGCCGCTCTCACACGTGGACTTCGCGCAGACGGTGGATGGCGTCGGTGTCGGTCTCGTAGCGCCACGAGTAGATGGCGAGCAGGGCGACGCCGAGGATGCCGAGCGGCAGGCCGGCGAGACCGGTGAACCGGTAGTTCATCGCCAACGCGTTGAGCGTCATGCCGCCGACCGCGGAACCGACGGCGTTGCCGAAGTTGAACGCGATCTGCGCGGCGGCGCCGGCGATGAGCTCGCCGCCGCCCTGACCGGCTTCGGCCATGAGCAGCAGCTGGGGCGCGTTGACGAAGAACAGGCCGAACGCGATCCAGAAGGTGAGGATGGTGGTCGAGACGTGGTTGCCCGGCACGACGAGCACCATGAGCAGACCGAGGCAGGAGACCGACTGGCCGAGCGCGGCGGTGCCGGCGTGACGCCAGTGGTCGGTGACCCATCCGCCGGCCAGTCCGCCGAGGACCATGCCGAAACCGGCGAGCATCATGAACATCGGGACCAGGGAGGACTGCCAGCCGCCGGACTTCTGCAGCCACGGGGAGACATAGCTCCACCAGCAGAACACGCCCGCGTTGCCGGTGAAGATGGCCGCGATGATGAACCACGGGCCGGGCTTGGCGAGGAAGCGGAACTGCCCCTTGATGCCGGTGTCCTTGACCGGTGCGACGGCCGGGACCCAGGCGGCCACGAGGACGACCGTCATCGCGGCCCATGCGGCGAGGAAGCCGAACGTGAGACGCCACGAGAGGAATTCGGCCAGCAGCGTGCCGGCTGGCACGCCGAGCATGTTCGCGATGGTCTGTCCGGCCACCATCAGCGAGACGGATTGCGCCTCCTTGCCCTTGTCGGCCAGCGTCTTGGCGACGAATGTGGCGGTGCCGAAGAACGCGCCGTGCGGGAGCCCTGCGATGAAGCGCGTGACGAGCAGCATGGGCGCGTTGACGGCGAACGCGGAGAGCAGGTTGCCGGCGAACGCGATGACCATGAACAGGATGATGAGCCGCTTCGGCGGGGTCTTGCGGCCGACGACGAGCATCAGCGTGCCGAAGCACACGCCGAGCGCGTAGGAGGAGATGTAGTGGCCGGCGGTCGGGATATCCACGTTGGTGGCGGCCGCGGCCTGCGGCAGGATGCCCATCATCACGAATTCGGCGGCGCCGAGGATGAACGACCCGGCTGCCAGCGCGAGCAGACTTCTCTTCATGATTCCCCTTGGTGTACGAATAAGTTTGATAAACACGTTTTCTGAATACGTTTGCATCAAACGTTATACGCAACGCTACTCCTCACCCCATACCGGATTTGCGTATTTGGAGCGGCGGGCCTTCGGGGGCAGTGACAGTCAGGGAGGGAACCATGGCCAAAGAGAATAAAAAAGGAACCGCTGATTTCTCAGCGGTTCCTCAGTTGTCGGGCTGGCGGGATTTGAACCCGCGGCCTCTTCGTCCCGAACGAAGCGCGCTACCAAGCTGCGCTACAGCCCGTTTGGCAACGGGTGATATATTACATGTTTGGGCGAGCGATGCAAACGTCGGCGTGTCGCGCCGTTTTCCGCGCTTTTCCCTGCGCCCCCTCAGGGGGGAGCTGGCGCGCGGAGCGCGACTGAGGGGGTGATTCCGTGCGACCCCGTCGCACCCGCCCCATCCATTCATCCCCCTGCTCCCCGCCGTGTATCGCCTTCTCGCTAGACTGTGTGCCTATGTGTGAAACCCAAGAATCCCAAGCAAACGAGGACGAGAACGTCGAGAACGCCGTCCCCCAGATGACCACGGTGGAACGCGCGGAGATGCTGCTCAAGCAGGATGAGACCATCCGCGAGAAGATCAAGGGCGGCGCCACCCTGGACGAGGCCGTCGACCCGTCCAACAAGGAGTTCGGTCCGCTGGCCCACCCCGAGCAGGTGCAGATGCGCGTCGCCAAGCGCGCGATGATGCTCGAGTCCGGCGTCAACCCGTACCCGGTCCACCTCGATGTGACCGACACCATCGAATCCGTGCGCGCCAAGTACGACGGCAAGCTCGAACCCGGCCAGGAGACCGAGGACATGGTGGGCATCGCCGGCCGCGTCCTGTTCATCCGCAACGCGGGCGGCCTCAACTTCGTGCAGCTGTCCGCCGGCGACGGCACGAAGATCCAGGGCATGATCTCCAAGAAGGAGATCGGCGCCGATTCCCTCAAGCAGTTCAAGCAGCTCGTCGACCTCGGCGACCACCTGTACTTGAAGGGCCGCGTCATCTCCTCGAAGACCGGCGAGCTCTCCGTCTTCGCCACCGAGTGGGCGATCGCCGCCAAGGCGCTCCAGCCGCTGCCCGCCCTCCACAAGGAGCTCAACGAGGACACCCGCACCCGCAAGCCGTACATCGGCATGATCGCGGACGAGAAGATCCGCAACATGGTGCGCAACCGTTCCAAGGCGGTCGCCTCGCTGCGCCACACGTTCGCGAACCACGACTTCATCGAGGTCGAGACCCCGATGCTGCAGACCGTGCACGGCGGCGCCGCGGCCCGCCCGTTCACCACGCACATGAACGCGTTCGACCTGGACCTCTACCTCCGCATCGCGCCGGAACTGTTCCTCAAGCGCTGCCTCGTCGGCGGCATCGACCGCGTGTTCGAGATCAACCGCGACTTCCGCAACGAGGGCGTCGACGCCACGCACGCTCCCGAGTTCACGATGGTCGAGGCCTACCAGGCGTACGGCACGTACAACACGATCGGCCAGCTCGTCAAGGAGCTCGTGCAGAAGACCGCGATGGACGTGTACGGTTCGCACAAGGTGACGCTGCTCGACGGCACCGAATACGACTTCGGCGGCGAATGGCGCACGATCAGCATGTACGACTCCCTGTCCGAGGCGCTCGGCGAGGAGATCGTCCCGAACGGCGGCCCCGAGCATCCGGGCACCTCCGTCGAACATCTCGGCGCCATCGCCGACAAGCTCGGCGTCGAGCGCGACGAGGTCGAGAACCACGGCAAGCTCGTCGAGCACCTGTGGGAGCACTTCTACGAGGACAAGCTCTACGAGCCGACCTTCGTGCGCGACTTCCCGGTCGAGACCTCCCCGCTCGTCAAGGGCCACCGCTCCAAGCCGGGCGTGGTCGAGAAGTGGGACCTCTACGTGCGCGGCTTCGAGCTGGCCACCGGCTACTCCGAGCTCAACGACCCGATCGTGCAGCGCGAGCGTTTCGTCGCCCAGGCGAAGGACGCGCTCGCCGGCGACGAGGAGGCGTGCGACATCGACGAGGACTTCCTCGAGGCGCTCGGCGTCGGCATGCCGCCGGCCGGCGGCATGGGCATGGGCATCGACCGACTGCTCATCGCCCTGACCGGCGCGACGATCCGCGAGACCATCACCTTCCCGCTCGTCAAGCCCCTCGTCGCCTGATAGCATCACTTTCGGCCCCCTCGTCAGAGGGGGCCAATTCATAGATGGAGGAAACATCATGAATCGGGAATCATCGAACAGCGCGCACGCGTCACTGCGCCTCTGGCTGTCCGGTATCCGTCCGAAGACGCTGCCCGCGTCAATCGCGCCGGTGCTGGTCGGCGCGGCCTGCGCGTGGCAGATGCTCGGTTCGTCCGCCCGCAGCTGCATCTCGACCGACGAGGGCGTCTGGGCCGATATGGAGATGGCCAAAGGCCCGTGCTTCGACCCTTGGTACGCCTACGACGATGCGCTCGTCCGGTTCATCGGCATGACGCTGCTGTGCGTCGGCGTCGCCCTGTTCCTCCAGATCGCCGTCAATTTCGCGAACGACTACTCCGACGGCGTCCGCGGCACGGACGCGTCGCGCGGCGGCAGTGAGGCGGCGAGCGGCAAGCCGCGCCGCCTCGTCGCGTCCGGTCTGGTGCCGCCGAGACGCGTGCTCGCCGCGGCTGGCTGCGCCGCCGCGCTCGCCTGCGTGTGCGGTCTCGCCGTCGCCGTGTTGTCCGGGCAGTACTGTCTGATCGGCGTCGGCGCGTTGTGCGTCATCGCCGGGTGGTTCTATACCGGCGGCCGTCACCCTTACGGGTACGCGGGACTCGGCGAGCCGTTCGTGTTCGTGTTCTTCGGCCTCGTCGCCACGCTCGGCACGCAATTCGCGGTCGCGTGGAGTTTCGACGGTTTCGGCATGCCCGGCACGTGGCGGATCGCGTTCGAGACGCCGCTCACGGTGCCCGGTCCGATGGCCGCCGCCGGCTGGACCGTGGGTGCGATGCTGTGGACCGGCGACTACGGCGTCGACGGGACGGGGATCACCGCCGCCGTCTGCTGCGGCGTCAACGCGATGATGTTGCTCATGGTCAACAATCTGCGTGACATCGACGATGACCGCGTGCACGGCAAACGCACGTTGGCCGTGCGATTGGGTGCGAGGGGCGCGAGGATTCTGCTCGTCGTATGCGCGGCGGGGGAGTGGATCCTGTCGATGATCCTGTATCTGGGCCCGTGCATCGGCGCCTCCGACTGGGTGTCGTACGTTGCGACCGGGCATATCGGGCGTATGCGGGGGTTGGGATTGCTGTTCCTGACGGTCGTGGCCGTACTGGGGGCGGCGTTCCTCGCCGGCGTGGTGACGAACGTGTTCCGTGGCCGGTACGGCGCCGCGCTGCGGTTCGCCGGCATCAACGCGCTCTGGTTCGCCGTCGCGTTCGCCCTGCTCATGTTCCCCGCCGCCATCGCTCCCGACGGGAGCATCACCGCCGTCACCTGATCGGTGGGCCTTCGTATCCGTTACCCCCTCAGTCCGGCAAAGCCGGACAGCTCCCCCTGAAAGGGGGAGCAGAAAAAGGTCCGCGTTCGCGGGGTCCTCTCTCTTGCGCCCCCTTCAGGGGGAGCTGGCGGCCGGAGGCCGACTGAGGGGGTGTCCGCCCGACCATCCGCGCGATTGTTTACCCAAACGTTGCCGAGAAACGTGGGATTATTGTTCGTGTCTGGGCCGGACTGGCGGTAGACTGGCCGTATGTCTTACAAACTGGTACTGCTCCGTCACGGACAGAGCGCATGGAACAAAACCAATCAGTTCACCGGCTGGGTCGACGTCCCGCTGACCGAGCAGGGTGAAGCCGAAGCCAAGCGTGGCGGCGAGCTGCTCAAGGAGAAGAACGTCCTCCCGGACATCGTGTTCACCTCCCTGCTGCGTCGCGCCATCAACACCGCCAACATCGCGCTGGACGCCGCGGATCGCCTGTGGATCCCGGTCGAGCGCAACTGGCGTCTCAACGAGCGTCACTACGGCGCTCTGCAGGGCAAGAACAAGACGGAGATCCGTCAGGAGTACGGCGACGAGAAGTTCATGCTGTGGCGCCGCTCCTACGCGACCCCGCCGCCCGAGATCGATCCGAACGACGAGTACGCGCAGAACCACGATCCGCGCTACACCGGCGATCCGGTTCCGGAAGCCGAGTGCCTGGCCGATGTCGTCAAGCGCGTCGAGCCGTACTTCAAGTCCGCCATCGAGCCTGAGCTCAAGGCCGGCAAGACCGTCCTGATCGCCGCCCACGGCAACTCGCTGCGTGCCATCGTCAAGATGCTCGACAACCTGTCCGAGGAGGAGATCGCCAAGGTCAACATCCCGACCGCCATCCCGCTGCTGTACGAGCTGGACGAGGACTTCAAGCCGATCAAGCCGCGTGGCGAGTACCTGGACCCGGAGGCCGCCGCCGCCGGTGCCGCCGCCGTCGCCGCCCAGGGCCAGAAGTGAGCCCGACGATTCGTCACTGAATCACGGTAACGAGAGGGGACGCTCCGAGAAGGAGCGTCCCCTCTTCGCGTATGGGGAGATACCCCCTCAGTCGCGCTTCGCGCGCCAGCTCCCCCTGAAAGGGGGCGCATATGACGTGGCCTGCGCCCCCTTTCAGGGGGAGCTGTCCGGCTTCGCCGGACTGAGGGGGTGCTGAACCAGCCATCCGCATATAACAAAACGACGCAAGACCAATCAAGGCCATTGCGCCGTTCCGGGTCCTCCCTAGGGAGGAAATTCGTTATCCGTCCGGACAGCCGGACGGAACCTTACTCGATCGAGCCTTCCTCGTCACGGCTCGGCTCCTTCGACGGATCGAAACCGGAGACGATGAACACGACGCGACGCGCGGCCGAGACCGCGTGGTCGCCGAGGCGCTCGAGGAAGCGGCCGAGCAGCACGACGTCGATGAGCTGCTGACGGCTGATCTCCACGCTTTCGTCAAGCGCGAACTCGAAAGTCTTGTGGTGCAGGGCGTCGAGCTTGTCATCGTTGGCGATGATGCGCTCGGCGGTCTTGGCGTCGCGGTCGGCGAGCATGCTCACCACGTCGTCGGAGGTCTCGTCCAGGAAGTCCTGCATCTGCTGGAACGTCTCCTTCGCGCCTTCCGGCAGCGCGGAGGCGGGGTAGGCGCGGCGCGCGGTCTCGGCCACGTGCTTGGCGAGATCGCCCATGCGCTCGAACGTGGTGGCCAGACGCATCGTGGAGACCACGACGCGCAGATCGGTGGCGACCGGGTTCTGCTTGGCCAGCAGCTTCACGCACTGGTCGACGACGCTCTCCTCGAGGGCGTCCAGCTCGATGTCACCGTCGATCACGGTCTGGGCGGCCTCCACGTCCTGCTTGAGCAGGGCGTCGCCGGCGCCGCGGATGGACTTGCGCACACCCTGCGCCATGCGGTCAAGGTCGTCGGCCACGGCCTTGAGCTCTTCATTAAAGATAACGCGCATTGTCTTCAGC
Source organism: Bifidobacterium sp. LH_426 (assembly GCF_056356875.1). Classification (NCBI taxonomy): domain Bacteria; kingdom Bacillati; phylum Actinomycetota; class Actinomycetes; order Bifidobacteriales; family Bifidobacteriaceae; genus Bifidobacterium; species Bifidobacterium sp. LH_426. The sequence goes on from NZ_JBKEVB010000002.1 coordinate 83,287, forward strand.
CTTTCATCTTTCTTCGGCCATGGACGGGCGACGGTCAGGCGTAGCCCGTACCTCACGGCAACCTCTCCCATTTTATGCGAGTACTCCCGCTTTCGCGACAACGTAGCGCAATCGCCATCTGCTGTTGGCTGCATGTTCACCACTACGTTCACCGGATATTCAACTACACGGCATGTCGCCGCTTCCGACACGCCCGGTGTGGGAGAATGGAGCGCATGTATGATTCCCCGGTGCCGTCGATCATCGTGTCGTCGGTCTTCGGCGTGATGGGTCTCGCCATCGCGCTCGCCGTCCTGTTGTTCATCATCGACCATGTCGAACCGATTGTGGAGCGTCTGCTGGGAGGTGCGTCGTTCACGGAATGGCTCGGCAACCTCATCGGACGCAAAACGCGCGGTCTGCGCAAACGCCGCGACGCCGCGGACGGCGACGACGATCTCGACGCGTCGACGGAGGCGCTGCTGTCGATCCTGCCGAGCGCGTCGCTGATCGTCGACCGCGACGGCGACGTGGTGCGCGCGAACCCGCAATCGTACCGTCTCGGCATCGTCCAGGACGACAGCATCGTCAACGAGAAGGTGGTGGAGACGGTGCGCGAGGTGTTCGCCACCGGCGGCAGGCGCCGTTTCGACCTGGAGACGGAAACGCCGGAACGGTTCGTCGCGTCGGGCGACGACGACGCGACGAACCGCTCCGGTGCGGGCGTCGCGCCGGGCGCGCGGCCCGGCGTGCGGCGCCCGAACTGGCTGAAGGTGACGGTCGGGCGCGTGGGGGAGCGATACGTCGTCGTCCTCATCGACGACGTGAGCGAGACGGTGCGGTTCGCGCAGATCCGCGACTCGTTCATCATCAACGTGTCCGAACAGCTGCTGGGGCCGACCGAGGCGCTGTCGCGTCTCGCCGACGATCTCGAGCACGACGGCGAGGACGGGAAGGGGCTCGACCGCGCCCGCATCGAGGCGGACGCGCGCGAGGTGCGCACGACCAGCAACCATCTCAACCACATGGTCTCCGACCTGCTGCTGCTCATCAAGGCGCAGGAGCCGATCGTGCCGTCCGCCGCGAACCGTCTCAATGTGATGGACGAGGTGCGTGCGGTGAAGGTGTCGCTTGCGCATGAGATCGCCGATTTCGGCGTGGACGTGAACGTGGAGGGCGACGATTCGCTCGTCGTCAACGGCGATTCCGGCCAGATCCGCACGGCCCTGACCAAGCTCGTCGAGAACGCGATCGAGTATTCGCCGTCAGGCGGGTACGTGGGCGTGTCCGTGGAGGCGGACGAGATGCGCCGTCACGCGGTGATCCGCGTGATCGACCAGGGCAAGGGCATTCCGAAGCGGGAGCAGTCGCGCATCTTCGAACGGTTCTACCGCGGCGCCGACCAGAGCGCGCGCACCGCCGACGGCGTGGGATTGGGATTGTCGATCGTCAAGCATGTGGCGCTCACCCACCACGGCACCGTCGCCGTATGGTCCGCGCCCGGCCAGGGCAGCACGTTCACCCTCACCCTGCCCGTCGCCCGCTGAGGCGTTACTGGCCGAGACGCCGGTAGTCCCAGCGGTCGAAATGCTCCCAGATGAGCATGAGCACGCCGACGACGACGCCAGCCGCGCAGATGATCAGCGGCGTGGCGACGTCGAATCCGAGCGCGTCGAGGACGAAGCATGCGATCAACGCCACGGACCACAGGCCGGTGCCGATGAGGAACACGGTGCGCAGATCCACACGCACCGGTTTGGGCGCCGGCCTGCGCACCGCGGGGTCGAGTATCGGGGCGAATCGCAATTTCACAGCGACCACCTTACCGCACGCCGCCGAGCATGCGCCGCGTGCGGTTCCGCCCCGGTCGCGCGGTTCCGGCCCGATTCGGCTACAGGTGTTCGACAACGTAGTCGATGCATCCGGTGAGCGCGGCGACGTCCGACGGTTCGACCGACGGGAACACGCCGACGCGCAGCTGGTTGCGTCCCAGCTTGCGGTATCCGGACGTGTCGACGATGCCGTTCTCGCGCAGCGCGGCCACGACGTCGGAGGCGGCGATCGCGTCGTCCAGGTCGATGGTGACGACCGAGTGGGAGCGTGCGCCCTCGTCGGAGACGAACGGTTTCGCGTAGTCGGAGCGTTCCGCCCAGGAGTACAGCAGCGACGCGGACTTGGCGCACCGCGCGGCCGCCCAGTCCATGCCGCCGTTGTCGTTGAGCCAGCGCACCTGGTTCTCCATCATGATGAGCGTGGCGACGGCGGGCGTGTTGAGCGTCTGGTCCTTGCGCGAGTTCTCCAGCGCCTTCGTGAGCGACAGGAACGGCGGCACCCAGCGGCTCGCGCCGGGAAGGCTCACGTTCGCCTCGACGCGTGCGGCGCGTTCGACGGCGGCGGGGGAGAGGACCGCGACCCACAGGCCGCCGTCCGAGCCGAACGCCTTCTGCGGGGAGAAGTAATAGGCGTCGGTCTGGCTGACGTCGACGGGCAGCGCGCCGGCGGCCGACGTGCCGTCGACCAGCGTGATCGAGCCCTGCTCGACGCTGCCTTCGACGCGGCGCACCGGGGCGGCGACGCCGGTGGAGGTCTCGTTGTGCGCCCAGCAGTAGGCGTCCACGTCCTCGGTGGGCTCCGGCAGGCGGTACGTGCCCGGCTCTCCCTGATAGGTGACCGGATCCTCGAGGAACGGCGCGGCCGCGGCGGAGGCGGCGAATTTCGCGCTGAACGATCCGTACGTGCCGAACGCGGCCTGACGGGTGATGAGCGAGGCGCAGGCGATCTCCCAGAAGCAGCTGGCGCCGCCGTTGCCGAGCGCGATCTCGTAGCCGTCCGGCACGTGGAAGAAGGATTCGAGGCCTTCGCGAATCGAGCCGACGAGCTGGCGCACCGGGGTCTGACGGTGGGAGGTGCCCAGTAGCGTGGTGGCGCCGGCGTCGAGCGCGGCGACCTGTTCGGGGCGGATCTTGCTGGGCCCGGAGCCGAATCGGCCGTCCTCGGGCAGCATGTCGGAGGGGATGTTCACTGTATTGGCCATGCGCACCACCCTAGCCAATCCTTCGGTGCTCAGGTCGCGTGCTCCATATATCGACCGCGCGGCGGCCGATGGGCGGACGCGGGGGGAGACGAGGGAGAGGTGCGGGAGGGGAGGGCTCGAACCGGTTCGACACCCCCTAGGGGATTTGCCTGAGGGCGGGGGTCGTTGTAGGGTGGCGAATTGTGACGGTGAAGGGTGCCGTCTGCAGAGGTGCCCTCCCAACCCACCAAGGAGCTGATACTGTATGAGGCATGCGGCACATAAGGCGGCCGGAACTTCCGCCAAGGGCAACGGATCGAACAGCCTGATGGGTCTGTTCTCCGGTTCCCGCGGCACCCACACGCGTGGCACCGTGATTGCCATGCAGATGGCGGGGAACAACGGCGCCGTGCTCGGTCTCGACGAGGCGGTGGCCGATAAGCTCAACGAACTCGCGCCGATGTCGCGCCGCGCCATCCGCGAGGCGGCCCGTGCGGCCGAACGTCGCAACTTCATCGTCGGCTCCGCGTCCCTCGCGGCCCTGGCCGGCACCGCGGCCACCGCGGTCGCCTTCGCCAGCCCCGCCGACGAAGGCCTGTCCGTCGCCGAGGACGCCGCGACGACCACCACGCAGATTCAGGCGGTCAAGGGCGCGGCCTCCCGTTCCGACGTGCGCACCCCGCTCACCGGCACCGGCGACACGGTCTCCAGCACCGTGGCCGGCAGTGACGCCACGCAGCAGTCCGACGCCGACGCGCAGACCCAGCAGACCTCCAACGAGGGCACCTGGTCGCTCGGCGACGCCAGCACCTCGATTGACCTCAAGCAGATGTCCAAGTCCCTCGCGAACAACGAGAACGTCGCCAAGCTCATGGACGAGGATTCCAACCTGCTGCCTGCCGGCTTCGACCCGAACCACGCCACCGGCGATGTCGGCAACGCCTATGAATTCAGCCAGTGCACCTGGTGGGTGTACGTGCGTCGTCATGAGCTCGGCCTGCCGGTCGGCTCGCACATGGGCAACGGCAACATGTGGGCCAACTCCGCGCGCGCCCTCGGCTACTGGGTCGACAACACGCCGCGCCACGTGGGCGACATCATGGTCTTCCGCGCCGGCCAGGAGGGCACCGACTCCACGTACGGCCACGTCGCCATCGTCGAGAAGATCAACGCCGACGGCTCCATCGTCACGTCCGAGTGCGGCTCCGTGATGAACGGCAAGACCTACTCGAAGACCTACACGAACGTCTCCGACTTCGAGTACATCCACTACTGATACGTCTGACTACTACTGATACGTCTGACCACTGATACGTCCGGTCTCCGATGCATCCGATGCATCGCCGGAGATTCCGCTTACCGATTCGCTTTCCGCTCCCCGGGCACCCCGGGTGCTACCGTAAGGTTCCGATGAAGAATTTGAAGCAAACCGTAATCGCATTCACCGCGGCCGTCGCAGCCTGCGCGACGTTCATCGCCGTCGCTCCGGCCGCCACCGCCGCCGATCAGACCTCCGGTGTGGTCACCTCCGAGCGCTCGTTCCCGAAGACCACGACCGCACGCAAGAACCTGCTCAAGGAATCCACCTCCACCGATGTGGAGTCCGATTCCAACTGGGGCGGCATCGAGTCCCTGAACGTGCCGCAGACCAAGTCCCAGGCCGAAAAGGACGCCGAGGCCAAGGCCGAAGCCGAGAAGAAGGCCGCCGAAGAGGCCGCCCAGGCCGCGGCCACCGCGCAGGCCCAGTCCCAGGCTGCCAGCCGTTCCGCCAGCCGCGACGCCTCCGTCGACACCTCCAGCCTGCCGACGCCGACCGGCAACGCGCAGGGCGTCATCTCGCTCGCCTTGGCCATCGCCGCCGACGACCGTTACGTCTACGGCGGATGCAACCCGCCGTACAACATGGACTGCTCCTGCTTCGTGCAGTACGTCTTCGCCCAGAACGGCATCTCCCTGCCGCGCACTTCCGGCGCGCAGGCCACCGTCGGCACCCCCGTGGCGAGCCTCGCCGAAGCCCAGCCGGGCGACATCCTCGCCAATGCGAACCATTCCGGCATCTACCTCGGCAACGGCATGATCGTCGACGCCGAGACCTACGCGGACGGCATCCGCACCAACGCCGTCGCCTACGTGTTCGCCGGTGCCAGCTACTCCATCCGCCGAGTCCTGTAATACCGACACCCGGCGGTTCGGTTACGGATCGCTTCGTTTCTTGGGAAAACGCGCCTCCCCCCGGGAAGGCGCGTTTTCCGTTTTCCTGGGCCTGTGGGGATCCCCTTGATGAGGGAGCTGGCCGCCATAGGTGGTCCGGGGGAGAGCCCGTGCGACGGATCCGGCTGTGTGGCTCCCTCTGATGAGGGAGCTGGCCGCCGCAGGCGGTCTGAGGGAGAGACCCGCGACACGAGTGAACTATTTCACTCGGATGACACGCGATATACGCCCATAACGGGGTATTGTGGAACGCACAGGGGGCGATGTCGCCACGGCATGACGGCATCGCGTATAACTCAAGGAGGTCGTCATGATCAACGACAAGGCCATACTCGTCGGCGTTGACGGGTCGAATGCCAGCTACAAGGCCGCTTGGTGGGCAGCGAACTATGCCAAGCATGCGGGACTGACGCTGCAGATCGTCTGCGCATACTCCCTGCCCAGCTACGCAGCCGTCAGCTTCGACGCCACGTACACCGCGATGGGCGACGACAACGCGGCTCATTCCGACGCGCAGGAGATTCTGTCCAAGGCGAAGGCCATCGCCGACGAGCAGGGCGTCCAGGCGGCCACACTGATCGTGACCGGCGACCCGGCGTCCGTGTTCGTCGAACTGTCGCGCAACTACAACCTCATCGTCATCGGCAACCGCGGCAAGGGCGGCCTCGCCGAGCGCCTGCTCGGCACCACGTCCTCCTCGCTGCCCGCCTACGCGTACTGCCCGATCGTCGTCGTGCCCTACACCGACGACGACGGCAACCTCATGCACCTCAACAACACGATCACCAAGGTGGCGGTCGGCTCCGACGAATCCAAGTGGGGTCTGAAGGCTCTCGACATCGCCGCCTCCTTCGCGCACGCGTGGGGTGCCGAGCTCGACGTCATCTCCGCGGCGGCGCAGGTCAAGGGCGCCGACGACGAGGTGTACGCCTCCTTCATGGACGATCTGGAGACGCGCGTCAAGCCGCTCGAGGAGCAGTACCCGGATTTGAAGATCGAGAAGCGCATCGTGCCCGGCTCCGCCGTGGACGCGCTCACCAAGGCCAGCTACGACCATGACGTCGTCGTCGTGGGCTCCCGCGGACGCGGCGGCTTCACCGGCCTGCTGCTCGGCTCCACCAGCCAGGGCCTGCTGCAGCACTCGGTCGGCCCCGTCTACGTCGTGCCGCGCAAGTACGTGGAGGCCGCCGAAAGCCGCCTCGACACCGTGCCGAGCTCGCCGGCCGAAGTGCCGACGAAGCCGCTCGACGACATCAGCGGCGTCAAGGAGGTCCCGGTCGAGCCGGCCAAGCCCGAGGTCGTCCAGCAGATCGAAAAGACCATCGATCCCGAACACTGATCCGATTGAGGTCGGCCGTAGGCCGTCCGTGATTGCGGCCGGGCTGTCCGCTCCTTCTTTGGCCCCCTCTGACGAGGGGGCTGTCCGCGTAAGCGGACTGGGGGAGAGATACCGGGAACCGTTACGTTCCAGCTATCTCTCCCCCAGTCTCACTGCGTTCGACAGCCCCCTCGTCAGAGGGGGCCGATTGCGTGCGATTGGTTTACTTCTTGATCGTCACTTCCATGCGGACGGGGGTCTCCTGCACGTAGGTGTGCTTGACCGTGCAGCCCTTGTCGATGTGACGGGTGATGCGCTCCTTGAGCTTGGCCGCGTCCTCGTCGCTCAGATCGGAGCCGGTGGCGTCCACGACGACCTGCTCGTCGAAGTTGATGTACGCGTCGTTGTCCGCGTCATAGGTGCCGCCGACGACGATCTTCGCGCCCTTGCCCTCGCCCAGCGTATGCTCGATCGCGAACTGGCTGGACAGCGCCGCGCAGCCCGCCAGCGCGATCTTCATCAGATCGCCCGGCGTGAACTGGCCGCGGTCCTTGCCGAACTTGATGTGCGCGCCGTCTTCGCTGAACGCGTCCCACGAACCGTCCTTGTTGCGTTCCACCCACAGTCGCTTGGCCATGATGACTCCTCGTCTATCCGTGCGGCGCGCCTGTCGCGTCGCGACCATCTCCAATCTAGCCGAAAACCGCCGCCTTCGCCGCAAATCGCCATCCGCCGAAGCGAACCCCCCTCAGCCGGCTTCGCCGCCAGCTCCCCCTAAAGGGGGAGCAAAGAGATGATATGCGCCCTTTCCGGGGAGCAGGAAGACGGCATGCGCCCCCTTCAGGGGGAGCTGGCCGGCCGGAGGCCGGACTGAGGGGGGCACGGGCTGACCGAGGGGGTCACGCTACACTGGTGCCCATGGCTTTGACCCCGGAACAACTCGCTGACATCCGCACCCGCATTCCCGCCCGTCCCGAGACGGACGTGCCCACCCCGTACGAGGATCTCGTGCGCACGATCCTCACCGAGGGCACGCTCAAGTCGGACCGCACCGGTACGGGCACGATCTCCCTGTTCGGCCGCCAGATCCGCTTCGACCTGTCCGACGGCACGTTCCCGCTGCTCACCACGAAGACAGTGTTCTTCAAGGGCCTCGCCTACGAGCTGCTGTGGTTCCTCAAAGGCTCCTCGAACGTGCGCTGGCTGCAGGAGCGCGGCGTGCACATCTGGGACGAGTGGGCGGACGAGAACGGCGACCTCGGTCCGGTCTACGGCGTGCAGTGGCGCAGCTGGCCGGCCCCGACCCCGGACGACCCGAACCGCACGATCGACCAGATCGCCAACGTGATGGACCTCATCAAGCATCACCCGGATTCGCGCCGCATGATCGTCTCCGCGTGGAACCCGGCCGAGGTCGAGCACATGGCCCTGCCGCCCTGCCACGCCCTCTTCCAGTTCTACGTGGCCGACGGCAAGCTCAGCTGCCAGCTCTACCAGCGCAGCTGCGACATGTTCCTCGGCGTGCCGTTCAACATCGCCTCCTACTCGCTGCTCACCCTGATGATGGCGCAGCAGGCGGGCCTCGAGCCCGGCGAGTTCGTGTGGACCGGCGGCGACTGCCACGTGTACGACAACCACATCGAGCAGGTCCTCGAACAGCTGTCGCGCGAGCCTTACCCGTACCCGAAGATCGCGATCGACAAGGCCGACTCGATCTTCGACTACGAATACGAGGACTTCCATATCCTCGACTACCGTCACCACCCCACCATCAAGGCGCCCGTCGCCGTCTGACATTACACTTCTGTTCCAGTCCAATCCCACTCAAGGAGTCCGAAATGGAGCATGACAGTAGCCGAAGCGGCTATCACGAACCCGAGCCCGGGGATGCCGGGCTCGACGAGACCGAGGACTGGGGCGACGATTTCCCCAAGACGTTCTCGGTGAACCTCATCTGGGCCGAAGCCCGCGACAAGGAAGGTCGTACGGGGGCCATCGGTCTGGAGGGCGGCATGCCGTGGCATCTCGCCGAGGATATGAAGCATTTCAAGGAGCTCACCGTCTCGCACCCGGTGATCATGGGTCGTCGCACTTGGGAGTCGCTGGACCTGCGTTACAGGCCCCTGCCCAACCGCGACAACATCGTCGTCTCCCATGACCACCAGTACCGTGCACCCGGCGCGACCGTGGTCGACAGTCTGGAGGACGCGCTCGACCTGGCCCGCCAGGAGGCGATTCCGGACGACGGTCTCGACCGTTCCGAGATCTGGGTGATCGGCGGTGCGCAGCTGTTCGAGGAGGCCCTGCCGCAGGCGAACAAGGTGTTCGTCACCCTGCTCGACGCGGCCGTGGACGCCGACACGTACGCGCCCGACATCGCCGCGCTCGCGGACGACGACCACGCCGGCTGGCAGGTCGCCGACCGTTCGCCGTGGCTGAAGCCGAAGAAGCCGGAATCCGGTATCGCCCGGTACCGTTTCATCAAGTATGTGCGTTCCCGTTAGCCGAAAGAGAAGTATGACCGACGAGAAGAAGTACACCGTCATGACCGTGTGCACCGGCAACATCTGCCGGTCGCCGATGGGCGAGATCATCCTGCGCCACTATTTCGACGAGCGCGGCCTGTCCGGTCGCGTGGACGTCGAGTCCAGCGGCGTCTCCGATGAGGAGTGGAGCCACCCGATCGACCCGCGCGCCGTGCATGTGCTGCGCGAGCGCGGCTATGGCGACGAGATCCCGCGCGACCATTTCGCGCATCGGATCAGCCGTGACGAGATCAACCGCACCGACCTGTTCCTGCCGATGACCGCCTCGCACATGCGCGCCCTGCTGCGCATGCTGCCGCCGGCGAAGCGCGCCGAGGTGCACATGTACCGCAGCTTCGACCCGAATCTGCCGAAGCCGCCGGCCGGCCGTGAAAGCGAGATCGACCTGGTCGATCCGTGGTACGGCGGTCCCCACGAGTTCGAGGTCGCCATCGACCAGATCGAGGAAGTCGCCCCCTACATCGTCGACTGGGTGGCCCAGCGCCTCACCGCCGCCGAACACTAACCCCCGTTCCCGCGCATATCCCGCGCACTCTCCCATGGTGCGGTAACACACAATCTCCATAACGGCGGAATCAAGCCGTTTTCGGCGACCGCACCATGGGGGTTTTACCGCACCATGGGATGGAGTGCGTGAGTGCGAGGGGGTGAGGTGTGGTGATACACCGGTTGACCAAGAGTCGGTTTCCATGCTATCCTGCGATGTTGTATGGTACACAGCTGTACCACTTGACGAGGGAGAGAGCCCGTCAGGTGTCGTAGAAGGATCGACAGGCCAATGAACGGAACACACCAGCAGAATCGTCCCGATGCCGGGCATCACGGTATCGGGCATCACAGTACCGGGCAACATGGTACCGGGCAGCACGCGCAACCGCGCACGGGGCATCGTGTCGCCAACATCGTCGGCATCACCCATCGCATCGTCGCCGGCATCGTCGCCCGCGTCACCCGCCGTGCGCGCGCCGCGGTGGCCGGCGTCGCCGCCGCGGCCATCGCGCTCGCGATGATCGCGACCGGCACGGCGGTCACCGCCACCGCCGACGTGACCAACACCTCGGCCGACGCGACCGTCCGCCCGGTGAGCAACATGGGCTTCGAATCGGGGCTGGACGGCTGGACCGCCAAAGGCGACGTCGCGACCGTCACCGGCGGCGCCTCGGAAGGCGACCGGTACGCGGACCTGCCCGCGGGCGCATCCATCACCTGAACCATCACCGGCATCCCGCAGGGCAGCTACTCGCTCAACCTGAACGTGAAGGGCGCGGCTGGCGGCAACACCGCCAACCTCACCGTCTCCGGCACGGGCGGCCCCGACTCCGTGCTGAAGCTCGACGCCTATCTCAAGACGGGCCAGTGGACCGCCACATCGCACCGCAACGTGCTCGTCTACAACGGGCGGATGACCGTCACCATCACCGCCGGAACGAACGCCCTCGCCGTCGACGGCCTCAACCTCCAACTCGACTCCGACGACGCCAACGCGCTCGCCAACTGGGACTTCGAACAGGGGACGGACGGCTGGACCACCACCGGCGACGTCGCCGTGGACGGCGCCAACGCCGACACCGGATCCAAGGCGCTCCGCCTCGCCGCCGGAGCCGCCGTGGCGCAGACCGTCACGGTCAAGCCGAACACGAAATACGTGCTCACCGCGCGCACTAAGGTCGACCGCCAGGACACGTTCTCCACCGAGACGCACAACAACTGGCGCGGTCAGGACGGTCTGCTCGTCAACCGCGAATCGACCGGCGACCGCATCAATATCGGCGTCAGGGGCGCCGACGGCACGGTGCTGCGGCAGGCGCCGTCCGGCACCACCGGATACTCGCTCGTCAGCGTCGTGTTCACCACCGGCGCGACCGGCGAGATCACCGTATACGCGAACACCGTGCACGACGAGGCCTATACGAAATCCGTCACGCTGCACCGGACCGACGGGACGTATGTGGAGGACCCGTGGACCGGCAACGGCCAGGACCACGCGTGGGTGGACGACGTCGACCTGTTCGAGATGCACGACGCCGGCGTCGCCAAGGGCGCGGACGTCTCGTTCCTGCCGCTCATCGAGGACAACGGCGGCAAGTATTTCGCCAACGGCGTCCAGCAGGATTGCCTGAACATCCTCGCCAATCACGGCGTCAACTCGATCACGAACATGATCTTCGTGCAGGCCGGCAACGACACCTACTATCCGAAGAGCCTGGCCAAGGTCTACCAGAGCTTCGACGACGCGAACGGCGATCCGATGCCCTACCGCATGCCCCAGGGCGGCTACTTCGACAAGGAACATTCCGCCGAACTCGGCGTGCGCGCCACCGAACTCGGCATGAGCTACCTGCCAAGCTTCCACTACTCGGACTCGTGGATCAGCGCCGCGAAGGCCTACACGCCGCTCGAATGGCTCAACAAGGCGTACGACGGCACGCTTTCCGAATCCGACCTGAGCCACATGAAGGCCATCGTGTACCACTACGTGCATGATTTCATGACCGAACTGGTGGACCGGCACGTGAACCTCGCCGGCGTGAAGACCGGCAACGAGCAGGACGGCGGCCTCATCCGCCCGATCGGCCAGGGCGCCACCAGCGTGGGCCATGCGGCCATCGTCGCCGCCTCCTACGACGCGATCAAGGACGTGGCCCCCGGCATCCCCACCTACGTGCACACCAACAACGGCTACGACGTGGACTACGCGTTCAACATGTTTGAGGGGCTGTCCGCCAACGGCGCCGAATACGACGGCGAGGCGCACTCCCTGTACGGCGGCCGCTCCAGCGGCAACATCATCAAGTTCGCGAACGCGATGAACGCGAGCGGGGAACACCGTTGGCGCGACTACGTGAACGTGGAGGCCGGCTACAGCTTCACCCGCTACAAAGCCACGTTCGACCAGCAGACCAGCCAGATGACCCAGGCCGCCTACGCGGGCAGCCCGAACGGCCAGTACAACTGGCTGCTCGACTACATGCAGGCGCCGCTCGACACCCCCGATCCGTACGGGCGCACGCGCGGCTTTTACTACTGGGAGACCGACTGGATCCCCACGCCGGGCGCGGCCAGCACCGAAGGCGGCTCCGCGGACGTCAACCAGCGCATCATGTTCAACAACGGCGACCCGGCCATCAAGGAGATGGGCAGCACCGAGGCCGGCAAGGCCGGCGACATGATGGATTCCATGTACGCGTACCTCATCCGCGGCGTCGCCAAGACGAAGACCGCGGACGTCGTCACGCCGCTGGGCAACGACAACGGCATCGCCGACGGCCGCTACGAGGTCGCCCCCGCCAAGCCCACCGCCATCGGATTCGAGGACGCGGACCTCACGCTCACCGCGGGCGGTATGTCCCGGCGGCTCAGGCCTACCGTCCAGCCCACCGACGCCGTGCTGTCCGACAGCGCGATCACGTACACGTCCAGCGATCCGGATGTCGCGACCGTCTCCGCGCAGGGCTTCGTGACCGGTGTGAAGGCCGGTACCGCGACGATCACCGCGCGTGTGGGCGGCGTGGATGGCGTGGATGGCGAAGGCGGCGTGTCCGCCACCGCGCGCGTCACCGTCAAGGCCCCGACGCAGGCCGCCGACGGCGACCTCGCCGTGACCGTCGGCGGCAAGCGGGTGCACGACGGCGACGTCATCGCCGCCAAGGCGCTCGACTCGGTGGACATGACCGCCACGTTGCCCAAGACCGTGAGCGACCAGCATGCCGTGTTCACCTCCTCCGACACCGGCGTCGCCACGTTCTTCGGCGAGACCTGGCAGACCGCCAAAGGCCGCATGGAACAGCGCACCGACGACGGTTCCGTCGTGCAGCTCGACGTGAAGCAGGCCGGCCGGACCGTCGTCACCGTCGCCTCCGCCGACGGCAAGGCGACGCTCACGTTCACCGTGGACGCCACCAAGACGCCCGTCGCCTCGGTCACGCTCGACAAGACCGACCCGATCACGCTCAGCCACGGCCGTTCCACGCAGCTCACGGCCACCGTGAACCCGAAGGACGCCACCCTGTACAAGGTCACGTGGAGCTCGTCGAATCCGGACGCGGTCAGCGTCGACCAGACCGGCAAGGTCACCGCCGTCGGCCGGGGCGACGCCGTCGTCACCGTCACCTCCGACGACAATCCCGCCGCCTCGGCCAGCGTGACCGTCCACGCCGTACCCGTGCAGGTGGAGGGCGTCTCGCTCGGCCGCGACAGACTCACCATCCAGAAGGGAAGCGTGAAGCGGCTCGACGTGCTCGTCACGCCGTCCGACGCCGACGACAAGTCCGTCACGTGGACGTCCGCGGACCCCGCCGTCGCCGGCGTGGACGCGGACGGCAACGTGACCGGCAACGCGATCGGCGAGACCACCGTCACCGTCACCACGGTGAACGGCGGGTACAGCGCGAGCGTCGCCGTCAAGGTGCAGAAGGACGCGATCGCGGCCACCGGCGTCACGCTCGACCGGCATGAGGTGTGGATCAAGTCCGATACGCTCGGCGCGCAGGGCGGCGACGGCGCGACGGTGCGGCTCAACGCCGCCGTCACGCCCGACGACGCCACCGAAACCGACGTCGACTGGAGTTCCGGCGACGAATCCGTGGCGACCGTCGACGCGTTCGGCACCGTCACCGCGCTGAAGCCCGGCGTCGCCGTCATCACCGCCGCCACCAAGGACGGACGATTCAGCGACAAGGCGACCGTGTACGTGCCGACCATCTCCGAAAGCTTCGACGGCATCGACGTCGGCGGCAACGGCGGATTCGGCAAGTACGCCAACTACGCCGGCCAGCTGGGCGCGAAGGTCGTCGACGGCGACGCGGGCGGCGGTTCCGGTTCCGGCCACGTGCTCGAGATTTCCGGCGGCGGCTCCGGCGGCCGCGCCACGGCCAGGACCTTCGCCCCGGCCGTCGCCAACGGCAAGGTCGTGTTCGACGTCGACTGGAACGTGGGCGCGCCCGCCGGCTCCAAAGGCGCGTTCCTCACGCTCGTGGACGGTTCCGACAACCGCTATCTGAGCCTGCAGACCAACGCGGACGCCGAACTCGTCTACAACACCGGCGGACGATCGTCCACCAAGGACACGAACAGCGCCCTGACCGGCACCACCGCCGTCGGCGACGGATTCAATCGGAACAACGCATGGTACAACGTGCACGTCGCGCTCGACTTCACCGCACGGAAGATCACGTTCACCATCACGTCCAAAACCGACGCGAAACTCACCGCCACCCACACCGTGCCGTTCGCCGACGGCGTCGACTACGACGGCACCCTCGCCGGCATCCAACTGTGGGGCACCCGCGGCACGGGCACGCTGAACTGGACCACCCGACTCGACAACCTCGCCGTCTACGCGGCCGAACCCTCCGCCAGCGCGGTCAAGGTCGACGCGACCAGCGTCAGACTCGTCCCCATCAAGGGCACGCTGAGCGCCACGCACCGGATCGCCGCGTCCGTGGAACCCGCCGGCTACAGCCAGGACGTGACCTACACCTCGCTCGACCCGGACACGGTCGCCGTGAACGATGACGGCGTGATCGCGCCCGTCGCCTACTACGACGACCTCGACGCGATCGTGCCCGCCAAGGGCACGGTGCGCGTCGCCTCGAAGCAATCGCCGAATGTGTACACGGACATCGCCGTGGACATCACCAAGACGCCGGGAGCCTCCGAGTTCTTCACCGTCACCGACGCGACGACGGGCGACGACCTGACCGGCGGCAAGACGACGCTCGACGCCGGCGGCACGCTGCGCCTCGCCGCGCGCAGCACCGGCGGCGACGGCGACGTGCTGCTCAAATCCGTCGCATGGACGTCCAACGCGCCCAAGGTCGCCACGGTGGGCGAGACCAGCGGCGTCGTCACCGCGCTCGCCGGCGGCACCGCCGTCATCCACGTGACCGCCATGCTGTACAACAGCGACACGCCGCTGGAAGCCGACGTGACCGTCACCGTGAACGGCGACGCGCCGGTCGCCGCCGACGCGATCGCCGTGACGAAGACGCCCGCGAAGACCTCCTACGTGATCGGCGACCGACTCGACACGACCGGACTCGAAGTCAGCGAAACGGCGGGCGGCAAGACCGTCGGCACGCTGGACGCGAGCCGGTACGAGCTGAGCGGCTTCGACGCCGACCTGCCCGGCGAGAAGACCGTCACCGTCACCTCCAAGAGCGACGACACGGCCGGCAAGACCGCCACGTTCGCCGTGACCGTGAACGACCCGGACCTGCCGAGCGGGAACCTCCTCGCCAACGGCGGTTTCGAAGACGGATTCGACTCTTGGACCGCCACGTGGAACAAGCCGCAGGGCTCGGTCGGCGTCAAGACCCAGAAGAAGGAATCCGACCTGCACGAAGGCAACAAGAGCCTCAACGCGTGGAACGCCGCCGCCATGGACTTCACTGTGGAACAGCAGGTGACCGGACTGGCCGAAGGCTGGTACGTGTTCTCCGGCTGGCTCACCGGCGACAGCGGCAAGAACGACGACATCCGCCTGTACGCGAAGGATGCGGGCGGTGCGGAGCTCGACGCGGCGGGGGAGAAGCTGCCGGGGGCGGGGTCGGCCGGTGCCGACGGTTCGGCTGGTGCCGGTGCCGCCGGCTATAAGTGGCTGAATCCGACGCTCAAGCCGGTGCACGTGGGCGCGGACGGCGTCATCACCGTCGGCTTCAGCGTCAAACAGGACGCGGGCGGCTGGGCCGTGCTCGACGACTTCAGCCTCGTGCGCGTCGCCGCCCCGGATTCCGCCGTCACCGGTCTCACGCTGGTCTCCGGTCCGTCCAAGACCGCATACGCCAAAGGCGAGGCGCTCGACACGGACGGTCTTGCCGTGCGCCGCCTCCTCGACGGCGGCACCACCGCGCCGTTGAACGAGACAGATGGCGAACTCGCGTTCACCGGCTACGACGCCTCCGCGCCCGGCCGCCAGACAGTCACCGTCTCCATGACCGTCGGCGGCGACACGTCCCACGTCGTCTCCACGACGTTCGACGTGACCGTCAAGGACGATGTGGAGCCGGAGCCGGATCCCGACCCGGAACCCACGCCGGATCCGGACAAGCCGGATAAGCCGGACAAGCCGGGGAACGGCTCGGACGGAGATGGCGGTGACGGCGGTAACAACGGTGGCAACGGTAACGGGAACGGCGGTTCCGATGGTTCCGGCGATAGCAGCGATACCGGTGGAAACAACGGCAACGGTTCCGGCGGCGATACCGATTCCAACGGTTCCGGTGACTCCGCCGGTTCCGGCTCTGGTGCTGGTTCTGGCTCTGGTACTGGCACCGCGCAGCGTCCGACCGGACAGTCGCCCGCGCAGACCAACGCCTCCGCCAAGTCGCCGCTCCCGGCGACCGGCACAGCCGTGGCCAGAGCGCTCGCGGTGACCATCCTCGCGCTCGCCGTCTGCGCCGTCGCCCTGGCCCTGCGCCGCCACCACATCCGCCGCTGACACGTGTTGTCGGTTCATTGACGGATTGACCTACCCCTACCTTCCCATTTCCCATGGTGCGGTAACACAAACTCTCCACAACGGCGGAATCAAGCCGTTTTGGGTGACCGCACCATGGGAGTTTTACTGCACCATGGGATGTGTGAGGGGCGCAGGGGAGTGTGGCGCAGTCGTTGGCGCGCAGTATTGCTTTCTCACCGCAGTCGGCGGCCGGCGCACCAGGTGTGACGGACGGTCCAGTCCGTCGCGTCGATCAGGTTGAAATCGGCGGCGTAGCCGGGGGAGAGCAGGCCGAGCGGCGCGCCGGTGATGGGATTGGGCCGGTCGAAGCCGAACGCGCGCGCCGGGGTGAGCGTGGAGGCCTCGACGACGTCGACCGGGCCGAGACCGAGCGCAACGACCGCGCGCCGGACGGCGGCTTCCATCGTGAGCGTGGAGCCGGCGATCGCGCCGCCGTCGGCGAGGCGCGCTCGGCTGGCGACCACGCTCACGTCGAGGCCGCCGAGACGGTACACGCCGTCCGGGCAGCCGGTGGCGGCCATCGCGTCGGTGACGAGCGCGATCCGGTGCGGCGCGAGCGTGAAGCCGAATCGCACCATCGGATCGTCCACGTGGAAGCCGTCATTGATGAGTTCGATGATGACGCGCGGGTTCTCGATCGCGGCCGGAATCGGACCGGGATCGCGGTGATGCAGACCGTTCATCGCGTTGAACATATGCGTCATGATGCCGGCGCCCGCGGCGAAGGCGGCTTCGGCGGTCGTGTAGTCGGCGTCGGTGTGGCCGATTGCGGGGACGACGCCGGCGGCGTGCAACCTGCTGATGGCGTCGAGGGCGTGCGGGAGTTCCGGGGCGATGGTGATCTGGCGGATACAGCCGGGGTGGTTCGCGGCGGAGGAGGCGGGTGCGCTGGGGCTGGTGGTGCTGGGGTCGGCGGCGTCGGTAGCGTCGGTACTGGCGGTGCTGGCGGTGCCGCGGTCGCCACCAGCCGCGTCGAGCAGTGCGTCGATGAGTTCGGGCGTCGGGTTCCGTAGGTGTTCCAGCGCGTGCGCGCCCTTGCGTTCCGGCGCGAGGAACGGGCCTTCCAGATGGCAGCCGAGGATGTCCGGTCGTCCGGAGCCCATTGCGGTGCGCACGATGCGGATGTTGCGTAGAATCACGTCCATCGGATTGGTGACGAGCGACAGCACCTGGCGCGTCGTGCCGTGCATCGCGTGACCGGCGCGCGCCGTGTCGATGCCGTCCGGCCCGTCGTCGAACGACGCTCCCCACGCGCCATGGGAGTGGATGTCCACGAATCCGGGCGTGAGGATCAGCCCGTCCGCGTCGATGATCGCGTCCGGCTCGGGGGAGTCCGGGGCGATGCCGACCGCGCGGCAGGCGCATCGGAACGCTGCTGTTCCGGAACCATCCGAATCGTCGTCATTCGAACCGCATGCCGCGATTACGCCGTGCGCATCCGCGACCACCCAATAGCCGCGCCGCTCGCCACGAGCATCCACTTTGTGCGCGCCGCGGATTGCGACCGGTCTCGACGTGTCCCTCAATGCCGCCGTCACCCGCGCGACGGTCTCCCGTCTGGTCTCGTCCGCCAAGTCCCTCATGTCTCCTCATGATAGATGCGACCTCGCTGCGACCGTGGCGCGGTTGCGCTGTAACCGTGGTGCGGCTACGTTACGGCCGCCATCGTGTAACCGTGGCGCAAATCGCGGTGCAAACCGCGTTCCCCCGGCGGCGGGTGCCCTCGTCGGCGGATGCCTCGGCGACAGATGCCTTCGGCGCAAGAAATCCCGGAAATCCGCCCTATCATCCGGGATTATTCGCACTGAGGCGGCGTCAACGCAAGAAATCCCGGAAACTCCTCCCATTTCCCGGGATTTCTTGTGCTGTGACGACGTCAGTGCAAGGAATCCCGGGCGGCGCGGTTCTTTTCCGGGATTTCTTGCGCTGGGACGGAATCAGTGCAACTTTTCCCGGATGACACGGTTCTTTGACCCCTTTGAGTCCTTATAGGGCGGCATTGGCCTAGATCCCCTGATGGTTCATTTCTGGGGGCCACCCGCGTGTGTCGCCCGTGTGGCCGGAAACGAAAAAATCCTTGGAAACTCGCGGTTTCCAAGGATTCCTGTGTGAGTACCCCCAGAGAGAGTCGAACTCTCGTTGTCAGATTGAAAGTCTGGTGTCCTAACCGTTAGACGATGGGGGCGTGACAACTTGCATAACGATACGCAAGTCGTCGGTGCTGCGCAAATCCGGCGTGTCGGCGTGTCGCGTGGCGGGCGTCTCACACCTTGCGGTAGGTGAAGTCGTGGATCACGCGGCCGGCGGCGAGGCCCTTCTTCTCGAAGTTGGTGAGCACGCGGCCGTCGTATCGCTCCGACTCGGTGAAGTCGGCGTGCGGCATGTCGGCCGCGAGGTCGGCGTTGCCTTTGCCCACGTGGCCGGTCGGCAGGCTCACGGTCACGTCGCCCGCGTTCTGCCAGCCGTCGAGCCCGTCCATCACCTCGTGCACGTGCAGCGCGTAGTCCTCGATGTCGGTGGCGATGCGCCACACGCCGCCGTCCGCCAGCACGCGGCGCACCTCGCCGGCCAGCTCCGGCTGTACGATGCGGCGCTTGTGGTGCTTCTTCTTCGGCCACGGGTCGGGGAAGAACGTCCAGACCTCGGCGGCCACGCCGTCGGCGGCCGCCTTGAACAGCTCCGGCGCGTTCACCTGTGCCACGCGGATGTTCTTCAGTCCGCGCTTGCCGGCGAGCAGCAGCGTGTGCGCGACGCCGGGATCGTAGACCTCGAGCGCGAGGAAGTTCGTGTCCGGATTCGCCTTGGCGGCCGCGACGATGTTCTCGCCCTGGCCGGAGCCGATCTCGATGACGAGCGGATTCGCATCGCCCCACGTGCCGCGCACGTAGTCCGCGTCGAACGCGAATCCGTCGCGCACGTCGAGCGAGCCCTCGCCGGCGTTGATGTCGAGCAGATAGTCGCCGGCGTAGTTGTCCCACGCGCGCTGGAGTCGCGCGTCGAGGCGGCCGGAGCGGCGCACGAACGAGAGCACGCGGTGCATCGGGTGCGTCGGCGCGGCCGCGGCCTGCGGCGTCGCGGCCGTCGCCTCCGTCGTTCCGTTCACGGCGTCCGTGTCCGTGATGTCGCCGTTGGTGATGTCGCCGTTCGCGGCGTGGTCGTCCGTCATGTGCGTTCCTTCCGGTGTCGTCTTGCGTTGTTCCATTATTCACCATGATTCCGTATGATTGGACCGTGCCGATTCGTGGAAACGCGTGTGTTCGTTCGTGTGCCGTGTTATACTCAAATTGTTCGAAAATATAACAAATGTGAGCAGAAGCGAACAGCGGCTCGCGCAGTCGAACCGCACGCCGCAAGGCTCTACAAGGCAATCGAAAGGCCAGATATGACAGTTCTCGTCACTGGTGGGTGCGGCTACATCGGCGCCCATGTCGTCCACGCTCTGCATGAGGCCGGTGAGAAGGTCGTCGTCGTCGACGATCTGAGCTACGGCAAGCCCACCCGCATCGAAGGCTCCCGCCTCTACGGCATGGACATCTCCGCGCCGGGCGCCGGCGAGCGTCTCGCCGAGATCCTCGACGCCGAAGACGTCGAGGCCGTCATCCACTTCGCCGCCCGCAAGCAGGTCGGCGAGTCCGTCGAGAAGCCGCTGTGGTACTACCAGCAGAACATCGGCGGCATGCTCAACGTGCTCACCGGCATGACCAAGTCCAAGAAGGCGAAGAAGCTCGTCTTCTCCTCCTCCGCCGCCACCTACGGCGTCCCGCCGGTCGACGTGGTCCCCGAGGACGTCGTCCCGATGCTCCCGATCAACCCGTACGGCCAGACCAAGCTGTTCGGCGAGTGGATGGCCCGCGCCTGCGAAGGCACCTACGGCATCCGCTTCTGCGCGCTGCGCTACTTCAACGTGGCCGGCTGCGGCCCCGTCGAGCTTGAGGATCCGGCCATCCTCAACCTCATCCCGATGCTGCTCGACCGCCTGAAGAAGGGCAAGGCCCCGCTGATCTTCGGCGACGACTACCCGACCCCGGACGGCACCTGCGTGCGCGACTACATCCACGTCTCCGACCTGGCCGACGCGCACCTCGCCGCCCTCAAGTACCTCGACCGCGACGAGCGCAAGTACGACGCCTTCAACGTCGGCACCGGCGAAGGCACCTCCGTGCGCCAGATCGTCGACGAGCTCAAGAAGGTCACCGGCCTTCCGTTCGAGGAGCACGTCCAGGGCCGTCGCGCCGGCGATCCGCCGCACCTCATCGGCTCCCCGAAGCGCATCAACGAGGAGATGGGCTGGCACGCCAAGTACAACGTGGAGGACATCGTCGAATCCGCGTGGCGTGCATGGCAGGCCAACCCGGAGCACCACATCGACGTCGAGAACTGGAAGCAGACCGACTGAGTCGCATGTGGCCGTATCGCGCCATCGTGTGGGGCGTGTCCGTTCGTCGGGCGCGCCCCACACGCGTTTCCGGGGCGGTTGCGTGTGCATTCGCCTGCGTGGGCGTCGTGTGCGGGTGGTTGAAATCGTTGCAATATAAGGCGACACGCCGTGATTTGCGCGATGCTTCGTTTCGAGTAATATATTCACTCGTTGCCTCACGGAAACGCGAGAAACAACGGCCGCGTAGCTCAGTTGGTTAGAGCGCCGCCCTGTCACGGCGGAGGTCGCCGGTTCAAGTCCGGTCGTGGTCGCTAGGATGATTAGGAGTCCGGTTTCGGGTTCATTGATTATCCAATGGCTCTGTAGCTCAGTTGGTAGAGCGAGCGACTGAAAATCGCTAGGTCAACGGATCGACGCCGTTCGGAGCCACCACGGAAACCCCGCAAGCACTGCTTGCGGGGTTTCGTTTATTTCTGTCTGAGGTTCCAGGGGTAGGCCTGGAATCCCCCTCAGTCGCGCTGCACGCGACAGCTCCCCCTGAAGGGGGAGCAAGGGGTTGGGGATGCGGGGAGCTTGATGACCGACGGGCGCTGCGGCGCGCCTGATTCCACATAGTGACCATATCGCGGTCGCTCGTCCGAAACGTGAACCGCATGGTGGTCGCTTGAACCGCCCCGCGTTTCAATGGTGGGCATGAGTGATACGAACAACGACGACGAACATATCGACTTCTATGTGGCGGGGCCGTTCTTCGACCCGGAACAGGCCCACAGCATGGAACGTCTCGAAGGCGTGCTGGAAAGCCACGGCAAGACGCTGTTCAAGCCGCGCTTCGCCAGTCAGATCGAGGAGGTCGGGCCGGAAGGCTGCTTCGCCGACGACATCAGGGGCATCGACGCCGCGGACGCCGTCATCGCGAACCTCATGGACGAGGACGCGGGCACGATGTTCGAAATCGGATACGCCTACGCATCGGGCAAGCCGGTGTACGGCTACCGTGACGAGCTGACGCCGATGGACCGCGTGAACCTGATGGTCGCGCAGGCCGTCAAGGCCGTGTTCAACGGCCCCGAGGATCTGGCGAAATACCTCGAGACCGGAGAACACGAGGAAGTGGACTACATCCAGTTCTGACGGGGCCGTTCTCTCCCTCAGTCAGCCTGCGGCTGACAGCTCCCTCATCAGAGGGAGCCAAGGGGAGGCCGAAGGTCACGCCTTCCACCAGGGGCGCAGCGGGTACCACTTGCCGTCCGGGTGGCCGGCGCGGTCCGGCCGCACGGCGAGGAACTGGTGGATCTGGATGCCGTCGAGCTCGAAGTTGAGCGCGCAGGCCGCCATGTACAGGCCCCACACCTTCGCCCGCTCGAAGCCGACCTGCTTCACCGCGTCCTCCCAATGCTCGGAGAGATTGCGGTTCCAATGGTGCAGCGTCAGCGCGTAGTGCTGGCGCAGGTTCTCCTGATGCACCACGTTGAACCCGGCGTCGTGGATGCACGATTCGATGAATCCGGGCGCGCCCAAGTCGCCGTCGGGGAAGATGTAGCGGTCGAGGAACTCGTCGGTGCCCGGCTTGCCGTCCGGCTTGTCGTGGCTGATGGTGATCTGATGGTTGAGCAGGCGTCCCATCGGCTTCAGGAGCTTGAACATCTCCTCGAAGTAGCTGCGGTAGTTCTTCACGCCCACATGCTCCATCATGCCGATCGAGCTGATGCCGTCGAAGTCGCGTTCGGGCACCTCGCGGTAGTCCTGCACGCGCACCTCGGCGAGGTCGGACAGGCCTTCGCGCTCGATCCATTCGTTCGCGTACGCCGCCTGCTCCTTGGAGAGCGTGACGCCGAGCGCCTTGATGCCGCGGCGTGCGGCCGCGATGACCATCGAGCCCCAGCCGCAGCCGATGTCGAGCAGACGCTGGCCGGGCTCCAGTCCGAGCTTGTCGAGGATCAGGCGCAGCTTGTTGGCCTGCGCGTCCTCGAGGCTCATGTCCTCGTTCTCGAACACCGCGCAGGTGTACGTCATCGAAGGCCCGAGGAAGTCCGCGTAGAACTCGTTGGACATGTCGTAGTGGAAGCTCACCGTCTTGGAATCGGCCTTCTCGGTGTGGGGGAGCAGCCCCTCTTTGATGCGGGCGAACTTGCTCGGCCCCTCGGTGGCCGGCACCGGCGGCCGCCTGAATCCGTGGCTCAGGATCCCGGCCGTCACGCGCGCCATCGAGACCGGCGTGATCGGCTTGACGTATTTCGCCATCGACACCATCGCGCGCATCGCCGGGTACGGGTCGGCGTAGTCGATGCCCTCCACGTCGAAGTCGCCGAGCACGTACGCGCGCACGACGCCGATCTCGTTCGGGTGTGCGAGCAGCTGGTACATGCAGTTCGGGCTGGCGATGCGCACCTTGAGCGCCGCATCGGCCGCGCCGAAATGCGAACCGTCGAACGCGTCCACCCTCACGGGCGCGTCGTCCCTCAGGAACAGTCCCACCATCTCGCCGACCGTCATCGATTTCCCGTTCGCCATGATTCACCTCCGGTACCGTGGCGGGAGATGGCGTCTCCCGCACGCGCGCTTGCGTCCGCGTGCACGCATAGTCGTGTGTCCGCGCGTCCTCGTGTGTCATTGCCGCACCATTCGAACCCCATGATGCAGCGCCCATGATAGTCCCGTGCGATGTGGCGGAAACGCCGGGGGAATGCATGGTTTCCGACGATGATGAGGAATCGTGCCCGGCAATGGTTGGGAACGCTCCCATCGGCGAGTACACTGGATGTCGTCGGGCGGTGCAGCGATGTACCGACCCACGGTAGTAAGGCAAAGACACAGCTTAAAGGAGAGCCTTATGGTCTATCGCATGATTTTCAACCAGACCGCGTACTTCGGTCGTGGCGCGATCAAGGAGATCCCGACCGTCGCGAAGCAGCACGGCTTCACGAAGGCGTTCATCGTCACCGATCCGGTCCTGCTCGAGACCGGCACCGCCGAGAAGGTCACCAAGGTCCTCGACGAGGCCGGCCTGCCGTACGAGGTGTTCTCCAACGTCAAGCCGAACCCGCCGGTCGAGTGCATCAAGGACGGCGTCGAGAAGTTCGCCGCCTCCGGCGCCGACTTCCTGATCGGCCTGGGCGGTGGTTCCCCGCAGGACACCTGCAAGGGCATCGGCATCATCACCGCCAACCCGGAGTTCTCCGACGTGCTGTCGCTCGAGGGCGTCGCCGACACGAAGAACCCGTCCGTGCCGATCTTCGGCGTGCCGACCACCGCCGGCACCGCCTCCGAGACCACCATCAACTACGTGATCACCGATACGGCCAACAAGCGCAAGTTCGTGGCCGTCGACCCGCACGACATCCCGATCGTCGCGTTCGTCGACCCGGATCTGACCGATTCGATGCCGCGCGGCCTCAAGGTCGCCACCGGCCTCGACGCCCTGACCCACGCGATCGAGGGCTACATCACGCCGGGCGCGTGGTCGCTGTCCGATTGCCTGTCGATGCAGACGATCCGCATGATCGCGAAGAACCTCGCCAAGTCCGCCGACGGCGACGTGCCGGCCGGCGAGCAGATGGCGTACGCCTCGTACATCACCGGCATGGCCTACTCGAACGTCGGCCTCGGCCTGGTGCACGGCATGGCCCACCCGCTGGGCGGCCGCCTGGGCGTCGCGCACGGCGTCGCCAACGGCATCCTGCTGGCCCCGGTCATGGAGTACAACAAAGACTACACGGGCGAGAAGTACCGCGACATCGCCGATGCGTTCGGCATCGAGGACGCCTACACGGGCGACCTCGAGAAGGTGCGCGAGGAGGCCGTGCAGGCCGTCCACAAGCTCACCGTGGATCTGAAGAACCCGACCAAGATCTCCGAGGTCGGCGCCACCGAGGCGGATCTCGCCCCGCTCGCCCATGACGCGTTCAACGACGTGTGCACCCCGGGCAACCCGCGCAAGGCCACCGAAGAGGAGATCCTCGCCATCTACAAGTCCCTGATGTGATGCGGCGCATAGGCCCCCTCTGACGAGGGGGCTCCCGGCGCAGCCGGGTGGGGGAGAGACAGCGGCCGCAGGCCGCGGGGAAACGGAATCGGCCTTCGGCCGATGCAATGTTCCCGCGGCCTGCGGCCGCTCTGCTTCTCTCCCTCCGTCATCGCTTCGCGATGACACCTCCCTCGTCAGAGGGAGGCAACACGGCTGGCCTCATATCGGCTCGCCTGTCGGCTCGCACATCGTCTGCAAACGCCTCAGGCGTTTGCTTCACGGCGATGCCCCGTCAGAGGGAGGGCCGGGACTACTCGTGCTTCTCGTCCCACTCCTCGTCGGTGGGGGTCTCGTCGTAGAGTTCGCGACCCTCCTTCTCGGCGAGCTCCATCTGCTCGTTGATCCACGCGGCTTCGGCCGGGTTGATGTCGGCCGAGTCGAGCACCTTCTGCCACACCGGGTAGAACAGGTGCATCGCCGGGTAGAGCGCGGTGAACAGGATCTCCGGCTTGTGCTTGCGCCAATGCTGCGGATGCGCGTCGAACGTGTTGCGGAACCGCTTCATGTAATTGCGGAACGACGAGAGCGACGTGTCCATGCGGCGCGCGCTCATGCCGGCGATCATGCGCGGCGAGTACACGGTCTTCAGGCCCTTGCCCATCAGATGCAGGGAGATGTCGATGTCCTCGTGCATCACGTCCGCCTTGTCGCGGCACACCTCGCCGGAGATCGCGCGCCAGGCGGAGGCGCGCAGCGCCATGTTCGAGCCGAACAGCAGCGGCTGGCCGCCGTCCGCCTTGTAGATGCGCCTGCGCAGCGAATTGTCGCCCTTCAATCCGAAATGGCGCGACGGCATGTCGTAGTACATGACCGGTCCGGTCGCGCCCATCGCCTCGGGGTCTTCGGTGAAGATGCCGGAGACGACCTCCACCCAGTCGGGCTTGATCATGCAGTCCGCGTCGAAACGGCCGAGCACGTCGCCGGTGGCATGGTCGAGGCCGTAGTCGCGCGTGGGGATGAGCCCCTGTTCGGCGTCCTGATGCATGAGCTTGATCGGCGCCTCGGGATGCTCCTTGATGAACCGTTCGACGATCTCGCAGGTGTTGTCGGTGGAACGGTTGTCCACGACGATGACTTCGTAGGGCATCACGGTCTGCCGGATCGTGTTGAGCAGGCAGTCGGCGATGCGTTCGGCCTCGTTCCAGGCCGGGATGACGATCGAGACGTTCAGCATGAAGCCCAAGGATAATGTCGCGGGCGTACACGGGCGGCGGCCGACGCGGCCATACACGCCGCCCGAAAGCGAACATCGGGTGAACGGTTCCGCCTATCGCACCCGACGCTACAATGGGGAGCCATGAATCAAAGCGTGCGTGACCATACCTCAGACGAGGACGCCGAACAGCGGTGGGATTTCGGTACCCTCTTCCCGTCGAAGGGGGACCCGCGCAAGCCTCCGGAATGGTTCAGCCGCGCGCTGCTCTACGTGGCCATCGCCGTCATCGCGTTCAACTTCTGCTTCCAGTCGTGGGGCAAGATCTCCTATCTCGTGCTCGACATCGTCATCTCGTTCTTCCTGGCGCTCGCCATCGAGCCGATGGTCGTCGCGCTCGTCAAGCACGGGTGGAAGCGCTCCGTCGCCTCGCTGGCCGGCCTGCTCACGGTGGCGCTCGTCATCGGCGTGCTGTTCTCCCTGTTCGGCAGCATGTTCCTCCAGCAGATGATCGCCATGATCTACGGCATCCCGGCCACCTACGAGCAGATCCGCTCGTTCGTCGTCGACCAGTTCTCGGTCGACATCCCGGACATGAACAATCTGGGCGCCGAACTGATGAAATCCGATCTGCTCAAGAGCTTCCAGACCTCGTGGGTGAGCGATTTCGCCGGCACCGCGATCAGCACGGTCGGCGGCCTGTTCTCGTTCCTGCTGCAGCTGCTCACCGTCGTGATGACCACCTACTACATCTCCGCCGCCGGCCCGAAGCTGCGCCGCTCGTTCTGCCAGTGGATGGCCCCCGGCATGCAGAAGCGGTTCCTGCTCGTGTGGACGGTCGCGCAGGACCAGATTTCCTCGTTCCTGTTCTCCCGTTCGATTCTCGCCCTGATCAACGCCACGTGCACGGCGATCTTCCTCGAAGTGCTCAACGTGCCCTACTGGCTGCCGCTCGCCCTGTTCTGCGGCGTGGTCTCCCAGTTCATCCCGACGGTCGGCACGTACATCGGCGGCGCGCTGCCCGTCCTGTTCGCCTGGGGCAACCGCGGGTGGACGTACGCGGTCGCGGTGCTCGTGTTCATCATTGTGTACCAGCAGATTGAGAACCTGATTCTCTCGCCGGTCATCTCCCGCCGCACGATGGACATCAACGAGGCGGTCGCGTTCCTCGCCGTGCTCGCGTTCGGCTCGCTGTTCGGCGCGCTCGGCGCGTTCCTCGCGCTGCCGGTCACCGCTTCGCTGCAGACCATCTTCCGCGTGTACACGCGCCGGTACGATCTGGTCGATTCGCCGTTGATGAACGATCCGGTGGGGCGTAAGTCGAAGGTGGTCGAGGCGTCCGAGGCGTTCAACGAGCACGTGCTGCACCCGATCGGCGAGCATATGCCGCGCGCCGCGAAGGGATCGACGAGCCGCGTGCCGATGAACGACGAGATCCGTCGCCTCCAGGAGCAGATCTACGCGATTCCGCACGACGGCGAGGACGGCGGCGACGGTCACGCGCGCACCGCCGACGAGGACGACTCCGCCACCGTGGCGATTCCGCAGGGCGTGCTGAAACCCGATGAACCCGATACCCCCGACAACCCCCGTGCGAGGTGGCGCTGATGGTCCTGCTCACCGTACTCGATATCCTGCTCGTCATCGTCGGCGGCGCCGGCATGGTCTACCAGGGGGCGTGCATCCTCATCTCCCTGTTCTCCAAGCCGGTCCGCTTCCCGGACGCCCCGATGGACAAACGCTACGCGGTGCTGATCTCCGCGCGCAACGAGTCGAAGGTCATCGGCAACCTCATCGACTGCATCCACGGGCAGACGTACCCGCGCGAGCTCATCGACATCTGGCTCGTCGCCGACAACTGCACCGACGACACGGCCGACGTGGTGCGCGCGATGGGATGCCACGTGGTCGAACGCCACAACGACAAGCTCATCGGCAAGGGCTACGCCCTGACCTACCTGCTCGACCACATGGTCGACGAGGGGCTGTCCGACACGTACGACGCGTACTTCGTGTTCGACGCGGACAACAAGCTCGACAAGCACTACTTCGAGGAGATGAACAAGGCGTTCCAGTCGGGCTTCCGCATCCTCACCTCCTACCGCAACTCGGTGAACCTCAACGACAACTGGGTCTCCTCCGGTTCGGCGCTGTGGTTCATCCGCGAATCGCGCTTCCTCAACAACTCGCGCATGCTGTTCGGCTCCAGCTGCCACGTGGGCGGCACCGGATTCATGTTCTCCAAGGAGGTCATGAAACGCAACAAGGGCTGGAAGTTCCACCTGCTCACCGAGGACCTCGAGTTCACGATGGACTCGGTGCTGCACGGCGACCGCGTCGGCTACTGCGGCACCGCCGTCCTCTACGACGAGCAGCCGGTCACGTTCGCGCAGAGCTGGCGTCAGCGCCTGCGCTGGAGCAAGGGCTTCCTGCAGGTGTTCCGGTACTACGGTCCGTCGCTGATCCGCCGCGCGGTGCGCGAACGCGACTTCTCCGCCGTCGACTTCACGCTGCTGCTGTGCCCGTTCACCGTGCTCGGCGTGGCCCGCGTGATCCTCGGCGCGCTGTTCGCCGCGTTCGGGTTCGTCTCGTGGTCGAGTCAGCTGGGCGCGCTCACCGGATGGGTGAACGGCATCGTCCTGTCCGTCCTCGGCATGATGGCGCTCGCCGGCCTGACGATCGTGGCCGAGCGCGGCCAGATCGGCGCGACCAACAAGGAGCTGTTCGCCTACGTGCTCGCGTTCCCGATCTACATACTCTCCTACGTCCCCATCTCCTTCCAGGCCATCTTCTCCAAAGCCCAATGGAAACCGATCCAGCACAAAGGCTGAGCCGTTAAGAAAACAGTCCGGTGGACTGTTTTTAGGCTCAGCCGAGCGGCGGCAGCCGCGAGGTGATGATGAGTCCGGCCGTAGGCCGGTCCATAATTGCTAATAAAAGGTGAGGTATGAACACGAACCCAGTCCGCAAGTCCCATCGCGTCGCCGTGTGCGCGACCTGCGTCGCGCTCACGCTCGCCGCGTGCGTCGGCTACACGGCCGCCGACGTGGCCGACGTCGCGCCGGGCCTGCTCACCTTCGCGCCCGTCGAGACGCGCACGTACCCCGACCCCGCCGCGACCGTCGCCGCCGGCACGGTCGTCGGCGACGTGGCCGTCGGCGCGACGATCGACAAGACGAAGGCCGAGGCGCTCATCAGGACGCTCGGCGAGGCGGACGGTGTCGGCGACGACTATTCGGTCGTGATCGCCGATGCGAAGGGGAACGTGGTCGCCGAGCATGAGGCGTCGACGCCGCGCCAGCCGGCGTCGACGACGAAGACGCTCACCGCGTTCGCCGCCGCAAGCACGCTGGAGATGGGGTCGACGCTCGACACCACGACCTACCTCACCCACGGATCCGACGATCCCACCGTCGTGCTCAAGGGCGGCGGCGACATGCTGCTCGGCGCGGGGGAGAGCGACGACACCCACGTCAACGGCCGCGCCGGTCTCGCGACGCTCGCGCGCGAGACCGCGGCCGCGTTGAAGGCGAAGGGCGTGACCTCGGTCGCGCTCGTCGCCGACGACACGTTGTTCGGCGACGACCGCACGCCGGACGGCATCGAGGAGAACAACGACGAGAACCGCTACTACACGCCGATCTCGTCGATGGCGATCGACGGAGGACGCGACTGGAGCGGCCTCAACGAGGAGGACGCCGACGATTTCGAGGAGTATCCGATGCTCTCCCAGGACACGGCGGCGGACGTGGCGGACACGTTCGAGACGCTCCTCGCCGGCGACGGCATCCAGGTCTCCGAATCGTCCGCCGCGACCGAATCGTCCGACCTGTCCGGCGCCACGCGTCTCGCCAAGGTGAGCTCGGCGCCGCTCAACGAGGTCATGGCGTTCATGATGCGCCATTCCGACAACACGCTCGCCGAGCTGTTCGCCCGTCTCACCGCGCTGAAGCTCGGCACCGGCGATTCGATCGACGGCGACGTCAAGGCCGTCACGAAGGTGCTCGCCGAACAGGGCGTCTCCACCGACGGCCTGCACATGACCAGCTGCTCCGGCCTCGCGCCCGGCACGACGCTCACCGTGAAGACGCTCGCCCAGGTGCAGTCGAAGTACGTCGATCCGGACGGCGGCGCGGCGGCCGCGTCCGAGGGCCTGGCGCTGCCCGGGCTCGTCGGCACCGTGAGGAACCGCATCGCCGATGATTCCGCGCTCGGGCTGCTGCGCGTGAAGACCGGTGCGCTGGGCGACGTGCGCGCGCTCGCCGGCAACGTGTCGCGCGTCGGCGGCGGCGTGCTCACGTTCGCGGCGATCGTCAACGATCCCGATGACGGCGCGGCCGCGAACAGCGCGCTCGACACGTTCGCCGCCTCCCTGACGAAACTCTGAATTCTCCCAGTTACCGCCAAGAAACACGTCACTCTCGTGTGCCAAGATGGGGTGCATGCGAATCGCTGACGTACAAGAAGACATCGACCACGAGCTGGTCAGTGCAGAGAAGATCCACGCCATCATCGAGCATGCCGCGGCGCAGGCGAGCGAGGACTACCAGGGGAAGGACCCGCTGCTCGTCGCCGTGCTCAAGGGGGCGGTGAACACGCTTGCCGCGTTCTCGCAGGCGCTCTCCATCCCCTGCCAGATCGACTTCATGAGCCTGTCCAGCTACGGTTCGGGCACCGTCTCCAGCGGCACCGTGACGATCCGCCAGGATCTGTCGACCGATGTTCGCGGTCGGCACATTCTCATCGTCGAGGATATCGTTGACTCAGGTCGTACGCTGGCTTGGCTGGTCGAGGAGCTGAAGCGGCGCGGGGCCGCCTCGGTGGAGATCTTCGCCCTGCTGGAGAAGCCCGCCCGCCGCGAGGTGGACGTGGACGTGAAGTACAAGGGGCTGGAGATCCCGGACGAATTCGTCGTCGGATTCGGCCTGGACTATGACGAGCGGTACCGCAATCTCGACTCGATCGCCGTGCTCAAGCCGGCAGTGTATCAAGGAGAACAGGCATGAGTTTCCCCCAGGGGCCCGGGCAGCCGAACAACGGCGGCAACGGCAACCCGTTCAACAATCCGTTCCGCCGCAACAACGATAACGGCAACAACGGCAACAAGCCGAACCGCAAGGGCGACAAGAACGGCGGCGACAAGCCGTTCTGGCAGTCCCCGTGGCTGTGGGGCGCCGTCGTGGTCGTGCTCGTCGCCATGATGTTCCAGATGTTCGCCGGCACCGGCGCGCAGACCATCGACACCAAGGACGGCCTGCAGCTGCTCAACGGCGGCCAGGTGACCTACGCGAAGATCGTCGACAACAAGCAGAAGGTCACGCTTGAACTCAAGAGCGACTTCAACAAGCAGGACCCGGACACCGGCAAGAACCACAACTACGGCGACAAGGTCCAGTTCTACTACACGTTCGCGCAGGGGCAGGATATCCTCAAGGCCGTCCAGAAGGCCGACCCGTCGAAGGGCTGGAGCGCCGACATCGAGCAGACCAGCATGATGAGCTACCTCATCACCTCGATCCTGCCGTTCGTGATCTTCTTCGCGCTGTTCTGGTGGCTGATGAGCCGCATGGGCGGCGCCTCCGGCATGCTCGGCATGGGCGGCAAGAAGAACAACGGCAAGCTGCTCGAAGGCCAGACCCCGACCACGAAGTTCTCCGACGTGGCCGGCGAGGACGAGGCGCTCGCCGAGGTCGAGGAGATCAAGGACTTCCTCAAGGACCCGTCCAAGTACAAGGCGCTCGGCGCGCGCATCCCGCGCGGCGTGCTCCTGTACGGCCCTCCCGGCACCGGCAAGACGCTGCTCGCGCGCGCCATCGCCGGTGAGGCGGGCGTGCCGTTCTACGCGATGGCCGGCTCCGACTTCGTCGAGATGTTCGTCGGTCTCGGCGCCTCCCGTGTGCGCGACCTGTTCGACGAGGCGAAGAAGAACGCCCCGGCGATCATCTTCATCGACGAGATCGACGCCGTCGGCCGCAAGCGCGGCTCCGGCATGTCCGGCGGGCACGACGAGCGCGAGCAGACGCTCAACCAGCTGCTCGTCGAGATGGACGGCTTCGACAACGACACGAACCTCATCATCATCGCCGCGACGAACCGTCCCGACGTGCTCGACCCGGCCCTGCTGCGCCCGGGCCGCTTCGACCGCCAGGTGGGCGTCGCCGCGCCGGACCTCGAAGGCCGCGAGGCGATTCTCAAGGTGCATGCGAAGGGCAAGCCGTTCGTCCCCGACGTCGACCTGCACATGGTCGCCGTGCGCACGCCGGGCTTCACCGGCGCCGACCTGGCCAACGTGCTCAACGAGGCGGCCCTGCTGTGCGCCCGCGCCGGCGCCCAGCTCATCGACAACCGCGCCATCGACGAGGCCATCGACCGCGTCCAGGCCGGTCCGAAGCGCAAGTCGAAGGGCATGGCCCTCGACGAGCTGCGCAACACCGCCTACCACGAGGGCGGCCACGCGCTCGTCGCCGCCGCGCTGCACAACACGGACCCGGTCACCAAGGTGACGATCCTGCCGCGAGGCCGCGCGCTCGGCTACACCGCCGTGATGCCCACCTCCGACCGCTACTCGCAGTCGCGCAACCAGCTGCTCGACCAGATGGCGTACGCGATGGGCGGCCGCACCGCCGAGGAGATCGTCTTCCACGATCCGACCACCGGCGCCTCCAACGACATCGAGAAGGCGACGAACATCGCCCGCACGATGATCACCCAGTACGGCTTCTCTTCGAAGCTCGGTGCGATCAAGTGGGCGGACGACGAGGACCAGAGCGGCGATCTGGGCAGCCTCGCGCCGCACAACTACTCGAACCGCACCGCCGAGGTCATCGACGAGGAGGTGCTCAAGCTCGTCGAGACCGCGCACACCGAGGCGTGGAACATCATCAACGAGAACCGTGACATCCTCGACGAACTCGTGCGCCAGCTGCTCGTCAAGGAGACGCTGAACGAGAAGGAGCTCGCCGCGATCTTCGCGCCGATCCGCAAGGCGCCGGTCCGCCAGGTGTGGCTGTCCGACGAACGTCGCCCCGACTCCGACCTGCCGCCCGTCGAGATCCCCGAATCGCTCAAGCGCTCGGTCGGCATGAAGCCGGGGGAGTGACGCATGGCCAGGCACGCGCAGAACATCTCCCTGCCGGACTCGCCGTCACCGGTCCGCGAGGTCTCCGACGCCAAGCCGTCCGGTGACGTCTCCCGCAAGCCCGGCATGGTGCAGGCGAGGCCGCACCACGCCGGCCACGGCGGACCGGGCGCCCCGGCGCAGGCGCAGTCCCGCGCCGCGCAGGACGGCTCCGCCCTGCAGGTCTCCCTGCCGCAGTCTCCCCGCGGGCATATCGCCGCGAGCCAGCCGCGCGGCGAGGCCGCGGCCGACGGTCCCGCCTACGACGAGGACGGCGTGCGCAAGGCCGTGCGCATGTTCCTCAAGGCGATCGGCGAGGATCCGGACCGCGAGGGGCTGGTCGAGACGCCGGACCGCATCGCGCGCGCCGGCCGCGAACTGTTCGCCGGACTCGGCGCGTCGCCGGAGCATGTGCTCGAGAAGCATTTCGACGTGGACACCGACGAGCTCGTGCTCGTCAAGAACATCGAACTGTATTCGGTATGCGAGCATCATCTGCTGCCGTTCCACGGCGTCGCCCACGTCGGCTACATCCCCGCCAAAGACGGGGTCATGGGGCTGAGCAAGCTCGCCCGGCTCGTCGAGGTGTACGCGCGTCGGCCGCAGGTCCAGGAGCGCCTCACCCAGCAGATCGCCGACGCGCTCGTCGAATACGCGGGCGCGCGCGGCGTGATCGTCGTCACCGAATGTGAACACCTGTGCATGTCGATGCGCGGCGTGAAGAAGTCCGAGGCGCGCACGGTCACGTCCGCGGTGCGGGGCCTCCTGCGCAACCCCGCCACCCGCGCCGAGGCCATGAGCCTCATCATGAGCCGCTAGGCGGTTCCGGGGGCGGCGGTACACCCCCTCAGTCGGCCTGCGGCCGCCAGCTCCCCCTCAAGGGGGAGCAGAATATTTTGTATATTGCTCCCCCCTTTGAGGGGGAGCTGTCCCGCGGGGCGGGACTGAGGGGGTAATCGCGATGACCATCGATCTCAAGGCGCTGCACGACGCCACGCACACGCTCGTCATGGGCGTGCTCAACATCACCGAGGACTCGTTCTCCGACGGCGGCCTCTGGCTCGACCCGCGCGCCGCCGCCGACCACGGCCGTGCGATGATGGCCGCCGGCGCGGACATCATCGACATCGGCGCCGAATCGACGCGTCCCGGCGCGAAGCGCGTGAGCGAGGAGAACGAGCTCGCGCGCATCACCGGTGCGGTCGAGGCGCTCATCCCGGCCGGTGCGACGCTGTCCATCGACACGACGCGCGCGACCGTCGCCGCCGCGGCGCTCGACGGCGGCGCGCAGATCATCAACGACGTGTCCGGCGGCACGCTCGACACGGAACTACCGCACGTCGTCGCCGACCACGACTGCCTGTACATCGTCCAGCATTGGCGCGGCTGGCTCGCCGGCTCCAAGACCGGCGCCCCCGACGCCGACACCTCGCATTACGAGCATGGCGTGCTCAAGGACGTACACGACGAGCTCATGCGCCAGGTCGACGCGGTGCTCGCCGCCGGCGTCGCCCCCGAACGCATCATCATCGATCCGGGTCTCGGATTCTCGAAGCCCGGCATCGCGCACAATCTGCCGCTGCTCGCCGGACTCGACCGGTTCCGCGCGACCGGCTACCCGGTGCTCATCGGGCAATCACGCAAACGCTTCGTCACCGCGATCCTCGACAATGCCGGATTCACGGACGTCACGATGGACGCGCGCGACGACGCCACCGCCGCGTTCAGCGCCCTGTGCGCGGAACACGGCGCGTGGGCGGTGCGCGTCCACGACGTCGTCCGCAGCCGCGCCGCCGTCGCCGTCGGCGACACGTGGCGCGAATACGCGAGGTGACCTATGCCCCCTCAGTCGGCCTGCGGCCGCCAGCTCCCCCCCCTGGAAGGGGGAGCAAAAGTATGTAACGACATGCTCCCCCTCAGAGGGAGCGAACGGCGCAACGATATGCTCCCCCTGAAGGGGGAGCTGTCCGACGGAGTCGGACTGAGGGGGTGCCGGAAGACGAGATGGAAGGAACTGACATGGACACGATCACTTTGACCGGTGTGCGGGCGAACGGGACGCACGGCGTGCTCGACTTCGAGCACGAGCGTGCGCAGCCGTTCGTCGTCGACGCGACCCTCCACCTCGACCTCGCCGCCGCAGGCCGCTCCGACGCGCTCGGCGACACCGTCGACTACGGCCGCGCCGCCAAGACGATCGTCGATGTCATCGAAGGCGACCACGTCGACCTCATCGAGAAACTCGCGCAGGATATCGCCGACAGACTGCTCGCCATCGATCCGATCCGCACGGTCGACGTGACCGTGCACAAGCCGCACGCGCCAATCACCGTGCCGTTCGACGACGTCGCCGTGAGCATCACGCGCACGCGCGACGCGGCAGATGCCGGCGTCGACGTGGCGGACGGTGCCGGCGCGGCGGCCGCCGCGGCCGCCGGCACCGACGCCGCAACGTCCGGCGCGGCCGCGTCGCATCGCGTCGTCATCGCGCTCGGCGGCAACCAGGGCGACGTCGAAGCGACGTTGCGTGACGCGGTGCGCCGCATCGACGCGCTCGACGGCACGCAGGTCACCGGCGTCTCGCCGCTCTACCGCACCGCCGCGTGGGGCATGGCCGACGGCACCCCCGACTTCCTCAACGCCGTGGTCGAGGCGACGACCACGCTCGACGCGCGCACGCTGCTCGACGCGCTCCAGCGCATCGAACGCGACCACGGGCGCACGCGCGAAACCCACTGGGCGAGCCGCACGCTCGACCTTGACATCATCGACTACGACGGCGTCGAATCCGACGCGCCCGACCTGACGCTGCCGCATCCGCGCGCATGGCAGCGGGCGTTCGTGCTCGTGCCGTGGGCGGTGCTCGACCCGCACGCCGACCTTCCCGGCCTGCACGGCGGCCCGGTGAACGAACTCGCCGAAGGGCTGCTCGCCGAGGCGGACGGCGACGAGCCGCCGGTCGAGCGCGTCACCAGCGACTGGATGAGCGGGACGCGGGACGGTGATTCCGGTGATGCCGGCGCATCCGACGCGGGCACGGGTGCCGATGACGCCGGAACCGGCTCCTCGGACGGCGCGACGGTGCCGCTCAAGGCCGTCATCTCGATGGACTCGACCTCCACCGACGCGGAACACCTGTTCCGCGAGGCGATCGTCGCCATCGACGGACTGCCCGGCAGCCAGGTCGACGGCATCTCGCCGCTCTACCACGTGAGCAGCTTCGACGGACCGGACGCGATGAGCGCCGTCATCCAGATCGAGACGAAGCTCGGCGCACGCGCGCTGATCGCCGCGCTCGGCACCATCGAAGGCACGCACGACGGCGCGATCGACCTCGACCTCGTCGACATGGAGCACGTGACCGCGGACGAGCCGGACTGCCGCGTGCCATGGCCGTCAGCCAAAACCCACGCCTCCGTGCTCGCGCCGTGGATGGACATGGACCCGAACGCCACGCTCGGTGGCGACCCGGTCTCGTTCCTGCTCGCGATGGCGCCCGACGCGGGCATGGTCGGTCAGCTGAGCGACAACTGGATCATCGGCGCGAAATGACGGGAAACGCCGGGGCGCGTGGATACGCGGGAACTCCCCGGTGACGGACGAACGGAAGGACACGAGATGAAGGCGCATAGGACACCATGGTGGCAGCCGGCGCTCGGATTGGCGCTGGGACTGGCCGCCGGCGCGGGCGTCGCCGTATTGGGCGAACGGTACGGGCTTACGCTGATCGGCGCGCCCTGGTTCGTCGCGGCGCTGCTCGTCGCCATCGGCGTGCTCGTGCTCGTGCTCGCCATCAACGTGCACAAGTACGCGACCACCGATCCGCGCAAACGGCCGCACACGTTCATCAACCCGACGATCGCGTTCCACACGCTCGTGCTCGCCAAGGCGCTGGCGTTGGCGGGGGCGGCGCTCGCCGGGTGGTATTTCGGCCAGATCATCCCGTCCATCGGGCACATGGAGGCCGAGTTCTACGCGCAGGCGGTGACCGAGTGCGCGGTGACCGGCGTGATCTGCCTCGCGGACATGATCGTCGGACTCGTGGGGGAGTGGCTATGCCAGCTGCCGCCCAACGAGGGACCGGAGAACCCGAAGATGAAGCAGGCCGCGCGCGAACGCGGCATCACCCCCGCCGCCGCGAAGACCGCGGAGAACACGGTGCGTGACGCCGGGCGCAGGCGGTGAGCGCGACGTTCTTCGGCCCCCTCTGACGAGGGGGTGTCAGCCGAAGGCTGACTGGGGGAGAGACAGCGGCCGCAGGGCGCGGGAAAAAACGAATCGGCCTTCGGCCGATACCGTATCTTCCGCGGCCTGCGGCCGCTCCGGTCTCTCCCTCCGTCATCGCTTCGCGATGACACCTCCCTCGTCAGAGGGAGGCGAAACGTCGGCGGACTGGGGGAGGTTCCCGCACGCGGGATTTTCCGCGACACGCCCGGCTCGCTTACGAAAAAACGGAAAACGTACTACGGTCACATCTCGACTTGATAACCGCATGCCTCCGGCGCATTCTCCGCCTTGGGGCATGCGGTTTTTCGTTGCCGTCGGGACCCGGACGTTAGGGGTTCTCGATTCCCCGCCGATGATGCCGCCGCCGTGCGTTTCCCGCGAAACGCGCGGCGTACGCGGTCATGTCTGCGGCATGCCGCCCATGTGTGGGAATCGCCCGGCGGCGACGTGTGGATACAGACAAGAAGAGGTTTTCCGTTGTCCGATCAGACAACCGTCCGCAATGATTCCGTTTCCGGTGGCCAGGCCGCCGGCTCCGTGGCTGGTTCCGTGGCTGGTTCCGCGACCGCCAAGCCGCATCTCGACCACGTCTCCTACGAGGTCGCGACCCCCGTGCCCGGCGGCGCCCCCGCCCCGCGCTTCGCGCATCCGCACCGCGTGATGCTCGGCCTGTACTTCGGCGCGTTCCTCGGCATGCTGTCCGAGACATCGATGAACATCGCCATCCCCGATCTGATGGACGAGTTCTCCGTCTCCTCCGGCACCGCGCAGTGGATGGTCGTCGGCTACATGCTCGCCATCGGCATCGTGCTGCCGTGCGTCGGCTTCCTGCTCAAGTGGGTCAAGGCGAAGACGCTCGTGCTGTTCGCGCTCGCCTGCTTCCTCGTCGGCGCGCTCGTGTGCACCGTGGCGACCACGTTCCCGGTGCTGCTCGCCGGCCGCATCGTGCAGGGCGTGAGCACCGGCATCGTGCTGCCCACCCTGTACGCCGCGATCATGCGCGTGTTCCCGCCGTCGAAGATCGGCGCCGCCAACGGCGTGGCCGGCCTCGTCGTCATGTTCGCGCCGGTCGTCGGCCCGACCGTCGCCGGCGCGCTCATCGGCGCTATCTCCTGGCGTGCAATCTTCGCCCTGTTCGCCGTGATCGCCGCCATCGCGATTGCCTGCACCGCGCTGTTCTTCGTCACGCCGATCGAACGCACCCGTCCGGCCGTCGACGTGCTCTCCATCCTCGCGTCCGCGCTCGGCTTCGGCTGCCTCGTCGCCGGCGTGAGCCTCGTGAGCGACATGGGCTTCTCGCCGGCCGTCATCGGACTGCTCGTCGTCGGCGTCGTCGTCCTCGCCTTCTACGCGCACCGCCAGCTCACCATCGCCACGCCGCTGCTCGACCTGCGCGCGCTCGGCATCGCGGCGTTCCGCACGCCGGCCATCATGGTCTCCTGCTCGTTCGCCTGCACGCTCGCGTTCATGTACCTCGTGCCGCAGGAGCTGCAGCGCGGCCTCGGCCTGAGCTCCACCGTCGCCGGCCTGCTCATGCTGCCCGGCGGCATCGTCAACGCGCTGTGCACGCTCGGCGCCGGCCGACTGTTCGACCGCCACGGCGCGCGTCGTCTCGTCTGGATCGGCGTGGCGATGACCGCGGTCGGCGGCGCGCTGTTCTTCGCGATTGGCGCCGGTTCGCCCGTCGCCCTGTTCCTCGCCGCGCATATCATCGTGATGGTCGGCATCCCGTTCATCCAGCAGTCCACGCAGTCCGCCGCGCTGAAGGCGCTGCCGGGCCGCATGGCCGCCGACGGCAGCACGATCCTCAACACGATGCAGCAGGTGTGCGGCGCCATCTCCACCGCCGTCGCCACCTGCCTGCTCGGCCTCGGCCAGGCGACCTACACGGCCGGCGGCGGCACCGATCCGGCGCAGGGCTTCGTGGACGGCTCCCGCTACGGCTACCTGTTCGGGCTCGCGCTCATCGTGCTCGTGCTCGTCTTCTCGTTCGCGCTGAAGGAGCGCGCCCGCCGCGAACCGGAGATGACCCCGGTCGAGGTCGACGAGGCCGTCGAAACCGGCGAGAAGAAGCTCGCCGCGTAGCGTCCTTGTTATGGCTCCCTCTGACGAGGGAGCTGGCCGCGAAGCGGACTGAGGGAGAGAAACCGTGGACTTCGTGCCGGGGTCTCTCCCTCCGCCGGCCCGACGGCCGGCACCTCCCTCGTCAGAGGGAGGCGATTCCGTCGTGGACGTTCCATGACGCACCAACGGGTGTTCACCTATACTGGTGAACACCCGTTTTTCGTATTCTCCGAGCCAATCCCCAAACCGGACCGGCATCACCGGACATCACACCAAACCATTCAGGGAGCGCCATGAACAAGGCAATCATCACCGTCGTCGGCCAGGATACGGTCGGCATCATCGCACGCGTGTGCACCTACCTCTCGCAGCACAACGTCAACGTGCTCGACATCTCCCAGACCATCATCGACGGCTACTTCAACATGATGATGATCGTCGACTACGCGAACTCCGATAAGGAGTTCAGCGCCATGGTCGGCAACCTCGAGGACCTCGGCGACGACATCGGCGTGCGCATCCGCTGCCAGCGCGAGGAGATCTTCACCAAGATGCACCGCATCTAGCCTCGCCGGACCGAGCCGAAAGGAAGAACCATGCTGAATATCATGGAGGTCCACGAGACCAATCAGATGATCGAGCAGGAGAAGCTCGACGTGCGCACCATCACGATGGGCATCTCGCTGCTCGACTGCGCGAGCGACGACGTCGACGAGACCTGCGACAACATCTACCGCAAGATCACCACGTACGCGAAGGACCTCGTCTCCACCGGCGAGGACATCGAACGCGACTACGGCATTCCGATCGTCAACAAGCGCATCACCGTCACCCCGATCTCGCTGGTCGGCGCGAGCTGCTGCAAGACCTCCGGGGACTTCGTCAAGATCGCCCACGCGCTCGACCGCGCGGCCAAGGAGGTCGGCGTCAACCTGATCGGCGGTTACTCGGCGCTCGTCTCGAAGGCGATGACCCCGGCCGAGGAGCTGCTCATCCGCTCCCTGCCGCAGGCGCTCTCCGAAACCGAGGTGGTCTGCTCGTCCGTCAACGTCGGCTCCACGAAGACCGGCATCGACATGAACGCGGTCGAGCTGCTCGGCCACATCGTCAAGGACATCGCGCACGCCACCGCCGACATCGACTCCTACGGCTGCGTGAAGTTCGTCGCGTTCTGCAACGTGCCCGACGACAATCCGTTCATGGCGGGCGGCTTCCACGGCGTGACCGAGGGCGACGCGGTCATCAACGTGGGCGTCTCCGGCCCCGGCGTCGTCTCGCGCGCGCTGGACGCCGCGAAGGGCAAGGACTTCGAGTTCCTGTGCGAGACGATCAAGCGCACCGCGTTCAAGATCACGCGCGTCGGCCAGCTGGTCGCGCAGGAGGCGTCGCGACGGCTGGGCGTGCCGTTCGGCATCATCGACCTGTCGCTCGCGCCGACCCCGGCCGTGGGCGATTCCGTCGGCGAAGTGCTCGAGAAGATCGGTCTCGAACAGGTGGGCGCGCCCGGCACGACCGCCGCGCTCGCGATGCTCAACGACCAGGTGAAGAAGGGCGGCATCATGGCGTCCTCCTACGTGGGTGGCCTGTCCGGCGCGTTCATCCCGGTCTCCGAGGACAAGAACATGATTGACGCGGCCGGCAATGGCTGCCTCACGATCGAGAAGCTCGAGGCGATGACCTGCGTGTGCTCGGTCGGTCTCGACATGATTGCGATTCCGGGCGACACGTCTGCCGCGACGATCTCGGGTATCATCGCCGACGAGGCGGCCATCGGCATGGTCAACCAGAAGACCACCGCCGTGCGCGTCATCCCGGTCGAGGGCAAGGGCGTCGGCGAGATGGCGAACTTCGGCGGACTCATGGGCTACGCGCCGATCATCCCGGTCAACCAGACCTCGTGCGAGGCGTTCGTCACCCGCGGCGGCCGCATCCCCGCCCCGATCCACTCGTTCAAGAACTGATCCGTACACGGGGAGACCGATTCGTTCGGGAACCGAAGTCATCCCCGCGAACGTACCGCCAGTCCTCCGTCTCCCCTTCCGGCGCAAGGAATCCCGGAAAACAACCGCTTCATCCGGGTTTTCTTGCGCCGGGGCCTGTCCCGGCAAGGCGGATTCTCTGGGCGGATTCCTCGGGGGTGGGGCGTCCGGTGTGAAAGCTATCTGCATTGGAAGGGGTGCTTCCGTCATGGCGCGGATCGCCATTTCTCTTACGAGGGGTACCCGCTGCGGCGTGAGGACGGGTATCGACAGTACAATTCCCCGGGATCGTGCCATTTTGGTAGTCCCTTCGCATGATCGGGTACCCCTCGTAAGCGAGATGTCTGTCGGTGGACGTCGCAAAGCACCCCTCGTAACGCAGTTTGATGCTGATTAGGTGCCGTTTCGATGCTGATTAGGTGCCGATATGCAAGCATCTCCGCAACGTCTGACGCACGCGTTTCCCGTAGCGTCCGGTTCCTTCGTCATGTGCAGTCATCCGTATCCGGCATGGCTCCGCCGGGGCCA
The DNA here is from genome assembly GCF_056356875.1 of Bifidobacterium sp. LH_426. NCBI lineage: Bacteria > Bacillati > Actinomycetota > Actinomycetes > Bifidobacteriales > Bifidobacteriaceae > Bifidobacterium > Bifidobacterium sp. LH_426. The sequence continues at coordinate 125,286 of NZ_JBKEVB010000002.1, forward strand.
TGCCCGGCCTTCCGCCCGCCCGGCATCCGTGTCGGGCAGAGCATGCCCTATGCTCGATTGTCGGTCGCGATCCGCTAGGAGCGGCGCGTACGATCCGCAATCACGATGAACAAGGGATGACGGTGGCGATATGAGTGAAAACGGAAACCCGGAGGGAATTGCACCGGCCGCTTCGGAAAACCCGGAAGACAAAGTCGAGAAGATGTTCGAATACGGCTACCGCAAGTCGAACTACGGGCCGGACGAGCTCGTGACCGACGCGCACGGCAACCCGATCAGCGTGGTCGACGCGATGCTCACCGCGGAGAAGGCGGCCGAGGCGGAGACCGTCACCCCGCACCTGTGCTACTACAGCCCGCGCATCCCCGGCAACACCGGTTCCGCGATCCGCCTGTGCGCGGTGACCGGCACGATCCTGCACCTCGTGGAGCCGCTCGGCTTCAACCTGCGCGACACGAAGCTGCGCCGCGCCGGCCTCGACTACCACGACATGGCGCATGTGGTGCTGCATCCGAACTTCGAGAACCTCGTCGAGTCGATGCCGAACTCGCGCATCATCGCGTTCACCGCGCACGCCACGAAGCTGTACACGGAGATCGAATACAAGCCGACCGACATCCTGCTGTTCGGGCCGGAGCCGGGCAACATCCCCGATCCGATGGACATCATGGCCGGGCCGCACGTCGCCGAGCAGGTCAGGCTGCCGATGCGCCCGTCGCTGCGCAGCCTCAACCTCACGAACTGCGCGTCGATTGCGATCTACGAGGCCTGGCGCCAGCTGAACTTCGCCGGCGGCCGGTGACCTCGGCATGACCGATACTGTTGCCGTGGACTCGCCAGCCGGCATGTCCGCGTCCGCCCGTGCCGCGCGCGTCCGCCTGCGTCTCGCCGCATGGTGGGAGGCGAACGCCCGCGACCTGCCGTGGCGCTTCGGCCGCACGACGCCGTGGGGGATCCTCGTGTCGGAGGTGATGAGCCAGCAGACGCAGATGAGCCGCGTCGTGCCGTACTGGACCGCGTGGATGGCGAAGTGGCCGGATGCGGCCGCGCTCGCCGCCGCGCCGAAATCCGACGTGATCACCGCGTGGGGCCGTCTCGGCTACCCCCGCCGCGCCCTGCGCCTGCAGGAGTGCGCGCGCGTCGTCGCCGGTGAGTGCGGCGACGACCTGCCGCGCACGTACGACGCGTTGGTCGCGTTGCCCGGCGTCGGCGACTACACGGCGAGCGCGGTGATGAGTTTCGCGTACGGCGAGCGGATCGCCGTCGTCGATACGAACATCCGTCGCGTCCTCGCGCGCGTGTTCGCGGGGGAGGAGTCGCGTGGCGGCGCGGCGAGTGCGGCGGAACGCGCGCTCGCCGCCGCCGTCCTTCCGCGCGATGACGGAGGCGATCGTGCCGGAACCGATGATGATGACGGTGATGTTCCACGCGATGTTCCACGGGATTCCGGTGATGTTTCACATGACGTTTCACGCGACGTCCCGCGCATCCCCTCCGTCACGTGGAACCAGTCGGTGATGGAGCTGGGCGCGCTCGTGTGCACGGCGAAGAACCCGCTGTGCGACCATTGCCCGGTGCGCGACGACTGCGCGTTCCTCGCCGCGGGCCGGCCCGGGCTGGGGGAGCGGCGCACGCGGCCCCGGCAGCGGTTCCGGGGCACGGACCGCCAGGTGCGCGGCATCGTCCTCGACGCGTTGCGCAGGCTGCCGGCCGAGTCCATGTTGGAGCGTGCGACGGTCGAGACGTTGTGGAAGGACCGCGCGCAGCTCGACACCTGCGTGGCGGGCCTCGACGAGGACGGTCTCATCGAGATCCTCCCCGGCGGCGCGATCCGGCTGCCACGATAGACGCGATGGACGCAATGGACGCGATAGACTGAAAGGCACTATGGCACAAGGTGGAACGGGTATGGGCAAGCAGCGCAAACGCAAGCTGAACAAGCGGCAGCGTGCGATCTATCGTCGTCGTCGCATCGTCGTCGGCATCGTGCTGCTGCTCGCGCTCGCGCTCATCGTGTTCTGCGGGTACAGCCTGTCGCGCGGCGTCGGCGCGGTGTGGGGTGCGACGTACGGCAGCGTGAGCCGCGTCGCGCTGGAACGCGACGGGGCTCCCACGCCGCACCGCAGCACCGGCGTGCGGAACTGCTCCACGAAGGACACGCGTCTGACGCTCACCGCGAAGGCCGCGACCGTGGCGGTCGGCGGTTCGATCGACTTCGTCGCGACGATCGAGCATGAGGGCGCGGACTCCTGCCTCGTCGACGCCTCCGATTCGGGGCGCGTGCTCACGATCTCGTCGAACGGACAGACCGTGTGGAGGTCCGATTCGTGCCCGGCGGACGCGAGGATGCTGCTCATGGCGAAGGGCGACAAGGACGTGCAGACGCTCACGTGGGGCGCGAACCGCACGGGCTCGGAATGCGCGGAGAGCCAGGACGACCTGCCGAAGGTGGACCGCGGCGCGTACACCGCCCAATTGAGCCTCAAGGACGCCCCCAAGGTCGTCAGCGAGAAGGTCAACATCGAAGTGCGATGACGGTGCGATGAAAGTCCTTACATACCGCTATTCTTTGTAATTTGCATACGGTGTGTCATATTGCGGGCATGCCTCCACACAACGAAGCTCGCATAGGCATATGGTGGCCATGCGCGCTTCGACGGGGAAAACGAACACATAGCGAGCGATAAGGAACGTCCATTGGCTACTGAAGCTACGACGAACACCACCACCATCACCGCACGCGCCGACCAGCACGACATCGACCTGCACAAGGCGTCGGATCGCGTGAACTTCGGTTCCATCAAGGAACCCATCGACGTGCCCTACCTCCTGGGCGTCCAGACCGACAGCTTCGACTGGCTGATCGGCAACGAACGCTGGAAGGCGCGCGTCGCGAAGGACGAGGAGAACGGCACGGTCACCACGCCGCACGTCTCCGGCCTCGACGAGGTCTTCAACGAGATCTCCCCGATTGAGAACTTCGCGCAGACCATGTCCCTCACCTTCTCCGACCCGTACTTCGAGGAGCCGCGCCATACGGTCCAGGAGTGCAAGGAGAAGGACTACACCTACTCCGCCCCGCTGTACGTGAACGCCGAGTTCGAGAACGGCGAAACCGGCGAGATCAAGTCCCAGACCGTGTTCATGGGCGACTTCCCGCTGCAGACCGCGCACGGCACGTTCATCATCGGCGGCACCGAGCGCGTCATCGTCTCCCAGCTCGTGCGCTCCCCGGGCGTCTACTTCGACCGCCAGCAGGACCGCACCTCCGACAAGGAGGTCTTCGGCGCGAAGATCATCCCGTCGCGCGGCGCGTGGCTCGAGTTCGAGATCGACAAGAAGGACCAGCCGCAGGTGCGCGTGGACCGCAAGCGCAAGCAGTCCGCAATCGTGTTCCTCATGGCCATCGGCATGACCAAGCAGGAGATCCGCGAGGCGTTCAAGGACTACCCGCTGGTGCTCGACGCCCTGGAGAAGGAGACCCTCCAGACCCAGGACGAGGCCCTCGTCGACCTGTACCGCAAGATCCGCCCGGCCGACACCCCGACCCCGGACGCGGGCAAGAACCTGCTCGACTCCTTCTACTTCAACACGAAGCGCTACGATCTGGCCCGCGTCGGCCGCTACAAGATCGACCGCAAGCTGGGCCTGGAGAACGAGGTCAACGACCGTTCCCTGCACCGCGAGGACATCATCGCGACGATCAAGTACCTGTGCACGCTGCACGACGGCAAGGACACCTTCCCGGGCAAGCGCAACGGCGAGGACGTCGACCTGCGCGTCGACGTCGACGACATCGACCACTTCGGCAACCGTCGTATCCGCCAGGTCGGCGAGCTGATCCAGAACCAGCTGCGCACCGGCCTGTCCCGCATGGAGCGCGTCGTGCGCGAGCGTATGACCACGCAGGACGCCGAGGCGATCACCCCGCAGTCCCTGATCAACATCCGCCCGGTGAACGCCACCATCAAGGAGTTCTTCGGCACCTCGCAGCTGTCGCAGTTCATGGACCAGAACAACCCGCTGTCCGGCGTGACGAACAAGCGTCGTCTCTCCGCGCTGGGCCCCGGCGGCCTGTCCCGCGACCGCGCCTCCATGGAGGTGCGCGACGTGCACCCGTCCCACTTCGGCCGCATGTGCCCGATCGAGTCCCCTGAAGGCCCGAACATCGGCCTCATCGGCTCGCTGGCGACCTTCGGCCGCGTCAACCCGTTCGGCTTCATCGAGACCCCGTACCGCAAGGTCGTCGACGGCCACGTCACCGACGAGGTCGAGTACATGACCGCCGACCGCGATCTCGACCACGTGATCGCCCAGGCCAACCAGGAGCTCGACAAGAACGGCAACTTCGTCCAGAAGTCCGCCCTCGCCCGAGTCGGCGAGGAGGAGGCGGTCGATGTGCCCGTCAGCCAGGTCGACTACATGGACGTCTCCCCGCGTCAGATGGTCTCCCTCGGCGCCTCGCTGATCCCGTTCCTCGAGCACGACGAGGGCCACCGAGCGCTCATGGGCACCAACATGCAGCGCCAGGCCGTCCCGCTGATCGAGTCCGAGCGCCCGCTCGTCGGCACCGGCTCCGAGTGGCGCGCCGCCAACGACTCCGGCGACGTCATCAAGTCGGAGAAGGACGGCGTGGTCACCTACGTCTCCGCCGACATGATCCGCGTGATGAACGACGACGGCACGACCAGCTCCTACAAGCTGGCCAAGTTCCAGCGTTCCAACCAGACCACCTGCTACAACCAGCGTCCGATCGTCCACGACGGCGAGCGCGTCGAGGCCGGCACCGTGATGGCCGACGGCCCGGCGATCGAGAAGGGCGAGCTGGCCCTCGGCAAGAACCTGCTCATCGCGTTCATGCCGTGGAACGGCTACAACTACGAGGACGCCGTGATCATCTCCCAGCGTCTCGTCCAGGACGACACGCTCTCCTCCATCCACATCGAGGAGTACGAGATCGACGCCCGCGAGACCAAGCTGGGCGCCGAGGAGATCACCCGCGACCTGCCGAACGTCGGCGAGGACGCGGTCGCGAACCTCGACGAGCGCGGCATCATCCGCATCGGCGCCGAGGTCGAGGCCGGCGACATCCTCGTCGGCAAGGTCACGCCGAAGGGCGAGACCGAGCTGACCCCGGAGGAGCGCCTGCTGCGCGCCATCTTCGGCGAGAAGTCCCGCGAGGTGCGCGACACCTCGCTGCGCGTGCCCCACGGCGAGACCGGCACGGTCATCGGCGTCAAGGAGATCACCCGCGAGGACGCCGAGGAGGACGGCGACGAGCTGCCCAACGGCGTGAACCAGATGATCCGCGTCTACATCGCCCAGCACCGCAAGATCACGGTGGGCGACAAGCTCTCCGGCCGCCACGGCAACAAGGGCTGCATCTCCCGCATCCTGCCCGAGGAGGACATGCCGTTCCTCGCCGACGGCACCCCGGTCGACATCATGCTGAACCCGCTCGGCGTGCCGTCCCGAATGAACCTCGGCCAGGTGCTCGAGCTGCACCTCGGCTGGATCGCGCATTCCGGCTGGGACATCTCCCTCGACCCGGACCTCGAGGCCGAGTGGAAGAAGCTCGTCCCCTCCGGCGCCGAGAAGGCCGAGCCGGGCACCCCGGTCGCGACCCCGGTGTTCGACGGCGTCAAGCCGGACGTGCTCAAGGGCCTGCTGTCCACCACGCTGCCGAACCGCGACGGCGACCGTCTGGTCGGCCCGGACGGCAAGGCCACGCTGTTCGACGGCCGCACCGGCGAGCCGTTCGCGCGTCCGATCTCCGTGGGCTACATGTACATGCTGAAGCTCCACCACCTGGTCGACGACAAGATCCACGCCCGCTCCACCGGCCCGTACTCGATGATCACCCAGCAGCCGCTGGGCGGCAAGGCGCAGTTCGGCGGCCAGCGCTTCGGCGAGATGGAGGTGTGGGCCCTCGAGGCCTACGGCGCCGCGTACACGCTGCACGAGATGATGACCACCAAGTCCGACGACGTGGACGGCCGCGTGCGCGTCTACGGCGCGATCGTCAAGGGCGAGAACCTGCCGCCGGCGGGCATCCCCGAGTCCTTCAAGGTGCTCCTCAAGGAAATGCAGTCCCTGTCCCTGAACGTCGAGGTGCTCAACGCCGAAGGCCAGGCCATCGACATGAAGGACGAGGACGACGATCCGGCCGGCTCCTCCGACGACCTCGGCTTCAACATCGGCGCCCGCCCCGACGCGGCCGCGAAGGAAGACCAGGCCGCCGCTCAGCCCGAGTACCAGTGAGACCCATCGAGAACCGTAAGCAAGCGTAAGTAAGGACGAAAACAACAGTGCTGGACGTCAACGCATTCGACAAGCTTCGCATCGGCCTGGCCACCGCGGACGATATCCGCGGCTGGAGCCACGGCGAGGTCAAGAAGCCCGAAACCATCAACTACCGCACCCTGAAGCCGGAGAAGGACGGTCTGTTCGGCGAGCAGATCTTCGGACCGACCCGCGACTGGGAGTGCGCCTGTGGCAAGTACAAGCGCGTGCGCTTCAAGGGCATCGTGTGCGAGCGATGCGGCGTGGAGGTCACCCGCTCCCGCGTCCGCCGCGAGCGCATGGGCCACATCGAGCTGGCCGCCCCGGTCACCCACATCTGGTTCTTCAAGGGCGTTCCGTCCCGTCTGGGCTACATGCTCAACGTGACCCCGAAGGACCTGGAGAAGGTCATCTACTTCGCCTCCTACATGGTCACCGCCGTGAACGAGGAGCAGCGTCACCAGGACCTGCCGGACCTGCAGGACGAGTTCGACCACGAGATCGCGAACTTCGAGAAGCGCCGCAACGTCGAGATCGAGGACCGCGCCAAGAAGGTCGAGGCCGATCTGCACGAGCTCGAGGAGGCCGGCGAGGCCAAGGGCGCCGCGAAGGCCAAGCTGCGCAACGGCGCCGAGCGCGACATGGCGGCCATCCGCCAGCGCTACGACGACCAGATCGCGCGTCTGAACGCCGTGTTCGACAAGTTCAAGAAGCTCAAGGCCGGCGACATCATCGACGACGTGGACCTGTGGCGCGAGATGCAGGACCGCTACGAGGACTACTTCGAGGGCTCCATGGGCGCCGAGGCGGTCAAGAAGCGCCTGCAGTCCCTCGACCTCGAGGCCATCGCCGCCGAGCTGCGCGAGGAGATCAAGGACGCGTCCGAGCAGCGCAAGACTAAGGCCCTGAAGCGCCTCAAGGTCGTCAACGCGTTCCTGTCCACCGGCAACAAGCCGGAGGCCATGGTGCTCGACGTGATTCCGGTCATCCCGCCGGACCTGCGTCCGATGGTCCAGCTGGACGGCGGCCGCTTCGCGACCTCCGACCTCAACGACCTGTACCGTCGCGTCATCAACCGCAACAACCGTCTGAAGCGCCTCATCGAGCTCGGCGCCCCGGAGATCATGCTCAACAACGAGAAGCGCATGCTCCAGGAGGCCGTCGACTCCCTGTTCGACAACGGCCGCCGCGGCCGTCCGGTCACCGGCGCCTCGAACCGCCCGCTCAAGTCCCTGTCCGACATGCTCAAGGGCAAGCAGGGCCGCTTCCGCCAGAACCTGCTCGGCAAGCGCGTCGACTACTCCGGCCGTTCCGTGATCGTCGTCGGCCCGTCGCTGCGCATGCACCAGTGCGGCCTGCCGAAGCCGATGGCGCTCGAGCTGTTCAAGCCGTTCGTCATCAAGCGTCTCGTCGACATGAACTACGCGCAGAACATGAAGAGCGCGAAGCGCATGGTCGACCGCGGCGACACCGAGGTGTACGGCGTGCTCGAGGAGGTCATCTCCGAGCATCCGGTGCTCCTCAACCGTGCGCCTACGCTGCACCGTCTGGGCATCCAGGCGTTCGAGCCGATCCTGGTCGAGGGCAAGGCCATCCACCTGCCGCCGCTCGCCTGCGCCGCGTTCAACGCCGACTTCGACGGCGACCAGATGGCCGTTCATCTTCCGCTGTCCGCCGAGGCCCAGGCCGAGGCCCGCTCGCTGATGATGGCCTCCGACAACATCCTGAAGCCGGCCGACGGCCACACCGTGACCATGCCGTCCCAGGACATGATCCTCGGCCTGTACTACCTGTCCACCGTGGTGGAGGGCGTCAAGGGCCAGGGTCGCGTGTTCTCCTCGCTGGCCGAGGCCGAGATGGCGCTCGACCTGCACGAGATCGACATGCAGGCCAAGGTGCTCATCCGCGTGCCGAAGGACTTCGTCCTGCCGGCCAACTGGGAGCCGGGCGAGCTCAAGGTCGCCGATCCGGACGCCCAGAACGGCGAGACCGTCGTCAAGGAGGAGCGTTTCCAGGACGGCACCGCCCTGTTCGCCACCTCCTACGGCCGCGTCCTGTTCAACCAGACCCTGCCGGTCGACTACCCGTTCGTCAACGAGCAGGTCGGCAAGAAGCGTCTGGCGAAGATCGTCGACGACATCGCGACCCGCTACTCCACCGCCCAGGTGGCCGCCTCGCTGGACGCCCTGAAGGATCTCGGCTTCACCCGCGCGCCGTGGTCCGGCGTGTCCTTCGCGTTCTCCGACGTCATCGAGCCGGGCGAGCGCAACACCCTCGTCGCCAAGTACGAGGACGAGGCCGCCCAGGTCAACGACAACTTCGAGATGGGTCTTCTGACCGAGGAGGAGCGCCGCCAGGAGCTCATCGACCTGTGGACGAAGTGCACCGCCGAGGTGTCGAAGGCCGTCGAGCACGACTTCGATCCGCTCAACAACCTCGCCATCATCGTTCAGTCGGGCGCGCGAGGCAACATGATGCAGATCAACCAGATCGCCGGCATGCGTGGCCTCGTGGCCAACCCGAAGGGCGAGATCATCCCCCGTCCGGTGAAGTCCAACTACCGCGACGGCCTGTCCGTGCTGGAGTACTTCATCTCCCAGCACGGCGCCCGCAAGGGTCTGGCCGATACCGCACTGCGTACCGCCGAGTCGGGCTACCTGACCCGTCGTCTGGTCGACGTCTCCCAGGACGTGATCGTCCGCGAGGAGGACTGCGGCACCAAGCAGGGTATCGACATCCGCGTGGCCGACCGCGACGCCGACGGCAACCTCGTGCTCGTCAAGAACGCGGACGGCGGCCCGTACTCCCGTCTGCTCGCGGCCGACGTCATCGACCCGGCCGACGGCAAGACCGTGCTGTACAAGCGCGACGACGCCCTGTCGATGGACGTGCTCAACGATCTCGTCGCCCACGGCGTCGAGTTCGTCAAGTGCCGTTCCGTGCTCTCCTGCGCCTCCAAGCGCGGCGTGTGCGCGAAGTGCTACGGCTGGTCGATGGCCACCAACAAGCTGGTCGACGTCGGCGAGACCGTCGGCATCGTCGCGGCCCAGTCCATCGGCGAGCCGGGTACCCAGCTGACGCTGCGTTCCTTCCACTCCGGCGGCGTCGCCTCGGCCTCCGATATCACCCAGGGTCTTCCGCGTGTCACCGAGCTTTTCGAAGCCCGTACGCCGAAGGGCGAGTCCCCGATCGCCGAGTTCGCCGGCACCATCAAGGTGGTGGACGGCGACCGCGGCCGCCAGGTCATCCTCACCCCGGACGCCGACTCCGGCGCCCCGGTCGAGGACGGCGAGATCAAGCCGATCACGTACAACGTGTCGCGCCGCGTCCCGCTGCTGGTGAAGGACGGCGAGCACGTCGCCACCGGCACGCAGCTCATCGAGGGTTCCGTCGATCCGAAGAAGATCCTGCGCATTCTCAACAAGCGCGCCGCCCAGATGAACATCGTGGAGGAGGTGCACAACGTGTACCGCTCCCAGGGCGTGGACATCCACGACAAGCACATCGAGGTCATCGTCCACCAGATGAGCCGTCGCATCACCGTGATCGACTCCGGCGAGACCGACTTGCTGCCCGGCGAGCTGGTCGACCAGCAGCGCTTCCGCGAGGTCAACAAGGCCGCCGTGCAGGCGGGCAAGAAGCCGGCCTCCGGCCGTCCGGAGCTCATGGGCATCACGAAGGCCTCGCTGGCCACCGATTCGTGGCTGTCCGCCGCCTCCTTCCAGGAGACGACCCGCGTGCTCACCGACGCCGCCCTGAACCAGAAGGTCGACGACCTGAAGGGTCTCAAGGAGAACGTCATCATCGGTAAGCTCATCCCGGCCGGCACCGGCCTGGCCCGCTACCGCAACGCGGTGGTCGAGCCGGACAAGGCGATCCGCGACACCATCTACCCGAACTTCGGTCTGGGCGGTGGCGACGACGGCGAGGGCCTCGACTTCACCGACGGCGACATCAACGATGTGGACTTCTCCAACATCGATTTCGGCGACCTGAAGCTCGGCGAGGACTTCAACCCGGACGACTTCCTGGACGACCAGGGCGGCACCGCCGACTTCGGCGGCGACGCGGACGGCTCCGACCTGAAGCTCCCCGGTGACGACGGCGATGCCGCCGGCACCGACGCCGCGGGTTCGGACGACGATCCGACCGCCATCGTCTGATGATCGGCCGGTCGGCCTGCTCGATTGAGCGGGTCGGCCGGCGCATATGGCCGCATATGAATGACCCCCTCCGCGGATTGCGGAGGGGGTCATTCATATGCGGCGTGGGCGGCCGGGCGTCACGCGCGAACGGAAGCCGCGCGCGACAGGCCGCCGGAAGCCGTTACTTCAGCTTCTCGTTGAAGCCGTCCTGGATGACGTCGTTCAAGTCGTTCAGCTCGTCGGACGGGTTGGCCTCCTTCTCGATGTCGTCCAGTCCGTCGTTCAGGTCGGACGAGGCGTTGTACGGGCTGTCCAGATCGTACAGCTGCTCCGTCAGGTCGCGGTACTGCTGGTACTTGCCGTCGTCGCTGTAGATGTCGTCGCCGTTGCCGAGCGCCTCCAACTGCGTCATGATGTCGCCCAGCTTGGTCAGGTAGTCCTTCATCGTGGTGGCGTATTCGGCGATCGGCTTGATCTTGGAGCCGCTGAGGTCGCCGAGCGCCGTCGTGCAGCCCTTGATGTAGTCGTTGTACTCGCTGAAGTAGTCGTTGTCGGTGTAGGACGCGGTCGGTGTGGAGTCGCACGCCTTGGTGACGGCGCTCATCGTGACGGCCGTGTCGGCGAGGTTGTTGGAGAACGTGACGAACTTCTTCGCCTTCTTCTCGTACTTGTCGTACGCCTCCTTCACCTTGTCGTCCTTCTGGTAGATCTTGAGGTCGGTGAACTCCTTGTTCGAATCCTCGTAGGCCTTCACGTACTCCTTGATCTTTGCGGCGTCCTCCTTGTCGAAGGTGGACTTGCTGTCGTACGTGGTGGCCATGGCCTTCGACAGCTTCGTCGAGATGTTGCCGTACTTCGTGAGCATCACGCCCGTCTGGTGCTGGCCGTCCAGATAGTCGTCGGAGGTGAGCGAGCCGGGCTTGACCACCGCGAACACGACGACGAGCGCAATCACCGCGACCACGGCGATCGCACCGACGATGATGCCGATCAGCGCGCCGGTGGAGCGCTTCTTCTTCGGCGCGGGGGCACCCGGGTAGGCGGGCGGCTGGCCCGGCTGTCCCGGCTGACCGGGCTGCCCCGGAGCGGGTGCACCCGGGTAGGCGGGGGCGGCGGGCGCACCCGGCGCGCCAGGCTGTCCATACGGCGGCTGCTGGCCCTGTCCGAACGGCGGCTGTCCCGGCTGCCCGGGCTGTCCCGGCACCGCCGGCGTGTACGGCGGCGCCGAGAACTGCTGCTGGGACGCCGCGGCATCCGGGGCGCCGAACGCCGGCGCCGCCGGAGCTTCGGGCTGGCCGTACTGCGGCGCCTGGATCGGCTGCGTCGGCGCATCCGGCTGCGGTGCCGAGAACTGCTGCGTCGGCACATCGGCCTGCGGGACCTCCCACGGTGCGGGCGTGGCCGGGGCGGGCTGCTGCTCATATGATTGTCCGAACGCCGGTGCCGGCGAATCCGGTGCCGGGGTGCCGGCCTGCGCCGTGTCCGGCGTCTGGTCGAAGGGGATCTGTCCGTTGTCCGTGAACTTGGGGTCCGGGGCTCCGGAGCCGCCTCCATTGGCGTTTGCGTCGTTCATACGCATTCCTTTCATTACCCTCCTTACCACGTCACCGTCATCGATGACGTTCCAACCGCTCGGAGGCTGCTTCCAGCCTATCACCGGCGAACACGCAGGGCGAACATCACCATGCGCATCGTCCGGTCGGCGGACCGGGATCTACGGACCGGGATTGACGGACCGTCCCCGCGCCCGCCGTCCGCATCCGGCCCATGTCCGGAATCGTGTCCATTTGATGAACGGCCGCCGTGGGCGCCGTGCGGCCGCGAGTAACGTCTCGTGCCATGAGCGAAAACACCGCAACGAAGAAGTACACGATCGCCGTGATTCCCGGCGACGGCATCGGCAAGGAAGTGACCCCGTGGGCGCAGAAGGCGCTCGAGAAGGCGGCCGAAGGCGTGGCCGAATTCGACTACGAGCCCTTCGACCTGGGCGCCGAGCGCTACCTGCGCGACGGCTCCATCCTGCCCGAGGACGAGGAGGAGCGCATCAAGAAGACCGACGCGATCCTGCTCGGCGCCGTCGGCGACCCGCGCATCAAGGCCGGCATCCTGGAGCGCGGCCTGCTGCTCAAGCTCCGCTTCGATCTCGACCAGTACGTGAACCTGCGCCCGTCCAAGCTGTACAAGGGCGTCACCTCGCCGCTCGCGAACCCCGGCGACATCGACTTCGTCGTCGTGCGCGAGGGCACCGAGGGCCTGTACTGCGGCGCCGGCGGCGCGGTCCGCCGCAACACCCCGAACGAGGTGGCCACCGAGGTCTCCATCAACACCGCGTACGGCGTGGAGCGCGTCGTGCGCTACGCGTTCAAGCTCGCCATGAAGCGCCGCAAGCACGTCACGCTCGTCCACAAGAAGAACGTGCTCGTCAACGCGGGCGACATGTGGCAGCGCATCGTCGACAAGGTCGGCGAGGAGTACCCGGAGGTCACGCACGACTACTCGCACATCGACGCGGCCACGATCTTCCTCGTGTCCGATCCGTCGAAGTTCGACGTGATCCTCACCGACAACCTCTTCGGCGACATCCTCACCGACGAGGCCGGCGCCGTCGTGGGCGGCGTGGGCTACTCCGCCTCCGGCTGCATCAACGCCTCCGACGAATACCCGTCGATGTTCGAGCCGATCCACGGCTCCGCGCCGGACATCGCCGGCCAGAACAAGGCCAACCCGACCGCCGCGATCCTCTCCGCCGCCATGCTGCTCGAGCATCTCGGCTTCGACGAGGCCGCGCAGAAGATCCACAAGGCCGTCGAGGCGGACATCGAGGAGCTCGGCTCCACCGTCCGCACCACCGACCAGGTCGGCAAGGACATCCTCGCCCGCATGTGACGCGTCCGTGACGCGCGGCATGCGGCGCGCGTCCGTCGCACGTTTCCGAAGGCCCCGGCATCACGCCGAGGGCCTTTTGCTATGGTGGCGGCATGGATATGGAGAACGCGATGCGTGGGGAATGCAAGACGCCGGGCGGCAAACTCGTCGCCGTGACCGTGGAGCCGGACGGCACGGACGCGCCGCGCGTGCGCATCGACGGCGATTTCTTCGTCGAAGCCGATTCCGACGGGACCGCCGACGCCCTCCTGCGCGGCGTCGAACGTGCGCTCGCCGCGGTCATCGCCGCGTCTCCCGCGACCGGCGCCGATTCTGCGACAATCGATTCTGCGACGATCGATTCTGCGACGATCGCGGCCGCGGTGCGCGAGGCGATCGCCCGCCATCCGCACGCCCGTCTCGTCGGCACCGACGCCGACGCCATCGCCATCGCCGCCGTCCGCGCGATCGCCCCGTCCGCCACCGATACCGCGTCCTCCCTCACTCCGCCCCCGCCGGCGGGGGCTCCCGCGCAGCGGGTGGGGGTGGTCACGACGCCCGACCCCGACTTTGCCTCCCGCTGGGCTTCCCTCTGGCCGTGGCTCGCCATCGTCCACGACGAACCGCGCAGCCCCGCCGACCAGATGGCGGTCGACGAGCGATGGGCGCGCGAGGTCGCGGCCGGCACGCGCCGACCCACCCTGCGCATCTGGGAGTGGAACGCGCCGTGCGTCGTCGTCGGCCGGTTCCAGTCCATCCCCGACGAGGTCCACGAAAGCGTCGCGCGCGCGGAGGGCATCACCGTCGTGCGCCGGTGCACGGGCGGCGGCGCGATGTTCATCGAACCCGGCAACACCATCACCTACTCCTTATATACTCCGCTCGATTTCGTCGCCGGCATCGACGTCGCATCGTCGTATCGTCTGTGCGACCGGTGGCTCGTCGAGGCGCTGCGCGGGCTGGGACTCGACGTGCGGTTCGCCGGTCTCAACGACATCGCCTCGCAGCACGGCAAGATCGGCGGCGCGGCGCAACGCCGCTTCCCCGCGCCGCACGCGCGTGCGGCGGCGCGCGGGGAAGCTGCCGCGCCCGCCGCGACGCACGCTCCCGGCGCGGTCCTGCACCACGTGACGATGGCGTACGACATCGACGCGGTGAAGATGACGCGCGTGCTCAACGTGAGCGGCGAGAAGACGAGCGACAAGGCGGTCAAGTCCGCCGTGAAGCGCGTCGACCCGCTCAGAAGCCAGACCGGGCTGTCCCGCGCCGAGGTCGTCGCGCACCTGCTCGCGTACTGCCGCGCGCAGGCGTCCCGCGCGTGACGGCGGCGCCGCCCGCCGCCCGCGCGTGCGCCGACGCGCGCCCGTGAACGCTTACGGTACGTTCACGGCGGCTCCGGTGGGCGTGCGGTACAATGTTGCGGACGATGGTCGAGGATGTCCGCGGACCGACGATGGAATACGGCGACGTGATGATGGGATGGTGATGTGAGTTGGCGGAAAAGCCGAACGCGATGCCCGAAGAGGAGAACGTGCTCCTGCATACCGCGCTGTTCAAGCAGGTGTCGCCGGAGCAGGCGGAGGAGCTGATCCCCCATCTCAACCAGGCCGTGTACGACAAGGGCGAGGCCATCTTCGAACAGGGCGGCACCGACCACCGCATGTACCTGCTGGAGCACGGGCGCGTCAAACTCGTGCGCGAATCGAACGACCATCGCATCCAGCTGCTGTCCATCCACGCGCCGGGCGAGGTGCTCGGCGAGATCCCCGTCTTCGACCCGACCGGCGGCCCGCGCACCGCGTCCGCGCTGGCGATGAACCACGGCACGCGCGTCGTCTGGCTCGAACATGATGCGCTGTTCCACTGGCTCGACCAGCATCCTCGCGTCGCCATCGACATGCTGCAGGTGATGGCCGGGCGCATGCGCTCCAACAACGAGCACATCTCCGACCTCGTGTTCATGGACGTGCCCGCCCGCCTCGCCAAGACGCTCATCAACCTCGCGTCCCGCTTCGGCGAGCCGGTCGAGGAGGGGCTCAAGGTGCCGCACGACCTGACGCAGGAGGAGATGGCGCAGCTCGTCGGCTCCAGCCGCGAGACCGTGAACAAGGCGCTGATGGACTTCGCGAACCGCGGGTGGATAGCGCGCGAGGGCCGTTCGATCATCATCTACCAGCCCGGCATGCTCATCCGCAGGTCGCGCCGCTGACCGCGTTCACCGGATTTCCGGGAGACGTTCAGGGAGTGGGGTTCCTGTGAATGATTCCCCGCGCGCCGTGGCACGCCATCGGTTCCGGTAGACCCACCCACTTAGAATGGGGCGCATGCCGAAAAAGAACTCCCTTACCGCTCGACGTGTGCTTACTTTGCTGTTGGCCTATCTCATGCTGTGCGTCGGCGGCGGCGTGGTGATGGCCACGCTGGTTTCCCCCGCCGTATTCGCCGCGAATTCGGTGGCCAAGGCCGTGGTGCCGTCGCTCAAGGTCGAGGGCGTCGATTTCGACGTGACCTCCCTTCCCCAGAAATCCGTGATGTACGCCTCGGACGGCACGACGAAGATCGCGGAGTTCTACGCCGACAACCGTACCGTCGTGCCGCTGAAGAACATCTCCAAGGTCATGCAGCAGGCCGTCGTCGCCCGTGAGGACCGCCGATTCTTCAAACACCACGGCATCGACGTGCAGGGCGTCATGCGCGCCTTCTTCCAGACGTTCGTGAAGAAGGGCGATACGCAGGGCGGCTCCACGCTGACCCAGCAGTACGTGAAGAACGTGCTCGCCATGCAGGCCCGCGAGGACGACGACCCGATCGCCGAATACCATGCCTCCGAACAGACCGTCGCGCGCAAGGTGCGCGAGATGCTCATCGCCGTGCAGATGGAGAAGCAGTACTCGAAGCTCGAGATCCTGCAGGGCTACCTCAACATCGCCCAGTTCGGCAACCACAATCTCTACGGCGTGGAGAGCGCCGCGAAGCGCTACTTCAACACCTCCGCCAAGGACCTGACCGTGGTGCAGGCCGCGACCATCGCCGCCATCACGAAGAACCCGGCCAGGTACGATCCGACCAGCGACGAGAACCTCAAGGAGTCGCAGAAGCAGCGCAACATCGTGCTCGACCTCATGCTGCAGGAGGGGTACATCACCCAGAAGCAGCATGACGAGGCCTACAAGACGTCGCTCAAGGACACGCTCAACGTGCAGTCCATCGAATCCGGCTGCCAGGTGGCTGGCGACGCCGCGTTCTTCTGCGACTACGTGACCCGCCAGATCCTCAAGAACAAGGAGTTCGGCAAGACCGAGGAGGAGCGCAACAAGCTGCTCAAGGAGGGCGGCCTGTCGATCGTCACCACGATGGACGTGAACGCGAACAACTCCGCCATGCAGGCGGCGCGCGACGCCATCCCGCCGGCCGATCCGACCGGCTTCGAGGTCGCTATCGCCGCGATTAGGCCCGGCACCGGCGAAGTGCTCGGCTTCGGCATCAACCGCACCTACGACGCCACCGATCTGGCGAAGCTCGATTCGACGCGAACGGCCGTCAACTACGCGGTCGACGAGTCCGACGGCGGCGGCTGGGGCTTCCAGCCCGGCTCCACCTGGAAGCCGATCAACCTCGTCGCGTGGATGCAGGCGGGCAAGTCCATCAACCAGTACCTGCGCACGTCCACCGCGTACAACACGGCGAGCTTCAGCTGCAACGGCTACGCGTTCGCCGGCACGTGGAGCGTGCAGAACTCCGGCGGCGGCACCTCGAACGAAAGCCCGCTGCAGGGCCTCGTGCTCTCGCACAACACCACCCAGGCCTCGATGACCCAGCAGATCGGCCTGTGCGCGATCGCGGACGCCGCCAAGCAGGTCGGCTACCACAACTCGATCCAGGGCCATGAGGACGTGTACGACTCCAACTCGTTCCAGCCGCCGATGGTGATCGGCACCGTGCAGGCCTCGCCGCTCACGATGGCGAACGTGTACGCGACGATCGCCGCCAAGGGCGTCGAATGCACCCCGATCGCCATCACCAAGATGACCGACCGCGCCGGCAAGAACTACAAGGTGCCGTCCGCGAACTGCCATCAGGCCATCGACCCGGAGATCGCGGAGACCGCCGCCTACGCGATCAACCAGGGCGTCGTCCGCTCCAACGGCAACGCCGTGGACGCCCAGCTGGCCAACGGCCGCAAGACCTTCGCGAAGACCGGCACCAACGAGGACACGTACATGCTCACCGCTGGCTTCATCCCGCAGGTGGCCGCGTTCGTGGCCGTCGGCAACGCCGAGTCGCCGCAGTCGTTCAACTACAAGACGATCAACGGCGTGTACCGTCCGACCTGGTACGGCATGTACATCGCCGAACCCGCGTGGAAGCAGTTCATGCAGAGCTACGTCGACGCCGCGGGCATTCCGATCGACAACAGCTACGGCAACCCGAGCGCGAAGTACACGGGCGGAGGCACCACCACGTACAGCGGCACCAGCTCGGGCACGACCGGCACGACCACCCAGGGGACCACCGGCACGACCACGCAGCAGGGCACGACTACGGAAGGCACGACCGGTACGACCACCCAGCAGGGCACCACGACCGGCCAGTGATCCTTCTCCCGTAAGTCCCGCGTGACGCCATCGCGGGCTCGTGCCACTGGCGGCCGCGCCATCGCGGCATCGCAACCGAACGCCCACCGTATTCCCACATACGGTGGGCGTTCGGCGTACTTTCAGCTTGGACGTTAGAATTGTCGAGGACGATCATCGCCGGACATCCGGCGTAAGGGGGAACATCATGGCGGAAGACACCACGGCATACGGAAGCACGGCAGGCGTGACGGCGAACGTCGAAGGCCCGAGCGGATTCGACTTCCGCGGCCTCGACGTGACGAACACCGTCGAGGCGGGAGGCAAAGGCAAGTCCGGGAAACCGGGCAAGGCCGCGAAATCCTCGAAAACGGCGAAGTCCGCGAAATCGGTGAAATCGGGCAAGGCCGCCGGCAAGGCGACGAAACCGGGCAAAACGGGCAAGACCGGCACGCCTCTGAGGGGGGAGAACCCCGCCAAGGACGCCGGCCCGCTGCTGTTCCGGCCGATGACGCTGCGCGGCCTGACCATCCGCAACCGCATCTGGCTGCCGCCGATGGACACCTACTCGGCGTTCGCGCAGGACGGCCGACCGACGCCGTTCCACTACCAGCACTACGTGTCGCGTGCGATGGGCGGCTTCGGCATGATCATCGCCGAGGCGACCGCCGTCGCGCCCGAAGGCCGCATCTCGCCGAATGACGTGGGCCTGTGGGCCGACTGGCAGATCGACTCGTGGAAGTGGATCGTCGAAGGCATCAAGGCGACGGGCGCCGTGGCCGCCATCCAGCTCAATCACGCGGGACGCAAGGGGTCGACCGGCTCGTTCACCGTCGGCTACGAGCGCGAGACCGTGCCCGGTGAGGCCGGCGGCTGGCAGACCGTCGCGCCGAGCGCCATCCCGTTCGGCGGCTACGCGACGCCGCGCGCGCTGAGCGTCGATGAGATCCACGGACTGGTCGGCGCGTTCGCCGCGGCGGCCGGTCGCGCCGTGGCCGCCGGATTCCAGGCGATTGAGATCCACGCCGCCCACGGCTACCTGATCTCGCAGTTCCTCGACCCGCTGAGCAACGAACGCGACGACGAATACGGCGGCGGCTTCGAGGGGCGCATCCGCTTCCTGCTGGAGGTCGCCGACGCGATCCGCGGCGTGATTCCGGATGACATGCCGCTGCTTGTGCGCGTCTCCGCCACCGACTGGGCGGCGGGCGGCTGGGACCTCGACCAGACGGTCGCGCTCGCGCAGATCCTCAAGGCGCACGGCGTGGACCTGGTCGACGTGTCCACCGGCGGCATCGTCGCCGGCGTGACGGTCCCGGTCAAGCCCGACTACCAGGTGCCGTTCTCCGCGCAGGTGCGCAAGCGCGCCGAAGTGCCGGTCACCGCGGTCGGCCTCATCACCAAGCCGAAGCAGGCGGAGAAGGTGCTCGCCAAGGGCAAGGCCGACGTGGTCGAGATCGGCCGCGCCGCTCTGCGCGACCCGTACTGGCCGCTGCGCGCCGCCGCCAAGCTCGGCGTGCCCGTCACCGAGGCCCCCTACCAGCCCCAGTATGTGCGCGGCGCCTACTGATTGACTAGACTGGGTGCCCATGAGTTACGTTTCGGACAGCTTCTGGCATGACGCGGTCAACAAGGCGACCTGCGACCTGTTCACCTTCGGCTACAAGCACGTCATCAAACCCAATTTCGTCTTCAACGTGCCGCCGGACGAGGCGCACGACCGCATGATCGCGTTCTGCCGCGTGGTCAAGCACATCCCGCCGCTGTTGTGGGCGGAGCGCACGATGCTCGACTACACCGATCCGATCCTCGAGACCACGGTGATGGGCGTCGACTTCGCGAACCCGTTCGGCCTGTCCGCCGGACTTGACAAGAACTGCGACATGCCGGTGCTGCTCGACAACGCCGGCTTCGGACTCGAGACGGTCGGCTCCACCACGTCCCGCCCGTGCCCCGGCAATCCGAAGCCGTGGTTCCACCGTCTGCCCGAATACGATTCGATGATGGTGCACGTGGGCCTCGCGAACATCGGCTCCGACAAGGTCATCGACCGTGCGGAGAAGGCGTGGACGCACGCGCACGACATGCAGGTGTCCGTCTCGATCGCGCGTACGAACGACGCACTGTGCGGCGACCTCGACGAGGGCATCGAGGACTACTGCGTCTCGATGCGCCGCGCCGCCGGCCGCACCGCGATGGTCGAAGTGAACGTGTCCTGCCCGAACACGCATGTGGGCGAGCCGTTCACCGCCTCGCCCGAGGCGCTCGACAAGCTGTTCACCGCGCTCGACGCGATCGACCGCCCGCAGCCGACGCTCGTCAAGATGCCGCTCAACAAGCCGTGGGAGGAGTTCCGCGATCTGCTCGACGTGCTCGCCGAACACAACGTGCAGGGCGTCTCGCTCGCCAACCTCAACAAGGACCGCACCGGCCTCGCCATCCCGCACGAGTGGGAGGGCGGCCTGTCCGGCGGCCCGTGCACGGACGCCAGCACGGCGCTGGTCGCGCGTGTGCGCCGTCAGTACGGCGACCGGTTCGCGATCGCCGGCATCGGCGGCGTGTTCACGCCCGAGCAGGCGTACGCGAAGATTCGCGCCGGCGCCGACCTGGTCATGTTCATCTCGTCGCTCATGTACCGCGGCCCCCAGCAGATCACGGTCCTGAAGCGCGGCCTCGCCGAGCTGCTGCGCCGCGACGGGTTCTCGTCCGTCTCCGAAGCCGTCGGCGTCGACGCCGAGTGATTGTGTCTCCGGCCCCCTCTGACGAGGGGGGGCTCCCGGCGGAGCCGGGTGGGGGAGAGATACCCGGAAACCGTCCGGAGAATTCCGATAGACAATCGCGCCTATGTTGTTTTTTGTTCGCTAACGTTTGCAAAACTACAAAAAGGGTACGCGAAACGCACAACTCGGTTTGAACCATGGGTGATTGTGTGCGATAATGTTCATATGATATCGTCACAACGTCAACACCTGATACTGAGCAGGCTTCGCACCCGGGGTGCCGTGCGCATCACGGCACTCAGCAAGGAACTCGGCGTTTCCGCGATGACCATCCGCCGCGATATCGCCGAACTCGCCGACAAAGGGCTCCTCAAGCGGGTCCACGGCGGCGCAGTCACCACCAGCACGCTGCTGAGCGAGCCGTTGTTCTCCGTAAAGTCGCAGATGGACATCGGGCTCAAGGACGCGATCGCGCAGGAGGCCGTCAAATACGTGGCCCCCGGCGACGTGATCGCCATCGGCGGCGGCACCACCGCCTACGTCTTCGCACAGCATCTGCTGGAAAGCCAGCAGGCCGCGGGCGTCACCATCCTCACCAATTCGATCCCGGTCGCCGAACTCGTGCAGGCCCTCGAATCGAAGGACGTGGAGGTGATCGTCACCGGCGGCGTCATCACCCGATCGAACTCGCTCGTCGGCCCGATCGCCGACAAGGTCGTCGCCTCGCTGCGCGTCAACACCGTCTTCCTCGGCACGCACTCCGTGTCGATTCCCCGCGGCTTCCTCATGCCCAATTCGCTGGAGGCCGCCACCGATATGGCGATGATGGACATCGCCGATCGCACCATCATCTTGACCGACCACACCAAGTGGAGCTGCACATCGCTGTCGCTGTTCGCGCGGTTCGACCAGGTGGACACGGTCATCACCGACGACGGTCTCGACCCCGATACCGCCGCCAAAACGAAGGAACTGGTCAAGGAGCTCGTGCTGGCCGAACAGACCGAGCCCGTACAGGAAAGTGAGCAGGAATAACCATGACCGAATTCGCAGCCTACGAGCCGGGTGCGTACGCGAAGGAGCACATCCGCATCACGCCGACGACGCTCGCCGACGGACGTGACTTCTTCTACCTCGACGACGATCCGGAATACGTCTCCGGCGCGAAGACCCGCGAGCTCAAGGACCCGCGTCATCTCGCCTACCGTTTCGCCAACCAGCTGAATGCCGCCGGCGAGGAGGTGCCGTACGCGGCCCCCGAGATGCGCCGCGACCCGCTGACCGGCGATTGGATCCCGATGGCGACCGCGCGCATGAACCGCCCGATCACCGCCGGCCCCGGCGCCACCGCCAAGGGCAACCCGCTGGCCGCCCGCAAGCCCGGCGACCCGTACCAGGACGGCGAGGTGCCGGACACCGACTACAACGTCGTCGTGTTCGAGAACCGCTTCCCGTCGATGGTGCGCGTGCCTGGCCGTTCCGAGGACGTCACCTACGTGGACGGCAACCCGCTGTGGGAGAAGAAGATGGCCGCCGGCCGCTGCGAGGTCATCTGCTTCGACCCGAACGAGCACGGCCTGCCCGCCGACCTGCCGGTGAGCCGTCTGCGCACCGTCGTCGAGGCGTGGGCGTTCCGCACCGCCGAGATCTCGAAGATGGACGGCATCGA
The DNA here is from genome assembly GCF_056356875.1 of Bifidobacterium sp. LH_426. Taxonomy (NCBI): domain Bacteria; kingdom Bacillati; phylum Actinomycetota; class Actinomycetes; order Bifidobacteriales; family Bifidobacteriaceae; genus Bifidobacterium; species Bifidobacterium sp. LH_426. The sequence goes on from NZ_JBKEVB010000002.1 coordinate 147,541, forward strand.
GCAGATCTTCCCGTTCGAGAACCACGGCGCCGAGATCGGCGTCTCTCTCGCCCACCCGCACGGCCAGGTCTACTGCTACCCGTTCATCGCCTCGAAGATGGAGCAGGAGCTCAAGCACACCGAGGCCTACCACGAGAAGACCGGCGGCAACCTGCTCAAGGACCTGATGAACGCCGAGCTCGAGGCCAAGGAGCGCGTCATCATGCGCAACCACAGCTGGGTCGCCTACGTGCCGGCCGCCGCCCGCTGGCCCCTCGAGGTGCATGTGGCGCCGGTGCGCGACGTGCTCACCATCGACCAGCTCGACGACCAGGAGCGCTGGGACCTCGCCTCCATGTACTCGCACCTGCTCAAGCGCGGCAACGCGTTCTTCGACAAGGGCGACGGCAAGGGCATGGACCTGCCGTACATCGCCGCCTGGCACCAGGCCCCGATCCACGATCCGCGCCGCGAGAACTACCGTCTCAACCTGCAGTTCTTCTCGTTCCGCCGCGCCGCCAACAAGATCAAGTACCTCGCCGGCTCCGAATCCGGCATGGCCGCCTGGATCTCCGACACGACCCCGGAGCTCATCGCGAAGCGCTTCCACGAGCTCGGCGACGTCGACATCGCCGACTGACGCCGTCTTCTCAACAAGGATGTTCCACAAACCAAGGAAGGATAAAACACCAATGGCTGCTGTTGAATTCATCGAGCCGATCTCCCATGAGGAGGGCGTCTCCGAGGCGACGAAACTGTTCGTCGACACCTACGGTTTCGCGCCGGAAGGCGTGTGGGCCGCTCCGGGCCGCGTCAACCTGATCGGCGAGCACACCGACTACAACGCGGGCCTGTGCCTGCCGATCGCGCTGCCGCAGCGCACGTTCATCGCGCTCAAGCCGCGCGAGGACACCAAGGTGCGCGTCGTCTCGTCCATCTCCCCGGACAAGGTCGCCGAGGCCGATCTCGACGGGCTCAAGACCCGCGGCGTGGACGGCTGGGCCGCCTACCCGGTGGGCGTGGCGTGGGCGCTGCGCGAGGCCGGCTTCTCCAAGGTGAAGGGCTTTGACGCCGCGTTCGTCTCCTGCGTGCCGCTGGGCTCTGGTCTGAGCTCCTCCGCCGCGATGACCTGCTCGACCGCGCTCGCCCTCGACGACGTGTACGGTCTCGGCTACGGCGACTCCGACGCCGGCCGCGTCACCCTCATCAACGCCGCCATCAAGTCCGAGAACGAGATGGCCGGTGCCTCCACCGGCGGCCTCGACCAGAACGCCTCGATGCGCTGCACGCCCGGCCACGCGCTGCTGCTCGACTGCCGCCCGGAGCTCACCCCGCTGGAGAACGTCTCCCAGCAGGAGTTCGACCTCGACAAGTACGGCCTCGAGCTGCTCGTCGTCGACACCCAGGCCCCGCACCAGCTCAACGACGGCCAGTACGCCCAGCGCCGCGCCACCTGCGAGGAGGCCGCGAAGATCCTCGGCGTCGCCAACCTGCGCGTCGCCGCCGACGGCATCTCCAAGGCCGACGACCAGCTCCAGGCTTTGAAGGAGACGCTCGACGCGCTGCCCGACGAGACGATGAAGAAGCGCGTGCGTCACGTCGTCACCGAGATCGAACGCGTGCGCTCCTTCGTGCGCGCCTTCGCCCAGGGCGACATCGAATCCGCCGGACGCCTGTTCAACGCGTCCCACGATTCGCTTGCCGCGGACTACGAGGTCACCGTGCCGGAGCTCGACGTGGCCGTGGACGTGGCCCGCCACAACGGCGCCTACGGCGCCCGCATGACCGGCGGCGGCTTCGGCGGCTCCATCATCGCGCTCGTCGACAAGGGCCGCTCCCAGGAGGTCGCCCAGAAGATCGCCGACGAGTTCGAGAAGCAGGGCTTCCACGCCCCGCGCGCCCTCGCCGCCTACGCCGCGGCGAGCGCCTCTCGCGAAGCGTAAGCCTCACTTCGGCTCCCTCTGACGAGGGAGCTGTCGCGGCATAGCCGCGACTGAGGGAGAGACAGGAGCGGCCGCAGGCCGCGGGAGATACGGCATCGGCCGAAAGCCGATTCGATTTCCCCGCGGCCTACGGCCGCTCTTCTTCTCTCTTCTCTCCCTCCGTCATCGCTTCGCGATGACACATCCCTCATCAGAGGGAGGCAACGCCACGGCACCGAGTCATCACCCGCGCGGCACGCGAATCATCGCCTCCTGGGCGATGGCGGCGACCAGCTCGCCGTCCTGCGAATACACCTTCGCCGTGCCGAGTCCGCGGCCGTGCGCGGCGGTCGGCGTGTCCTGCACGTACAGGTGCCACTGGCAGATGTCCACGTCGCGGTACCACCACATCGAATGGTCGATCGACGCGTAGGCGATGCCCGGCGTGGAGATCGACAGTCCGGCGCGACGCAGCACCGGCTCCATCATCACCTGGTCGCAGCCGAGCGCCAGCATCGCACGATGCATGAGCTGCGGCGCCTCGACCTCGCCGTCGGCCCTCATCCACACCATCTGCCTGCCGGAGTCGGCGGCCGCGGACTCCTTGTCCGGTCCGAGCATGATCGTCGGCGTGATATGGCGGATGTCGAACGGCGACTTCTCCGCGTAGTAGTTCGCGAACGGCGACCTGCCGGCGTACGGCGCCATCAGCTCCTTCGCGCTGGTGAGCGATTCCGGGTCGGGCAGGTCGGCCGGCATCGGGTCGGCGAACTCCACGCCCTCCTGTCCGGTCACCTGGAACGAGGCGATCGCGGTGAGAATCGATCCCTCGGCCTGCGTGACGTTCACGCGCCGCGCCGAGAACGAACGCCCGTCGCGCAGCTTCTCCACGTCGAACAGCAGGTCCTGGCGGATGTCGCCGGGCGCGATGAAATAGCCGTGAATCGAATGCGGCAGACGGTTCGGCGCCACGGTCTTCGCGGCCGCCATCAGCGACTGGGCGATCACCTGGCCGCCGTACACGCGGCCGGTGGGGAAGTAGAGGCTTTCGCCGTTCACGTACGTGTGGTTGCGGTAGTCGGAGGGCTTGCCCAGTTTGAGCACCTTCACCAGATGTTCCAGCGGTGTGATGGTGTCGTCGGTCATGCTCGTCTCCCTAGATTGTCGTGTTCGATGTTCGATTATGTGATGCCTCGACTGTAACGGTCGGTCGTTACTGGCATCAGAGACGATTGTAACGAGCATGTGAGCCGTGTGAACGGCGGGTTATGGCCCGCATACGAATAAGGCACCCTCGCCCGCTACGACTTGGCCCCCTCTGACGAGGGGGCTGTCCGCGGTAGCGGACTGGGGGAGAGATAGCGGGAACCGTTACGTTCCAGCTATCTCTCCCCCAGTCTCACTGCGTTCGACAGCCCCCTCGTCAGAGGGGGCCGAATGAGGACTGATGCTCAGACCCTGGTCAGCTTGCGGTGCAGGCGGTGCGGGCGGGCCGCGTCCTCGCCGAGGCGGGCGACGCGGTTCTCCTGGTAGGCCTGGAAGTTGCCTTCGAACCAGTACCACTTGGCCGGGTTCTCGTCATCGCCCTCCCACGCGAGGATGTGCGTGGCGACGCGGTCGAGGAACCAACGGTCGTGGGAGATCACGACGGCGCAGCCCGGGAAGCCGAGCAGCGCGTTCTCGAGCGATTCCAGCGTCTCGACGTCGAGGTCGTTCGTGGGCTCGTCGAGCAGCAGCAGGTTGCCGCCCTGCTTCAGGGTCAGCGCCAGGTTGAGTCGGTTGCGCTCGCCGCCGGAGAGCACGCCGGTCAGCTTCTGCTGGTCGGAGCCCTTGAAGCCGAAGCTCGCCACGTAGGCGCGGGTCGGCACCTCGACGCCCGCCACCTCGATGAAGTCGAGGCCGCCGGAGACCGCCTCCCACAGGTTCTTGTTCGGATCGAGGCCGGCGCGGTTCTGGTCGACGTAGCTGATCTTCACCGTGTCGCCGATCTTGAGCTCGCCGCTGGTCAGCGGCTCGAGGCCGACGATCGTCTTGAACAGCGTGGACTTGCCGACGCCGTTCGGGCCGATCACGCCGACGATGCCGTTGCGCGGCAGCGTGAAGGACAGGTCGTCGATGAGCACGCGGTCGCCGAACGCCTTGTGGATGTGCTTCGCCTCGAGCACCGTGGAGCCCAGGCGCGGGCCGGCCGGGATCTGGATCTCGGAGAAGTCGAGCTTCTTGTTGTTGCGCGCCTCCTGCTCCATCTGGTCGTAACGCTCCAGACGGGCCTTGTTCTTGGCCTGACGGGCCTTCGGCGAGGAGCGCACCCAGTCGAGCTCGTTCTTCAGGCGCTTGGCGAGCTTCGCGTCCTTCGCGCCCTGGATCTCCATACGCTTCGCCTTGGTCTCAAGGTACGTGGAGTAGTTGCCCTTGTACGGGTACAGGTGGCCGCGGTCCACCTCGCAGATCCACTCGGCCACGTTGTCCATGAAGTAACGGTCGTGGGTGACGGCGATGACGGCGCCCTTGTACTGGTGCAGGAACTGCTCCAGCCACAGGATCGACTCGGCGTCGAGGTGGTTGGTGGGCTCGTCGAGCAGCAGCAGGTCGGGGGCTTCGAGCAGGAGCTTGCACAGGGCCACGCGGCGGCGCTCGCCGCCGGAGCACACGTTCACCGGCGTGTCCGGGTCCGGGCACTGCAGGGCGTCCATCGCCTGGTCGAGCTGCGAGTCGAGATCCCAGCCGTTCGCCGCGTCGATCTCGGTTTGGAGCTTGCCCATCTCCTCCATGAGGGCGTCGAAGTCGGCGTCCGGGTTCGCCATCTCCTCGCCGATCTTGTTGAAGCGGTCGACCTTCTGCGCGATGTCGCCGAACGCCATCTTGATGTTCTCGCCCACGGTCTTCGTGTCGTCCAGCGGCGGCTCCTGCTGCAGGATGCCGACCGTGAAGCCCGGGGTGAGCGTGGCCTCGCCGTTGGACACGGTTTCAAGGCCGGCCATGATCTTGAGCAGCGTGGACTTGCCCATGCCGTTCGGGCCCACCACGCCGATCTTCGCGCCCGGCAGGAAGCTCAGGGTCACGTCGTCGAGGATGACGCGGTCGCCGAACGCCTTGCGCGCCTTGATCATCTGATACACGAATTCTGCCATTGGTTGCAGCTTCTCCTTAAGTAAGGTCGAATTCCAGCCGTTTCCAGTCTGTCTGGCCCGCCCGCATGATATCCGCGTATGATGCGGACGCAGGATGTCCGCATGCTGGTCGGATACGGGCCGAACCACCGCCCACCATGCTATCGGAAGGGCTGGAATGCCGGCGTTTATCATGGCCGCCCTGCGCTACAGTGGTGCGGGTCGAAACACGGACGTCCGCTCGCGGAACGTCCGTGACGAGTGAGAGACGAGAGACGAAGGAGTGGCGCACATGCCGCAGAATCCGCAGAACCTGCCCGATTTCACCGAAGACGCCGGACTGAAGGACATCAGGGTCGTCGCCAGCGACATGGACTGCACGCTGCTCGCCGACGACGGCACGATGCCGCCGCGCATGGCCGAGCGCATCCTCGCGCTGGACGCCGCCGGACTCACGTTCTGCGCGGCGAGCGGCCGGCCGAACTACACGCTGGCCGAGATGTTCCCCGATCTCGCGGACCACATGGCGTTGATGTCCGACAACGGCGCCGCGATCTACTGCCGCGGCGAGCTCGTCTACGAGAGCCTCATCCCCGTCGAGGAGTACCGCCGGCTGATCGACTTCACGCTTGCCGACGGCCGCGGATGCCCCACCGTCTGCGGTCTCGAGGCGTGCTTCATCCGTTCGTGCGACAGGAAGTACGACGACTACTTCCGCACGTTCTACAAGAAGATCGTGTACATGGACGACATCACGACGCTCGACGCCGACGTCAACAAGTACACGGTGTTCTTCCCCGGCAACGACTCCGAGGAGGTGTACCGCGAGACCTACCGCGACGCCTGGTCCGACCGCTACACGGTGACGAACGCCGGCAAGATGTGGATCGACATGATGAATCCCGGCGTCGACAAGGGCACCGGCCTCGCCCGCCTGTGCGAACACCTCGGCGTGCGGCTCGAGGACGCCTGCGCGCTCGGCGACACCTACAACGACATCCAGATGCTCGAAGCCGCCGGCCACGGCTACGTGGTGGCGAACGCCGAGGAGCACATGCGCGCCCACGCCGGCTGGATCGCCCCGAGCAACAACGACCGCGGCGTCGCCACCGTGATCGACGCCGTGCTCGCCGCCCGATGAGCACCGCCAATCCCGCGCCACCGGCAATCCGCCCGACGGACGCCGCGAAGGCGACCCCCGCCCTGCTGGCGGCCCTCATCTTCCTGGTCGCGCTGAACCTGCGTCCCGCGATCGCCGGCGTCGGACCGGTGCTTACGCGCATCGGCGACGATCTCGGCTGGGGCGAGAGCGTGCTCGGCGTGCTCGGCGCGATGCCGTTGTGGGCGTTCGCCGCCGTCAGCCCGCTGGTCCGGTTCGCGGAACGACGTCTCGGCGCGGACGGCACCGTCCTCGCCGCGCTGCTCGTCCTCGCCGCCGGCGACCTCGTCCGGTCGTTCGGCGGTCCGGCAGGCGTATGGCTGGGCACGTTCGCCGTCGGCGCGGGCATCGCCGCCGGCAACGTGCTCGTGCCGGTCATCGCGAAACGCGACTACGCCCGTCATATCGCCGTCGCCACGGGCGTGTACTCCGGCTGCATCACCGCCGGCTCCGCCATCGCCGGCCTTACCGCCGCGCCGCTCGCCGCCGCGCTCGGCGGCTGGCGGCCGGCGCTCGCCGTCTGGGCCGTGCCGCCGCTCGTCGTCGCCGCATTGTGGTCGATCCGTGTGGCGCGCGGGTCGCGGGGAAACGGAAACGGCGTCGCCGCCAGTTCCGCCGCGAACGTCACCGACGTCACCGCCGGTACCGCCGGTACCGTCACGGACGCCGCCGTCGCCGTCGCCACGGACGCACGTCCGCTGTGGCGACGCCCGATGACGTGGTGGGTGACGCTGTTCATGGGATTGCAGTCGGCCGCGTTCTACACGATGTCGAACTGGCTGCCCTCGCTCGCCGCGGCCGCCGGATTCTCCGAATCGCAGGCCGGCGTCCAACTGTTCGTCTTCCAATCGCTCGGCATCCTCTCCGGCCTCCTGATTCCCGCGCTGATGCACGTGCGCGGCAACCAGGTGTGCGCGGCGCTCGTCGCCAGCGTGCCGATGGTCGTCGCCGGATGCGGCTGGCTGCTGGCGCCCGCGGCGTCGATGCTGTGGAGCGTGATCGGCGGCATGGGGCAGGGCGCGTCGCTGGTCGTCGCGCTCACGCTGATCGCCCTGCGCGGCCGCACCCCGGCCGACACGGTCGCATTGTCCGGCATGGCGCAGTCGCTCGGCTATCTGGTCGCCTCCGTCGGCCCGCTCGCCTTCGGCACGCTGGCCGAACTATCCGGCGCATGGGTCGCGCCGCTCGTCCTGTTCACCGCGCTCGCCGCCGCGCAGTGCGTGGTCGCGGTGCTGGCCGGCAAGGTGCGTTTCGCGTAACATTCGCCCGTACGATGACATTGTTTGATATGCAACAATCATGGTCATGACGGGAACGGAGGCACGGTCGCATGAACGGACACGACACCCAGAACGCACGGGCGGCACGCGCGGGGGAGTCGGTGGAATCCGCGCGAACCGGCCGTGACGGCGGCGGCGCTACGGACGCCGCCAAACGGCCCGTCGCGCCGAAGCTCGTCGTCACCGTCGTCGCGCTCGCCATCCTCACGTTCCTCGGCATCCTGTCCGAAACGTCGCTCAACATCGCCTATTCGACGCTGATGGCCGAGTTCGCGATCGACGCGTCCACCGTGCAATGGCTCACCACCGGTTACCTGCTGCTGTTGTCCGTCGCGATTCCGAGCTCGCCGTTCATGGTGCGCCGGTTCGCCACGAAGACGCTGTTCGTCGTCGCCGTCGCGATCTTCACGCTCGGCACGCTGATCGGCGCGCTCGCCGCGAGCTTCCCGATGCTGCTCGCCGCGCGTCTCGTCATGGCGCTCGGCACCGGCATCTCCCTGCCGCTCATCACCACCATCATCCTGGAGAAGGCGCCGCTCGAACAGCGTGGCGCGATGCTCGGCATCGTGAGCCTCGTCACCTGCGCCGCGCCCGCCATCGGCCCGGTGTTCGGCGGCGTCGTGATGGAATGGCTCGACTGGCATTGGATCTTCTACGCGATGCTGCCGTTCCTCGTGGTCTCCTTCGCGCTCGGCGTCGCCACCGTGCCGGAGATCCGGCATCCGGGCGACGCGGAGCAGGCGCGCATCAGCGTGCCGTCGCTGCTGCTGGTCGCGCTCGGACTCGCGGGCCTGATTGTCGCGGTCAGCTTCTTCGCCGCATGGAACGGCGACTGGCGGTTCTGGGCGACGCTCGCCGGTGCCGTCGCCGTGCTCGCCGTGTTCGCCGCCGCGCAGCTGAGGATGGGCCGTCCGCTCGTCGAGGTGCGCGTGTTCGGCTACCCCGGGTTCACGCTCGGCATGCTCATCCTGCTCATGGCCTCGGGCGGCGTGCTCGGCCTCAACTTCATGCTGCCGATCCTGCTGCAGCGCGGCTTCGGATTCGGCTCGCTCGTCGCCGCGCTGATCCTCCTGCCCGGCGCGGTGGTCGGCGCGATCGCCGCGCCGATGATCGGCGGCGCGCTGAAGGGCCATTTCCCGCCGAAATTCATCCTGTGCGGGTTCCTCGGCGTCACCGTGATGGACGCGGCGATCATCGTCGCCTACCGCAACGTGGTCGCGGTGGCCGTCGCCTACGCGCTGTTCATGGCATGCTCCGGATTCGTGCTCGTGCCCGACCAGACGCACGCGCTCAACCAGCTGCCCGCGCGGCTCAACGCGGACGGTTCCGCCGTGATGAACACGGTCCAGCAGCTCGCCGGTGCGATCGGCACCGCCGTCGCGAGCGCGCTGATCACCGAGTTCTCGGCCGCCGCCGCGCGCTCCGGCGCCTCGACCGCCGCATCGTATCTGCTCGGCTTCGCATCGAGCATGTGGCCGCTCGCCGACATGGCCGTGTGCGGGGCCGTGCTCGCCGCGCTCATGTTCCGTTTCTCCACGCGCCGCCCGCCGGAGTTGGTCGAGGCGTGAGTTTCGCGCGTTTCGCGCGTTCATCGACTGTTCATGTCGCGTGACGTCAGGTCCGACGGATTCGATGCGATGATGAGGGCATGGATGATGGATTCGACGGCGATGGCGCGCGGAACGATGGCGGTGCGGTGACGCCCGCCGACCGAGCGGCGTTGCGGCGCATCCGCGTCAGGGCGGCGGTCTGGCTGGCGGCGTTCCTCGCGCTGCTGGCGTGCGCAATCGTGGCGGGCATGGACCGTGCCGGCGTGACCCCGCTCGGCCGCGTCTATCCGTGGCTCGCCATCGCGGCATTTGTCGCCAGCGTGGGCACATTGACGTATGTGATCGGGTGGCGGCGCGCGGCCGCCCTGATCCGCGACGCGGAGGACGGCGACCAGGTGGCCGCCGCATACCTGCGTCGCGGCCCGCGGTTGGGGACGGTCGACTGGTGGTGGACGCAGCCGCCGGTGCGCCCGTCGTCGGAACGTCGGCGCGTGCTCGCGATCGGTGTGATCCAGCTTGTCGCGGCCATGCTGTTCCTTGGCGTCGACGTGGCGTTGAGCGTATCGGGCGTGTTCGCGGACGCCGGCATGGACGGTTTCCCGCTCGCCATCGCGCTGGCGTGCGTGCCGTTGATCGCCGTCGGCGCGTGGTGCGTGACGTTCCGGTTCCATCCGACCGAGCGGTGCATCCGCACGCTGCGACGCATGCAATGGGTGTTGTTCGCGTACGGATTGGCCGGGTTGGCGGTCGTGGGGTTGCTTTCGCGCGGCGTCGCGGCCTGTGCGGCGTATACGTCGGTGGTCGTGCTCGCGGGGAGTCTGTCGCGCGCGGTGACGCCGATCGCGCGGATGGCGCTGCCGGACCATGTGGTCGTCGCCGACGCGCGCGCCGCCATCGACGAGGACGTCGCGCGCCGCGCCCGCGCCGAAGCGCAGATCCCTTCCGAAGGATGGGGATTGGATATGGTCCGGGCGAAGCGCGAACGCCGCCTGATGCTGTGGTACACGCTGGTGGTCGTCGGATTCCTGGTGATGTTGGGTGTTGCGGTCGCGGTGAAGATGGTGCTGGGGTAGGGGAGCTCCGGAATGTTTTGGACTGTTTGAAACCGCTTGGAATCACTGGGTTTTTCGGTGATGGGCGCGGGGTGCCGCTGAGGAATCGCAAGCGCGACACGCCGAGAGTTGCATGGGTCGCGGATATCGGTAATATATCTACTCGTGCTTGCACAGCGCAAGTGCGAAACGGCCGCGTAGCTCAGTTGGTTAGAGCGCCGCCCTGTCACGGCGGAGGTCGCCGGTTCAAGTCCGGTCGTGGTCGCCAAAGAAAGCCCCGTCATTGCGACGGGGCTTTCGCGTTTCGTGCGTTTTCGCGCGTCCAAACTCCCATGGTGCGGTAAATCCGCCATGGTGCGGTGGCGGAAAATGGCCATTTTCCGCCGATATGGAGATTATGTGTTACCGCACCATGGGAATCTGCTTACCGCAGGGCGAGGTTGGCGGCGCCGATGAGGCCGGCGTCCTGGCCGGCGGTGGCGGCGACGATCTTCGCGTGGCTGCGGTAGGCGCTGCCTTCGAGGAAACGCGCGTAGTTGTAACGGGCCGGTTCAAGCAGGATGTCGCCGACGGCCACCACGCCGCCGCCGATCACGAAGATGTCCGGGTCGAGCACGGCGGCGACGGCGGCCATCGTGCGGCCCAGCCATTCGCCGATCTTGCCGAACGCGTACAGACCGAGCTCGTCGCCCTCCTGCGCGGCCTGGGAGACCATCGGGCCCTCCAGCTTCGTGATGTCGCCGCCGCACAGTTCCATCAGGCGCTTGCCGTCCTGCGGACGGCGGCGCACGGCCGACTTGGCGAAGTTCTCGAGCGAGGTACCGGAGGTGTAGCGCTCGGCGCAGCCGCGCAGGCCGCAGCCGCAGTGGTCGCCGTCCGGGACCATCGGCAGGTGGCCGAGCTCGGCGGCCATGCCGAACGAGCCGCGGTACAGCTCGCCGTTGATGACGATCGCGCCGCCGAGGCCGGTGCCGACGGTGAGCGCCACCATGTTGCGGTGCCCCTGGCCGGCACCGTGCACGTATTCGCCCCAGCCGGCGCAGTTCGCGTCGTTCTCGACGATGACCGGTACGGCGTGGCCGATGAGCCGGCCGACGTGGGCGGACAGATCGTAGTTGATCCATGCGGGGATGTTCGCCGCGAAGGTCAGGGTCCTGCGGTCTGCGCCTACGTTGCCGGCTGCGGAGATGCCGATGGCCTTGACGTCGTGGCCGGCCGCGACGGCCTCGTGGTAGATCTCGGCGATGTGCTGGTTGATGGCGTCGGCGTCCATCGGCGTGGGCACGCGCCAACGCTGGATGATGCTATCGTTTTCATCGCAAACGGCGCCTGCGATCTTCGTTCCTCCGATGTCGATGGCCAGCGTGGTCATGTGCTCTCCTTTGATTGGTTACGAACGTTGTAGACACTGGAATCATAACGTTTGCTGGTGACGTTGCGGGGCTGTGAAACGCACATTCTGTCCGCATGATGGCATGTTCTGTTGCCTTGTGATGACTGGGAGCGCTCACACAAAATATGTCCGCACAAGAAAAAATCCGCAAACGATTGCATGCGTGAGCCGCTCCATCGGAGAGAGCGGAGAGCGGAGCGGTTTGCAGGATTTGCGGTGGGGATTGCAGGGCGGGTTGCATCGGGGCGCAATCGTCCTTGATCCCTCGGGAGGCGTTGCGATTGCTGGGCTGGGGCGGGTCGCACGCTCGCGACCTGATGGAACCGACGGCGTGCCGGGTGAAACGGATGGCAACTTATTCCGCGGATCGGCCATGCTCCCATACCCTGAAACCACAACGACGACGAAGGCCCCGGACGAAGCGGTCGGAGCCCGCCAACGATGACGGCCATAACCACGGCCATAACGATAACCAATCAGACAGGAAACGAGGTGTGCGATGGAGAACGGCGATGATTTCCGCGTCCCGGGCATACGGCCAGGCGGTGTTCTCCTCGCCGGCGAGGCGATGGGACTGTTCACCGCAGGGCAGGAGGGCCCATGCAGCAGCGTCGGCATGTTCCAGGCCTCCGTGGCCGGCGCCGAGCTCAACGTGGCCATCGGCCTCAAGCGGCTCGGCCAGGATCCGCGTTATCTGACCCGCGTGGGCGACGACCCGCTCGGCACCCGCATCCGCCTGCTCATGGAGACCGAACGGCTCGACACCTCCCTGCTGAGCGTCGATCCCGACCGCCACACCGGCTTCATGATGAAGACGCGCGAACACGCGGGCGACCCGAAGACCTACTACTACCGCAAGGGTTCCGCCGCCTCCACCCTCGACGGCGACGACGTCAACGACGTCGATCCGACCGGCCTGTCCATCGTCCATCTGACCGGCATCCTGCCGCCGCTCTCCCCGTCGACGATGGACGCCGCCGAAGCGCTCGTCGTCTACGCGAGACGTCACAACCTGTTCCTCTCCTTCGACCCGAACCTGCGCCCCGCGCTGTGGATGAGCGAGACCCTGATGAAGTCCACGCTGCGCCGTATCGCCGCGCAATCCGACCTCGTCCTGCCCGGCATCGGCGAAGGCCACGAACTGTTCGGCGTCGACGACGTCGAATCGATCGGCAAGGCGTTCATCGACAACGGCGCGCGCTGCGTCGTCGTCAAGGACGGCCCGCGCGGCGCCTACGCGACCGACGGCAGAGGCGGCGTCTACGTGCCCGGCTTCGTCGTCGACCACGTGGTCGACACGGTCGGCGCAGGCGACGGCTTCGCCGCGGGACTCCTCTCCGCCCTGCTCGAAGGCCACACCATCGCCACCGCGATGGAACGCGCCTGCGCGGTCGGCGCGATGCAGACGCAGGTCGTCTCCGACAACGAAGGCCTGCCGACCATCGCCGAACTCGACGAATTCATGATGCTGCACGACCGCGCGCCGCTGCGCGAGACCGTCCTCGCGTGACGGGCGCGCACGCGCCCGCCCGCCGTCCACCATCCACCAATACGAACCGCAATCACCGAAAACCAATCACCATCCCGCATCTTCCAGCAAAGGAGCCAACCATGAGCACCGCGATCCTCGAGCCCACCCTCACCACCTTGTCCGACAAGCAGGCCACCATCGGCACGATGGAGCGCCTCGGCGTCGTCCCGCTCGTCACCCTGAACGACGCGGACGAGGCCATCCCGCTCGCCCACGCCCTCGCCGACGGCGGCGTGCCGATCGCCGAGGTCACGTTCCGTTCCGAAGCAGCCCTCGCCGGCATGGCCCGCATCCACGACTACGTGCCCGAGGTCATGCTCATCGCCGGCACCGTGCACAGCGTCGAACAGGCGCGCCAGGCCGTCGCCGCCGGCTGCATCGGCATCGTCACCCCGTCCTTCGACGAGCGCGTCGTCGACTGGTGCCTCGACAGCGACGTGCTCGTCCTGCCCGGCACCGCCGTCCCCTCCGACATCGAGAAGGCGTACGACCGCGGCCTGCGTTACGCGAAGTTCTTCCCGGCCGAGGCGTACGGCGGCGTGAAGACGCTCAAGGCGCTCGCCGGCCCGTTCGCCGAGATGAAGTTCCTGCCCACTGGCGGCGTGAACCTCACGAACGTGGCCGACTACGCGGCATTGAAGAACGTGTTCGCCGTCGGCGGCAGCTTCCCGGTGCCATCCGCCGCGCAGAAGGTCGGCGACTGGGCGGCCGTCGCGCAGGCGTGCCGCGCCGCGCGCGAGGCCGTCGCCGCCGCCCGCTCCTAGCGGTGAGAGGAGACGATACGATGATCGATTTCGGAGTCCGCGGCCATGACGTGCCGTTCGACGGCACACCCGAGGACCTGGCGCGCGGCATCGCGGCCACAGGCGCGCACAACGTGCAGTTCGCGCTCAACGCGCTCTTCCCGGACCTGAAGTCCGGGGCGCGCGAGATCAATCCCGGCATGGGCACGTATTTCCGCCGCGTGCTCGCCGGGCAGGGCGTGCAGATCGCCGTGCTCAGCTGCTACATCAACATGATTCACCCGGATCCCGCCACGCGCGAGGCGCTGCTCGAGAAGTTCGAGGCGTACCTGCGCCACGCGAAGTACTTCGGCGCGCCGATGGTCGCCAGCGAAACCGGATCCGTGCTCGAGACGCTCGGCGTATACACCGAACGCAACTTCACCGAGGACGTGTACCTCGACACGGTCGGCGTGATCCGCCGGCTCGTCGCGGCGGGCGAGCAGTACTCGACGCTCGTCGGCATCGAACCGGGCCGCAACCACCCGATCCACGACCTCGATACGATCGAACGGCTGATCCGCGACATCGACTCGCCGTGGATGGGCATCGTGCTCGACCCGTCCGTGCTCATCGACGGCGAGACGTACGACAGCCAGATCGACGTGATCGAGGAGGCGTTCTCCCGTTTCGGCGACCACATCGTCGCCATGCACCTCAAGGATTTCCACCCGGTGCCCGGACGGCTGGAACTCGACATGGTGAACATCGGCGAGGGCGTGATGCGCATCGCCGACGCGCTCGCCGTCGTCGAGCGGTACCGGCCGTATCTGCCGGTCATCACCGAGGAGACCAAGGGCGAGGCGATCACGCGCGCCATCGCACGGTATCAGGGCGTGTGATGGAAATTATGCAACACGCTGGAAACTGATTTCCATGTTTGCTGGAAATGTTGTACAGTATTCCATGAAAGCGAAAACCTCCAATCTCCATCGCTTTCCCGCCGGACGGTCACCGCAGATCGGTCCCGGCGCAACCATCCACCAGAAACGAGGATCCATGGAACCACCACAGATGCCGGTCACCAGGGAACGGCTGCTGCGATCGATCGACGCCATGACGGACAACCTCGTCTCCATCGCGTCCAACGATGGCGAGGGGCTGTGGAAGGTCGGCGACGTCGTCATCGACGACAAAAGCTGGAACGTATGGAACTGGCCGCAGGGCATCGGACTGTACGGGCTGTACCGCAACTATGAGGTGACCGGAAGCGCCAAGGCGTTCAACGCCGTCACCGCATGGTTCGACGGCCGTCTCGCCGAAGACAGCCCGGACAAGAACGTCAACACGATGTGCCCGCTGCTCACCATGGCCTACCTGTACGAACGCACCGGCGACAGCCGATTCCGCCCCTACCTCGAGCAATGGGCGCGTTGGGCGTACGAGAGCATGCCCCGCACCGACCTGGACGGCATGCAGCACATCACGCTCGGAGAACCCCACCACAATCAGCTGTGGGCCGACACGCTCGTCATGACCGTGCTCCCGCTCGCCAAGATCGGCCGGCTGCTCGGCGTCGGCCGCTACGTCGAAGAGGCGAAATACCAGTTCCAGATCCACATCAAGTACCTGATGGACGACGCCAGCGGACTGTGGTTCCATGGTTGGACCTTCGACGGGCGCCACAACTTCGTCGGCGCCCACTGGGCGCGCGGCAACTGCTGGGCCACCATCGCGATCCCCGAGATCATCGGCATCCTCGGGCTCAAGGAAGGCGACGCGCTCTACCGCTGGCTCGTCTCCGTGCTCAAGGCGCAGGTCGACGCCCTTGCCGCGCACCAGAGCGACGGCGGCCTGTGGCACACGCTCATCGACGACGAGACCTCCTACCTCGAATCCTCCGGCACCGCGGGCATCGCCTACGGCATCCTCAAGGCCGTGCACCAGGGACATCTCGACGAGCGATACCTCGACGTCGCGTACCGCGCCGTCGCGGGCCTGCTCGACCGGATCGACGAACACGGATCGGTCGCCGGCGTCTCCGTCGGCACCGGCATGGGAACGGACCTCGACTACTACCGCGGCATCGACATCTCGCCGATGCCCTACGGGCAGTCGCTCACCATCCTCGCGTTCACCGAGATGCTCGTCTCCTACTGCTGACGGGCGTCGACCACCGACCATACAACCAACCACACATCAACCAACCACACCACCCATCGGGAAGAGGGGAACCTCGGAAAGGACCATCATGGGTTACGACATGAGCAAGTTCTCGCTCGAAGGCAAGGTCGCGCTCGTCACCGGCGCCAGCTACGGCATCGGCTTCGCCATCGCCACCGCATTCGCCGCCGCCGGCGCGAAGATCGCCTTCAACGACCGCAACCAGGAGGCCGTCGACCGCGGCCTCGCCTCCTACAAGGAGGCCGGCATCGACGCCCACGGCTACGTCGCCGACGTCACCGACGAACAGGCCGTCGCCGGCCTCGTCGAGAACATCGAGAAGGACCTCGGCACCATCGACATCCTCGTCAACAACGCCGGCATCATCAAGCGCATCCCCATGCTCGAGATGTCCGCCGCCGACTTCCGCCAGGTCATCGACGTCGACCTCAACGGCCCGTTCATCGTCTCCAAAGCCGTCATCCCCGGCATGATCAGGAAGGGCCACGGCAAGATCATCAACATCTGCTCGATGATGAGCGAACTCGGCCGCGAGACCGTCTCCGCCTACGCCGCCGCCAAGGGCGGACTGAAGATGCTCACCCGCAACATCTGCTCCGAATACGGCGAAGCCAACATCCAGTGCAACGCCATCGGCCCCGGCTACATCGCCACCCCGCAGACCGCCCCGCTGCGCGAACGCCAGGCCGACGGCTCCCGCCACCCCTTCGACGCGTTCATCGTCGCCAAGACGCCCGCCGCCCGCTGGGGCACCCCCGAGGATCTCCAGGGCCCCGCCATCTTCCTCGCCTCCGACGCCTCCGACTTCGTCAACGGCCACGTCCTCTACGTCGACGGCGGCATCCTGGCATACATCGGCAAGCAACCTCAGTGAAAGGAGTCCACGCATATGAAGATCGCACTGATCAATGAGAACTCGCAGGCGGCCAAGAACGGCCTCGTCGAGAAGGCGCTCGCGAAGGTCGCCGCCGCCCACGGCCACGAGGTGTTCAACTACGGCATGTACGCGGCCGACGACGCCGCCCAGCTCACCTACGTGCAGAACGGCATCCTCGCCGCCGCCCTCCTCAACGCGAAGGCCGCCGACTACGTCGTCACCGGCTGCGGCACCGGCGAAGGCGCGATGCTCGCCCTCAACAGCTTCCCCGGCGTGATCTGCGGGCACGTCGAGGACCCGCTCGACGCGTACACGTTCTCCCAGATCAACGACGGCAACGCCATCGCCATCCCGTTCGCGCTCAAGAACGGCTGGGGGCAGGAGCTCAACCTCGAATACATCTTCGAGAAGCTGTGGGTCGAACAGCCGGGGGCCGGCTACCCGAAGGAGCGCGTCGTGCCCGAGCAGCGCAACAAGAGGATCCTCGACGGTGTGCGCGCCGCCGCCTACCGCCCGCTCGTCGACATCTACCAGGCGCTCGACCCGGAGCTTGTCAAGGGCGCGTTCGCAGGGGAGCGGTTCAAGGAGTACTTCACCGCCAACGCCGAAGACGGCGACGTGAAGGACTACGTGCTCTCGCTCCTCGACTGAGCCGGACTGAGGGGGGCGGGTTAGGCGATGCGGCCGTCTCATGTTGCGCAAAACGATGCAATTCTTTTGGCAAACAACGTGTAGCATGGAAACCACGACGAAGTGTTTCCATGCAGGAGGTCAATCATCATGGCGGAAGCGACCATCACCGATGTGGCGAAGGCCGCTGGCGTCGCGGCATCGACGGTGTCCCGCGCGCTGAACGGCGGCAATGTCAAGGCGGAGACGCGTGAGCGCATCATGCGGATCGCACGCCAGATGGGCTACCGCGGCACGTCGGCGGCGTCCGTCGCGCCCGCGCGCGAACCCGCCGACGGCGGCGCGCGCGGCAACCTCGGCGTCATCGTCTCCGGCATCGGCAACTTCTACTTCACCGACATCTTCAAGGGGCTGTTCTCCGTCGCCCAGAACGCGAAATACCGCCTGTTCGTCGCCGACCTGGACGCCTCCGGCGACCGCGTCGACACGCTGCAGAGCGTGATCGGCGCCTCCGAAGGCCAGATCCTCGTCTCCCCGCGGCTGAGCGACGCCGAACTGAAACGCTACTGCGATCCGACCACCACCGTGTTCACCAACCGTCAGGTCGAGGGCTTCTCCACCGTCGGCATCGACGACGCGTCCGGCATCCTCCAGGCTGTGCGCCACCTCGCCTCCCTCGGGCACAGACACATCGCCTACATCTCCGGCACGGGCAGCTCCTACGCCAACCAGGTGCGCTGCCGGACCTGCATCGACGCCGCCAAGTCCTACGGGATGGACTGCATCGTCATCGGACCGTTCGAACCGACCTACGCTGGCGGCGTCAACGCGGGCGACGCCCTACTGCTCGAACCCGGCGTCACCGGCGTCGTCGCGTTCAACGATCTCGTCGCCACCGGGCTCATCGGACGCCTTGCCGAGCGTGGCGTCGACATCCCCGGCGAGGTGAGCGTGATCGGCGTCGACGATTCCGTGCTCTCGCGCGTCGTGCGCCCGCAGCTCACGACGATCGACGTGCGCCAGGAACGCATGGGCGCGCTCGCCATGCAGATGCTCATCAACAAGATCGAATCCGCCGCGTTCCCCGAGGATGCGGCCGCGGCCGGGGAACCGCAGGTGGAACTCGTGCCCGAGATTCTCGTCACGAGGGAGTCCACCGGCGTCGCGCCCAAGTCCGCGGAGGACGATGAGGAGGACGATACGGAGGTCTATGCGGCGGAGTGAACCCCCTCAGTCGCGCTTCGCACGACGGCTTCTCCTGAAGGGGAGCGGAAGGCTTGTTTCCCCCACGTCCCCTTCAGGGGAAGCAAGGGAACTGGCCGGTCGTAGTCCGGACTGAGGGGGAACGCCCGCAACGCACGGAAGGTCCCGTTCCGATGAGGAACGGGACCTTTTCCTATGCCCGGCAAGAGCTCTGGAAATTATTTGCGGAAACAAGTGGAAACTGTTGCGTGTCTTTGGAAATATTTGCTATAGTGATTCATGTCACGGAAGACATCGGTGATGATGGTTTCCAATCACATACATACTCGGGCCGGTGGTCGAGGACGATCAACCTACGGCACATCAAGAAAGGTTGCAGTAATGAAGTTCGGCAAGACAATCATCGCGGCGGTCGCGGCCGGTGCGGCGATGCTCTCCATGGCTGCGTGCGGCAGCGGCTCCAGCTCCTCCGATGGCAAGGACGCCAACACCCTGACGGTCGCATGGTGGGGCAACCAGCAGCGCAACGAGCGTCAGGCCAAGGTCAACAAGCTGTTCGAGCAGGCCAACAAGGGCGTCACCGTCAACGGACAGTTCTCCGAATGGGACGACTACTGGAAGAAGCTGTCCACCAACGCGGCCGGCAAGCAGATGCCCGACGTGATCGCCATGGACTACTCCTACCTCCAGCAGTACGTCGACAACGGCCTGCTGCTCGACCTCGACGACTACCTCGGCACGACCATCAAGACCGACGACATCGACAAGAACGTGCTCGAGGCCGGCAAGATCGACGGCAAGACCTACGCGCTGAGCCTCGGCAACACCGCCCCGGCGCTCATCTACAACAAGACGCTGCTCGACAAGGCCGGCATCGAGGTCCCGGACAACATGACCATCGACGACTTCATCGACATCTCCAAGCAGGTGTACGAGAAGACCGGCGTCAAGACCAACTACCGCTACTACGAGGCCTCCGAGCTGCTCGAGTACCAGCTGCGCGGCGAGGGCAAGACCCTGTTCGCCGACGGCAAGCTCGGCGCCAGCGCCAAGGACGTGGAGAAGTACCTCGACGTCTACCAGACCGGCATCGAGGACGGCTGGCACATCTCCCCGGAGATCTTCGCGCAGATCAAGGCCGGCTCCGTCGAGCAGGACCCGCTGGTCTACGGCTCCGACCCCGCCGCCCGCTCCTGGTGCTCCTTCAAGTTCACCTCCCACTTCACCTCGATGCAGTCCGTGCTCACCGACGGCACCCAGCTGGCCATGACCACCTGGCCCGCCAAGAACGTGAAGAAGGCCGACTACGTCAAGCCCGCCATGTTCTTCGCGATCTCCAAGACCGCCAAGAACCCGGAGCTGGCCGCCAAGTACATCGACTTCTACACGAACAACGAGAAGGCCGTGAAGGCCATGTCCACCGACCGCGGCCTGCCGATCAACTCCAAGATGATGGACGCCCTCGAGCCGAGCCTCGCCGACACCGACAAGCAGTCCGTCGCGTTCCTCAACGAGAAGGTCATCCCGAACAGCTCGAAGATCAACCCGCCGGCCCCGAAGGAAGCCACCGAGTTCAACTCCACGATGCTGCCGACCGCCGAGGAGAACGTCCTGTACAAGAAGAACACCGCCGCCGAAGCCGCCAAGACGCTGGTCGACGAGGCCAACGACGCCCTGGCGAAGTAAGGAGGCCCCATCGACACCAGACCATGACGCCGCCGCCGGTCCTTCCACTCAACCGACAATCGACGACCGGCGGTGACGGAATCTCCTTTCCTTCCAACTACTCCTCCTCCTTCAGACGAAAGCCGGGCATGGCTTGACGCGCAAGCGACGTCCGGCTTTCGTCGTCCCCACACTTCATATCCCGAAAGGCATGGCAATGTCCCAAGCAACCGCAGCGGCGCCCGTCTCGGCACGCAACGCGAACAAGGCAAGGAAGACCGCCGGGGTGACGTTCCACAAGGAAGGCGCGCTACGCCGGTTCCTCAACAAGGAGAGCGTCGCCGGATACGTCTGCGCCTCACCGTTCATCTTCGGCTTCCTGATGTTCATGATCGTCCCGATGGTGCTGTCGCTCTACTACTCGTTCACCGACTACAGCATCATCGGCGAGGCCTCCTGGATCGGCTTCGACAACTACATCGAGATGTTCACCCAGGACGACCTGTTCTGGAAGTCCCTCGGCGTGACCTTCCTGTTCGCCCTCATCTCCGTGCCGCTCAAGCTGATCTTCGCCCTGTTCGTGGCCATGCTGCTGCTCAGGAACTCCAAGGCCTCCGGCTTCTACCGCGCCGCCTACTACCTGCCGTCCATCCTCGGCGGCTCCGTCGCCATCGCCGTCCTGTGGAAGCAGATGTTCGCCTCCGACGGCACCATCAACCAGGTGCTCGGCCTGTTCGGCGTCAAGTCCGACTTCGCGTGGCTCGGCAACACGAAGACCGCCATCTGGACGCTCATCATCCTGGCCGTCTGGCAGTTCGGCTCCTCGATGCTGATCTTCCTCGCCTCCCTCAAGCAGATCCCCGCCGAACTCTACGAGGCCGCCAGCGTCGACGGCGCCTCCAAGTGGACGCAGTTCTGGAAGATCACCCTGCCCCTGCTCACCCCGACCATCTTCTTCAACCTGGTCATGCAGATGATCAACGGCTTCCTGGCCTTCACCCAGTGCTACATCATCACGCAGGGCAAGCCGATGAACTCCACCCTGTTCTACATGGTCCACATGTACGACGAATCCTTCACCAACTACCACGCGGGATACGGCGCCGCGATGGCCTGGGTCATGCTGATCCTGGTCGGCGCATTCACCCTGTTCCTGTTCGCCACCAAGCGTTTCTGGGTCTACGACGAGGAGGCCTGATCCATCATGACCACAGCGATTCCCACCACCCCGGGCCGCAAGTCCGCCACGGTCCCCGTCCACAAGGCACCGCGCGTCAAGCCGGGCCGCATCGTCTACCACGTGCTCGTCTTCGCGTTCGCGCTGCTCATGCTCTACCCGATCGCATGGATGGTGTTCAGCTCCTTCAAGCCCACGAAGACCGTATTCACCACCGCCGGCCAGCTGTTCCCGACCACGTGGACGTTCGACAACTACGTCAACGGCTTCCGCGGATTCGAGCCCGGCATCCCGTTCTTCCGCTACATCGGCAACTCGCTGTTCATCGCCGTGACCGCCACGATCGGCACCGTGTTCTCCTCCGCGATCGTCGCCTACGCGCTGAGCCGCCTCAAGTTCAAGGGCAACAAGACGCTGTTCGTCGCGATGATGATCTCGATGATGCTGCCCGCCCAGGTGCTCATGGTCCCGCAGTACCTGTGGTACCAGAAGCTCCATTGGACGAATTCCTACCTGCCGCTCATCGTGCCCTACTGCTTCGCCATCCAGGGATTCTTCATCTACCTGATGATGAACTTCATCGACGGCATCCCGAAGAGCCTCGACGAGGCCGCGAAGATCGACGGCTGCTCCTTCTACGGCATCTTCGCCCGCGTGATCTTCCCGCTGCTCACCCCGGCGCTCGTCACCGGCTGCATCTTCTCCTTCATGTGGCGCTGGGACGACTTCCTCGGAGCCCTGCTGTACGTGTCCGACACCGAGAAGTACCCGGTGGCCCTCGCGCTCAAGCTCTTCTCCGACCCCGGCTCCTCCTCCGACTACGGCGCCCTGTTCGCCATGGCGTCCGTCTCCATCCTTCCCTCGGTGCTCATCTTCCTCTTCTTCCAGAAGTATCTGGTCGAAGGCGTGAGCACCTCGGGACTCAAGGGCTGAGCGCTTCCTCCTCCTTCGGCTCCAGCCCGCATCGCCGCCGCGCACCCGCCGCCATGGACTTGCTACCTCCTTCCTTCCCCATGGCGGCGGAGGCCGGCACTTCGCGTATCCACCACCATCCACACCATCCACCACCAGAAAGCCGGTTGACCACCATGAGCCTGTTCTCGCTGTTCTACAACGGTCGGAGCCATGAATCCGAGCGCGAGGCCAACCCGCAGGGCATCCACCTGTTCTTCGCCGTCATCAAGTGGCATTGGGGCCGCCTGATCGGCCTCAACATCATGTTCATCCTCTCCTGCGTGCCGATCGTCACCATCCCCTGCGCGATGACCGCGATGAGCGACGTCCTCGGGCGCATGGTCCAGCGTCGCGTCTGCTATCCGGTCCACGACTACTGGCGCGGGTTCGCGCGCGAATGGAAACGTTCCACGGCGTGCGGCGCGGTCGTGTTCGCCGCGCTCGTCGACGTCATGGTGATGATGATCGTCTTCCCGCTCGTCGCGTTCACCGACCTGCCCGTCTCCGCCGTGCTGAGGAACGCGGTCTTGCTCACCCAGATGCGGTTCGGCCAGATGGCCGGCGCGCTCGCCGCGCTCGCCGGCCTCGTGGCCGTCACCTACCGCGGCATGCCGTTCACCGTGCTCGTCCCGCCGCTGTTCGGGTGTTCGCTCGCCGGCCTGATCGGCGTGTACGCCGCGTGGGAGGGGATGCGACGCTACGTGATCGTCGACATGGCCGATCACGTCACGGCGGGACGTGACGTCGCGTCCGCCGCCGGCGGCAAGGAGGTCTCGCGATGAGCGACAAGGTCACGATATACGACGTCGCGAAGGTCGCCGGCGTCTCGCCGTCCACCGTCTCGCGCACGTTCGCCGCGCCCGGCCGCGTGAGCGCCGAGACGGCGAGGAAGGTCCAGGACGCCGCCGACGCGATCGGCTACCATTCCGATCCGATCGCGTCCGGCCGTCGCCGCGTCAACGGCAAGGGACTGGTCGCGGTGATCGTGCCCGACCTCGCCAACCCGTTCTTCGCCGCGATCTGCCGCAGCGTGCAGGACGAATGCTCGTCGCGCGGATTCGGCATGGTCGTCAGCGAATCGCGCGAGGTCGTCGCCCGCGAACGCATCATCTTCGACGAGGTGCTGCCGTACGTGCGCGGCGTGCTGCTCGTCTCGCCGCGCATGCCCGACGTGATGATCCGCAAATGCGCGCAATTGTGCCCGACCGTCGTCGTCAACCGCAACGTGCGCGGCGTGCCCAACGTGGTCATCGACATCGCCGACGCGGTCAAGCAGGCGGTGCGGTACTTCGCGCTCATGGGCTACCATCGGCTCACCTACATCGACGGGCCGTCGACCTCGTGGGTGGGCGGCGTCAAATGGCGCACGATCTCCGACGAATGCAACGCGCGCAACATCTCGCTCAAACGCTCCCATCCGTGCGCGCCCACCGTGGACGGCGGCAACGTGTTCGTCGACGAGTACCTGCTCAACCCCACCGGCGCGGTCATCGCATACAACGACCTGATGGCGCTCGGCTTCGTCGCCGGCATGCGCAAGCGCGGCTACGACTGCCCGGAACGGTTCTCGGTGATCGGCTTCGACAACGACAAGCTCGCCGCGCTGTCCAACCCGTCGCTCACCACGATCCACATGCCGGCCGCGGCGCTCGGATCGGATGCGGCGGCCGCGCTGCTGAGCCGCATCTGCGGCGGCGACGTGCCGGGGACCGCCGTCACCGTCCCCGCCCGTCTCGTCATGCGCCACAGCGTAGGCAAAGCGGCGTGAATGGCTCGGACGTCCACCCCCTCAGTCGCGCTTCGCGCGCCAGCTCCCCCTCAAGGGGGAGCAAGGAAACGAGGACGCGCTCTTGCTTCCCCTCAGTGGGGAGCAAGAAGCGGACGACATGCTCTTGCTCCCCCTTTCAGGGGGAGCTGGCCGGCCGTAGGCCGGACTGAGGGGGCGCAACGGAACGATGACGGAAAAAGAGTGGTCGATGAGGACTCACGAGGTCGCCGCGCGGATGCGGCGGATGGGTGCCGCACTGTGCGCGGCGGCGATGACGGCGACGCGCGGCAGGCCATCTCCGTGATCGACGGCGAGACCGGCGCGATGAGGGCCGTCGCACCCGTACTGGAGACGTATCTCGCCGACGGACCCATGTACGCGCGCTTCGGCGTCGGCCATCTCGACGGGCGCACGCCCAGCCTCATCGCCGCGTTGAAGAACCGGCAGGACGGCGCGAACGGCAAGCACAACGCCGGCGACTGGGACGGCGTCACCGAGGACGTGGGGCGCGGCATGGTCGGCGACATCGACCCCGACGTGCCCGGCGCGGAGGTCTGGTCGAGCAGCATCGGACTCAAGAACGCGGCCACCGGCGAGACCATCGCGCCACGGCAGGACGGCGTCAACGGCGCGATCTGGCCCGACATGGGCGTGCTGTGGACGGCGACCTCGGTCGCGAACTGCTCAACTCGATGACCTTCAACGAGTGGGATCCGGCCACGCGCAGGCTCAGGTGCATCACGACGGCCTCCGGTACCGGGATCAACGCGAAGACGTTCGGGGCGGTCGCCTCGCGCGGCGGGTACGAGTCCTCCGGCACGCGCACGTTCCGGCCGCTGTTCTACGGCGACCTGTTCGGCGACTGGCGCGAGGAGATCGTCTACACGAACGCCACGTTCGACGAGCTGACGATATTCACCACCGATCAGCCGACCGATTACCAGGTGACGACGCTCGCGCAGAACCCCGCCTACCGCGATGACATGACGGTGAAGGGCTACATGCAGGACCACGAACCCGACTACTACCTCGGATTCGGCATCGCGCTGGCGGTCAGCCGCAGACGGCGGTAGCGTATTGCCTCCCTCTGACGAGGGAGGTGGCCGCCGGAGGCGGTCGGAGGGAGAGACAGCGGCCGCAGGCCGCAGGAAAACGGCATCGGCCGAAGGCCGATTCGATATTCCCGCGGCCTGCGGCCGCTCTTCTATTGGCTCGCCTGTCGGCGAGCACATCGCCTACAAACGCCTCTGGCGTTTGCTTTACGGCGATGTCCCGTCAGAGGGAGGCGATGTGCCATCAGAGGAGGGCGAGTCGGGGAAGCAACAATTGCGGGTGGTTGCCAAATGGAAGGCGATTGGCCGTGATTTTTTTGTATTTCCGTGTTATGGTAATCGAAAGCAAATTTTATGGAAAGTTTGCAGAAGATATGCAAGAGCATGGCAGCTCTTGTGGAAACGGCCGGAATCCGCATGGCGACGACGTCATCGCGCACGGTCGATCATCCCGATGAAAGGAAACGCATGGGTGCCTTGAGAACATGGGCCGCACGCGCGGTGGCCATATCGGCGGCAGCCGCGATGGTCGCGGCGTTCATGCCCGCCACCTCGGCCATGGCGGCCGACGCCTCGGCGACATTCTCCGGTTACACCGACAAGACGGCGCTGAAGGCCGCCGGACGCGACGTCGTCAAGGCGGGAGGCCTGTCCGTCGCCGACGACTCCGCCCCCGCCGCGAGCGGCACCACGTACTACGTCGACTCCGCGGGCGGCGACGACGTCGCGGCCGGCACCAGCGAGGCGACCGCGTGGAAGACGTTCGCGAACGTGAACGCCAAGGAGTTCCAGCCCGGCGACCGCATCCTGCTCAAGGCGGGAAGCACGTGGACCGCCGAAGGCGACACGGTCGCCAAGGAGGCCTACGACTACACCACGTGGAAGAACGGCGTCGGCACCGACGTGGACGGCCAGGCCCCTACCGCCCTGCTCGCGCCCAAGGGCTCCGGCACCGCCGAGCAGCCGATCGTGTTGTCCAGCTACGGCGACGGCGACGCGGAGGCGGACGCCGCCCCGAAGCTCGAAGGCCGTGGCGTCGTCAACGACGTGCTGCAGCTGACCAACCAACAGCACTGGGACATCTCCAACCTCGACATCTCCAACCTCACCGACGGCTTCGACCCGTCGAGGTTCACCAAGGACGACGAGCCGAAGGCCGGCGACCTGAGGGGCGTGCACATCCAGGGCGAGAACGCGGGCGCGCTCGCCGGCTACGACATCCACGACCTGTACGTGCACGACGTGTCCGGACAGAAGTGGGCCATCGGCGCGTGGGGGCTCGACCGATCCAAGCGCACCGGCGGCATCATGTTCGAGGGCCTCAAGGGCGACGCAAAGACCGCCTCCACGTTCACCGACGTGACCGTGCGCGACAACGTGATCGCCAACACCTCGTTCGGCAACCTCGTGTTCAAGCAGTTCTCCGGCATGGGCACCGACAAGTACAAGGACCACGCCCCCGGCTGGGGCGACCGCGCGGTCGGCAAGGCCGCCGTGAACGGCACCGTCTCCGAGGATCCGGACTGGGCGCCGCACACCGGCGTCACCATCTCCGGCAACTACATGACCAACCGCGACACGCAGTTCGGCTGGGACTCCATGTACCTGACGTCCGTCAAGGGCGCGACCGTCGAGAACAACGTGGTCGACGGCGCCGGCGTCTCCGGCATCGAGATGTACTACGCGGCCGACATCGTCGTGCAGAACAACGAGGTCGCCGAACTTGCCGCCCGCCCGAACGCCGCCGACTCCAACGGCATCGACCCGGACCGCGGCACCTCCGACATCATCATCCAGGGCAACTACGTGCACGACTCCGGCGAAGGCATCCTGCTGTGCGGCTTCGGCTTCGGCACCTCGGTCGTGCGCTACAACATCATCCAGGACGTCGAACGCTACTACGTGAACGGCCATGGCTCCACCGGCGTGAACGCCATCACCAACAACCTGATGGTCAACACGATCGAACCGTGGAGCAAGTCCAACGGCAACGTCGGCTTCTTCGGCTCCTCCGGCTCCAGCTACTTCAACAAAAAGAACCTCCACTACGTGTTCAACAACACGTTCGTCAACCTCAACGCCAAGGACACGAAGGGCGTCACCTTCTCCGACTCCAAGACCGGCGTCACCTTCTCCAACAACGCCTACTGGGGCGAGCACATGACCCCGGCCGCCACCGACCAGGCCGCCGTCACCGCCGATCCGAAGATCGGCAACCCGGCCGACGGCCTCAACGGCGCGAAGCCCGGCGAGGGCTCGCCGCTCATCGGCGCCGGCAGGACCGTCGACCTCGACGCGATCATGCCAGGATTCAACGCCGCCGGCGCCGACGGCGTGAACGACGACGCGATCGGCGTCGACTTCTTCGGCAACCCGATCGCCGTGCCGCCCGCCATCGGCGCGGCCGGCGCACAGGTCGCCGCCGACTCCGGCACCGTGACCGGCGTCGTGAAGACCGCGGACGGCGCGCCGGTCGAAGGCGCGACCGTCACCGCCGACGGCGACGCCGGCGCGGCCGCCTCCACCGACGAGGCCGGCGCGTACACGCTGAGCCTTAAGGCCGGCGACCACACGCTCATCGCCGCCGCCCCCGGCTACAAGGACTCCGCCGCCGCGACCGTCACCGTCGCCGAGGGACAGGTCGCCACCGTCGACCTCGCGCTCGGCGAGGCCACCGCCACCACCGGCGCCATTGCCGGCACGACCAAGGTGAACGGCACCGCCGTCGGCGGCATCACCGTGACGCTCACCGACAAGGACGGCAGGAAGGTCGCCTCCACGACCTCCGTCCTCGGTTCCGTCGACGCCGACCGCGCCGGCGCGTACGCCTTCGACGTCGCGCCCGGCGCCGGCTACACCGTCACCGCCTCCCGCAAGAACTACGCGACCCGCGTCACACGCGACGTGACCGTGAAGCTCGCGCAGACCACCACCGTCGACTTCGACCTCGTCAAGACCGCCGACGACGCCACGCTCGGCTCGCTCACCGCCACCTCCGCCTACGGCGACCTCACGTTCGCCCGATCCGAGGACGGCACGCTCACGGCGAACGTCGGCCCGTACGCGGACAAGGCGACGCTCACCGCCAAGGCGAACAGCGCCGGCGCGAAGGCCTCCATCAACGGCGGCGACGCGGCGGCCACCGCCGTGGCCGACGTCGCGCTCGCCGTCGGACCGAACAACGTCACGATCGACATCACGTCGAAGAGCGGCAGGAAGGCGACCGTCACGGCCGTCATCACCCGCGACGACCCGCAACAGACGGCCGCATTGAAGTCGCTCGCCGTGGACGGCTTCGAACTCACGCCCACCTTCGACTACACGCGCGTCGGCACCGACAACCCGTACGCCGTCACCGTGCCCGCCTCCGCGACCCACGTCACGCTCGCCTTCACGCGCGGCTGGGACAAGCAGACCGTGCTCGTCAACGGCGCCAAGACGACCGGCGACACCGCCGACGTGGCGCTCGCGGACGGCGAGACCACCATCGACGTGAACGTCGACGAGTTCGCCGGCGGCGTCGAGGACTACATCATCAAGGTCACGCGCTCCGGCTCCGGCGAAGTCGCGCCGAACCCGCCGACCACCGACCTGAACCCGCTACTCTCCGCCGACTTCACGCAGCAGAGCGACCCGGAGAACCTCGGCTTCACCGGCGACGCCGCCGTCGCCGACGGCAGGCTGACCGTCGGCAAGGACCTCGCCGCCGGCAAGGCCGTCAAGTCGACGCTACCGATTGCCGTGCGCGCCCAGAAGACCGCCGAAGCGCAGTTCACGTGGAAGGCGGACGCCACCGCCAGGTCCGGCATCGAACTGCGCGACGCCTACGGGCGCCTCCTGTTCGCCATCGCCGCCGGCGACGACGGCTCCAAGCAGACTGTGAGGTACGCGACCGCCGCGCCGCGCGACATCGAATGGACCGCCTCCACCGTCGGCGCCAAGCAGTTCAGGAACGGCGAACCCACGTGGACCGCCACCGAAGCCGACGCCACCGCCGCCTGGCAGATCAAGGTGCGCGCCGACTTCGCGAACGGCAAGGTGACGTACTCGATCACGCCGCTCGTGGGCGGCGACCCGATCGCCTCCGGCGAGACGGCCACGCGCGCCACGTCGATGGCCGCCCTGTTCGCCGTCAACTACGAGGGCACCGCCGTCCACACGATCGACGACGTGCTGTTCGCCGGCGCGACGAAGGCCGCCGACCTCGACCTGCCGCTCAGCGGCAGGACCGCCTACGCGTTCGGCGACTCGATCATCGCCGGACACAAGTACCCGGACGCGAGCTTCGCCACCTTCGCCGGCTCCGAGGAGGGCATGACCGTCCGCCGCTACGCGCAGAACGGCGCGACCGTCATCAAGGGCGCGGCCATGTGGTCCACCCGCTACCTCGCCACGCAGATCGACAAGGCCCCGGCCGAATCCCCGGACATGGTGATCTTCGACGGCGGCACCAACGACATCGCGTCCATCGCCAAGGACGGGACGAAGTGGACCACCGCCATGTATGAGGAACAGCTGGGCGGCGTCATCGACCAGATGAAGACCAAGTGGCCGGACGCGAAGATCGTGTTCGTCCAGGTCGCCAAGCTCAACGGCCGCGACTCCGCCCTGCAGGACGAGGTCCACGCGATCCAGGACAAGGTGTGCGCCGCCAAGGGCGTGACCGTGGCCGACGTGTACGACGCCTTCGAGGTGACCGACGCCAACCAGGACCAGTACTCGTTCACCGCGCTCGGCTCCACCGGCCTGCCGCAGACCAGCGGCTCGACCTCCGGCACCCACCCGAACTTCCCGGCCGTCGAACGGTACTACGTGCCCGTCGTCCGCGCCGCTATGCGCGCCGCGTTCGACGGCGACACTCCGGTCACGCCGGATCCCGACCCGACGCCCGATCCCGACCCGACGCCGGACCCGGACCCGGACCAGCCGGGCACCGACCAGCCGGGCCGGCCGGGCGACGGCGACGGACAGCAGAACGGTGACGGCGGCCAGAACGGCCAGAACGGTGAGACCGGGAAAGATGCGCAGGACGCCGCCGACGGCGGGCTCGTCGCCACCGGCTCGCCGGTCACGCCGATCGCCGCGATCGCCGCGATTGCGCTGATCGCCGGCGTCACGGTGCTCGCCCTCGGCCACCGCAGGCGCGACTGAGGCCGTCCGCTCCCGCCGGCGCGGCATCGTCGTGCGCCGGCGGGACGGAACCCGCACATCGTCACAACAACCAACCATCGAACATCCAAAGGATGGCCATGCAATGAGGAACAACACCATCGGCAAGGACACCGGGCGCAAAACGCCATGGCTCAAGCGCGCCGTCGCCGCGTTCGTCGGCGCCGCGACGCTCGGCACCGTCGCACTCACCGGCGTGCCCGCCGCATACGCCTACGACGGCTCGCTCGACACGGCCGACAACGGCACGTCATGGACCGCCGAGAAGTACGCCGACCGCGCGCTCACCGTCGTGCCCACCGACCAGGGCGTGCTCGCCACGTGGCGACTCTACGCGAACGACGCGGACGGCACCACGTTCACGCTCAAGCGCAACGGCGCGACCGTGTACACCGGCACCACCACCAACTACACCGACAAGGACGGCAAACCCGGCGACACCTACACGCTGAGCGCCTCCGCCGGCCAATACGGCGAGGAGACCGCCACCGCCTGGGCCTCGAAGTCACTCACCCTGAAGCTCGACCCGCCGGCCGATCAGAAGATGCCCGCCGGCCAGACCACTGGCGTCGACCAGATTGCCACGTACACCGCCAACGACATGAGTCCCGCCGACCTCGACGGCGACGGCGTACTCGACCTCGTCGTCAAATGGGATCCGAGCAACTGGCAGGACAACTACTACGCGGGCTTCACCGGCACCACGTTCCTCGACGGCTACACGTTCGACCGTTCCACCGGCGCCACCAAGCGCCTGTGGCGCATCAACCTGGGCGTGAACATCCGCTCCGGCGCGCACTACACGCAGTTCCAGGTGTGGGACTACGACGGCGACGGCAAGGCCGAGGTGCTCGTCAAGACCGCCGACGGCACGTCTACCTACAAGGACGAGGCCGGCAAGCTCGTCGAGACCGGCCACGTGGGCGCCGCCAGCGCCGAGGACCTGCCCACCGACACGGTCGGCGGCGCCGCCAAACACGACTACCGCATGACCGGCAAGGCGTCCGACCCGAAGGACAAGAAGAACGGCAAGATCAACTCCGGCCCGGAGTACCTGACCGCCTTCGCCGGAGACGACGGCCACATCATCGACACCACGCAGTTCGAGCCGAGCCGCGACGACGGCATGTGGCACTGGGGCCCCACCGACGCGAACATCGTCGACCGCTTCCTCGCCGGCACCGCCTACCTGGACGGCGAGAACGGCAGGCCGTACGCCGTGTTCTCGCGCGGCTACTACTTCCGCACCGAGATCGCCACCTACTCGCTCCAAGGCGGCAAGCTCAAGCTCAACTGGCACTTCCGCGCCAACAGGGACACCTCGTCCGGCAAGGACCCGAGCTGGGTGGAGAACCCAGACTTCGCGCAGCAGGGCTTCCACAACCTGTCCATCAACGACGTGGACGGCGACGGCAAGGACGACATCGTCTTCGGCTCCATGACCGTCAAAAGCGACGGCACCGGCCTGGCCAGCTCCAAGCTCGGCCACGGCGACGCCCAGCACATCGGCGACTGGAACGACGACGGCGTGCTCGACACGTGGAACGTGCACGAAGGCAAGCGCGACGCCACGCTCACCAACCCGGCCACCGGCCAGGTGATGTTCCGCCAATCCGTGAGCGGCGACAACGGCCGCGGCATGGCCGCCGACATCGACGCCCGCTACCCCGGCGCCGAACTGTGGAGCGCGATGGACGCCAACACCTACAACGCCGTCACCCCGGCCCCCGCGGACAAGACCGCCTGCACCGCCAAGAGCCCTACGCCGTGCGTCAAGAAGATCTACGACAAGACCAAGCCGGCCAGCGCCAACTTCTCCCTCCACTGGGACGGCGACCTGCTGGACGAGCTGTTCGAATACAGCGGCACGCAGGATCCGTCCATCACCACCGCGCACCAGGACCGCGTCGCCCCGCAGGTCCAGAAGTGGAACCCCGAGACCATGACCACCGATGTGATCTGGGAGGACGCGGCCGCGTCCACCAACAACGGCTCCAAGGGCAACGCGGGCCTGATCGGCGACATCATGGGCGACTGGCGCGACGAGATCATCGTGCGCGACACCAAGGACCCGTCCGTGGTGCGCCTGTACTCGACGGACATCGCCACGCCGTACAGCATCGCCACATCCCTCCAGTCCCGCTCCTACCGTGAGGGCCTCGCCTGGCAGAACACCGCCTACAACCAGCCGGCCCATCGCCAGACCATGCTCTCCGCCGGTGTGACCGCGCCGACCGTCACCGCGAAGAAGAACGGGGCGAACGCCTCCGTCACCTGGACCGCCGCCGCCGACGGCCGCGTCTGGGGCGTCGGCGTGGGTGGCTACCGCGTCTACCGCGCCGTCAAGGGCTCCACCGAGTTCACCGCCGTCGCCGACGTGACCGCCGACAAGCTCGCCTACACCGACACCGGCCTCGACAAGGCCAAGGACTACACGTACCGCGTGGCCGCGCTCATCGCCGGCCAGCCCTACTACGCCAGCTTCGACGCGGACACCGTCGCCTCCACCGACCCGGTCGAGCCGTCCGCCGACAAGACCAAGCTCGACGCGGCGATCGCCGCCTACTCCGACCCGGCCAACCTCAAGGAGAGCGACTACACGCCCGAAAGCTGGAAGCCGTTCGCCGCCAAGCTCGAGGAAGCCAAGGCCGTCTCCGCCGACGCGAACGCCACGCAGGACCAGGTCGACGCCGTCCTCGCCGAACTGTTCGCCGCGAAGAAGGCCCTCGTCAAGGCGACCGTCACGCCGCCCGCGCCCGAGAACAAGGCCCCGGTCGTCACGCTCAACACGGGCGTGGACGCGGCCGTGACCCTCGACTACGGCGCCGATCTCACGCAGCCGTCCGCCGACGACGTCACCGTCACCGACGACACGGACACCGGCCTCAAGGCCGTCGTGACAATCGCCCTCGACGGCAAGGCCGTCGACAAAGTCGACACCACCGTGCCCGGCACGTACACGATCACCTACACGGCCACCGATTCCGGCAACCTCACCGGCAGCGCGACCCGCACCGTGACCGTCGGCGAGAAGCCCACGCCTGAAATCGACACCGCCAAGCTGGAACTCGCCATCGACGAGGCCAAAGCCAAGGCCGCGGCCGGCGAAGGCGCCTACACGGCCGAGACATGGAAGCCGTTCGCCACCGCGCTCACCGAAGCAGAGAAGGTGCTCGCCGCGCCGACCGACCAGGAGGCCGTGGACGCGGCCGCCGAGGAACTCGCCGCGAGAACCGCCGCGCTCAAGGCCAAGCCGGCCATCGAACCGGCCCCGGAACCGGGCGACGGTGACGGCACCGGCGACGGCGGCTCGGCCGGCGACGATGCCGGTGATGCCGGCGATGCCGCGGACGACGCTGCCGGCGACGGCGACGCCGCAGCGGGCAAGCTGTCCGCCACCGGCGCGGGCGTGGCCGGACTCGCCGCCGTCGTCACGCTGATGCTGGCCGCCGCCGGCATCACTCTCACCCTGCGCAGGCGCGGCTGACGCCGCCCGCTCCCGCTCCCGTCGACGCGAATCGGCGGGAGCGGATCGCCCCATCTCCATTCCCGTTCCCATCCCATCAACGACGATCAAGGAAACCCCACCATGCATACCCGCAACCACTGGCGTCCCATCGCCGCGGCCGCATTGTCGCTGACGACCGCCCTCGCCTGCGCCGTCCCCGCCGCCTTCGCAGCCGACACGACCGCACCCGCTCCAGCCGCCACCGCTCCGACCGCACAGACCGCGGCGGCCGCCGACTACGACCCCGCGTATCCGGACAATCATCAGGGCGAGAACACCACCGACTATCTGATGGCGTACTTCGTGACGGCGGCCGACTACAACCTGTGGGAGGAGCAGGTCTACTTCGCGACCAGCCATGACAGCCGCGAATGGACCGACCTGCACAAGGCCACGCTGCCCGTGCTCACCTCCACCGTGGGCTGCGGCGGCATCCGCGACCCGTTCCTGCTGCGCTCGCCCGACGGCTCGAAGTTCTACATCCTCGCCACTGACCAGAACCAGGTGAACAAGGACACCGTCCCCGGGTGCGGATGGAACGTGGACGGCAGTCGGAAGATCATCATCTGGGAGTCCACCGACCTGGTGGACTGGAGCCAGCCGCGCGCCGTGGACGTCGGCTCCAAGATCCCCTCCAGCGAGAAGAAGGAGGGCATGGTATGGGCCTCCGAAGCCGTGTGGGACGAGGAGAACCAGCAGTACTTCGTGTACTGGTCCACCAACTCCGGACCCGACGACCAGTACGGCCGCTCCGACTCGCCGAACCAGTACTACGCCACCACGAAGGACTTCGTGACCTTCTCCGACCCGGTCAAGTGGATCGACCGCCGCGGCTACACGCTCGACTCCACGATGATGAAGGCCGATGACGGCTACTGGTACCGCGTGCACAACGCCGGCATCATCGAACGCACGAAGAACCTGTACGCCACCTCCTTCAAGGAGAAGACCCGCAACGCCGACGACGCCAAGGAATGGAAGTACCTCACGCAGGTGCAGTCCGCGCTCTCGGTGAACAACAAGCAGGTCGAAGGCAACGAGTTCCTCGTCACCAACAAGGACGACATCGACGAACTCGGCTACAGGTACGCCATCGTGGCCGACCAGTTCAAGGAGGAGAAGGGCTTCGGCATCGTGAGGACCAATGACCTCGCCGCCACGACCCCGGCCGCATGGCATCGCGACGACCTCGTCGACTTCCACCAGGACCCGGCCAAGGGCGAGACCATCAAGAAGCACGGCAGCTTCCTCAACATCACCTCCGAGGAATACGACCGCATCCACGCCGCCTTCGACGGCGACAAGTGGCCGGTCACATTCGACTCCGCCGGCGGCTCCGCCGCGGCGATGGAGACGTTCGCCAAGGGGGAGAAGGTCATGAAGCCCGCCGATCCGACCCGCGAGGGCTACACGTTCAAGGGCTGGACGCTCGACGCCGCCGGCACGCAGGCCTTCGATTTCGACCAGGCCGTCGAGAACCCGACCGGGCCGATCAACCTCGTCGCCCAGTGGGAGAAGAGCGAGCAGCCGGTCGACCCGACGCCCGACCCGGACCCGGCTCCGAATCCGGAACCGACGCCCGATCCGGACAAGCCCGGCACGACCGACGGCGACAATCCCGGAGCGACCGATCAAGTCGGGAACGCCGCCGCCAAGCATCCGCGGGCACTGTCCCGCACCGGTGCCGACGTGACCGGAATCACGACAGTCACCATGCTGACGGCTCTCGCCGGTATCGCTCTCACCCTGCGCAAACGCTGCTGACCGCCGGTCATGGAAAGAAGGGAACAATCGATGGGATTCAGGAACAGGGCAATCGCGTTCGGCGTCGCCGCGGCGATGGCCGGCACGCTGTTCGCCGGCGTGCCGGCCGCGACCGCCGCCGAAACGCCGGCATCGTCGGAAACGCCGGCATCGTCCGGAACGGCGTCGCCCGCGGCAGGAACCGCGGACGCGACCGGACGTACCGTCGACTTCGACGCCGGCTGGAAGTTCGTCACAGGCAATCCGTCCGGCGCGCAGAACGACGATTTCGACGATTCCGGCTGGCAGGACGTCGACCTGCCGCACGACTGGCGCATCTATGAGGACTTCACCGGGGTCGGCTCGTCGAAGGCGGCCGCGAAGGCCGCGCGCGGCTACCTGCCGTACGGCACGGTCTGGTACCGCAAGACCTTCAGCTTCACCGACGCGATGAAGGGGCGGCGCATCGTCATCAACTTCGACGGCGTGCAGTCGAGCTCCACGCTGTACGTCAACGGCAAGGCCGTCGGCGTCAAATCCACCGACGGGTACACGCAGCTCGTCGGCTACGGCCCGTTCAGCGAGGACATCACCGACTATCTGGACCAGGACGGCCCGAACGTCGTCGCCGTCAAGGCGGTCGTCAACGAGCCCACCTCACGCTGGTACGAGGGCGGCGGCATCTACCGCGACGTGACGCTCAGCGTCATCGACGACGTGCACGTGGGCCTCTACGGCACCGACATCACGACGCCGATCCCCACCGCCGCGACGTACGGCGACGGCGACGTCACCAACGATTTCAGCTATGACAAGGACACGGTCCTCGCCTATATCGCCGGCGGCAAGGCGCGGCTCGACATCGCCACCGACGTGGACAACGACGGCGGCGAGGACGCCGAGGCCACCGTGACGACGACGATCCTCGACGGCGGCACGCCCGTCGCATCCGTCACCGCCGACCCGGTCACCGTGAAGGCCGGCACGAGCGCCACCGTCAAACAGGCCGCCGACATCGCGAATCCGAAACTGTGGAGCACCGACGCGCCGAACCTGTACACGGCGAAGACCATCGTCGCCGTCGGAGGCAGGACCGTCGACGAAACCGAGACGACGGTGGGCGTGCGCTACCTGACGTTCACCGCGAACGACGGCTTCTACCTCAACGGCCGGTACATGAAGATCAAAGGCATGTGCCTGCACTCCGACCTGGGCGCGCTCGGCATGGCGTTCAACGAACGCGCCGCCGCACGCCAGCTCGAGATCCTCAAGGCGGCGGGCGTCAACGCGATCCGCACCGCGCACAACCCCGCCGCGCGCAAGTTCATCGAACTCGCGAACCGCATGGGCATGATGGTGCTCGAGGAGGTCGGCGAGGAATGGACCGGCCCGAAGATGGGCGGCAAGGGCCTCGGCACCGCCGCGCAGAAGACCGTGACCGGCGACGGCGAATGGGCGGGGAGGATCTGGCTCGAGAAGGAGCTCAAGACCATGGTGGACCGCGACAAGAACGATCCCGCCGTGATCATGTGGTCCATCGGCAACGAGATCACCGCCTCCCAGCTCGGCGAGGTCGCCTCCACGACCGGCCAGTACAAGGACCTCGACGAGAACCTCAACGCGTGGGTCAAGGAGGTCGACGCCACGCGCCCCACCACGATGAACAACTACCGTGAGATGGGCGCCGCGCAGACCGTGCTCGACAACGTGGACGTGGCCGGCTACAGCTACCTCGGCGGCCGCGTGATGAGCGAATGGCACAAGGCGCACCCCGACTGGATCAACCTCGCCTCCGAATCCGGCTCCCACCTGGAGTCTCGCGGCAAGTACTACGACCTCGACGACCCGATCATGGGCGACATCAAGTCCGTACGCGACGACTCCGCGCTGCAGCTGTCCGCCTACGACGCCTACCAGAACGGCAAGGAGGTGGACCTCACCTGGAACCAGGAGCTGACCGCCGACTACTCGCTCGGCGAGTTCAACTGGACCGGATTCGACTACATCGGCGAGCCCACCCCGTACGCGGGCGACTCCGGCACGAACGCGAAAGGCGAGACCATCGCCTCGAAATCCTCGTACTTCGGCATCGTCGACACCGCCGGCCTGCCCAAGGACTCGTACTACCTGTACAAGAGCTTGTGGACCGACCGCGCCACCGATCCGATGGTGCATCTCGTGCCCTCCAGCTGGAACTGGAAGAAGGGGCAGAAGATCGACGTGCAGGCGTACTCCAACGCCAAAAGCGTCGAACTGTTCCTCAACGGCAAGTCGCTCGGCGTGCGCAACTTCGACGAACAGACCACCCGGCTCGGTCTCATCTACCGCACCGCCGCCGACCGCAACACGATCGATGTGGACGACAGCAAGGACCGCAACGATTTCTACCTCACGTGGGACGACGTCGCCTACGAGCCCGGCGAGCTCAAGGCCGTCGCCTACGCGGGGAATGACGCCACGGGCGGCGTGATCGCCGAGGACACGCTCAAGACCGCCGGCAAGGCCGCCGCGTTGAAGCTCACCCCGGACCGCCGCCTCATCGACAACTCCGGATATTCGGGCGACGACCTGTCGTTCATCACCGTCGAAGCCACCGACCTCGACGGCACGCCCGTGCCCGACGCCGACGACACCGTCACCTTCGACGTGAGGAATGGCTATATCGCCGGCGTCGACAACGGCGACGGCGCCAGCCTCGAGAAATGGCAGACCGCCACCGGCGACTACACGACCAGCCATCGCAGCCTGTTCTCCGGCAAGGCGATGCTCATCGTCCGTTCCGACGGCAGCGGCAAGCCGATCGAGGTGAACGCGCAGTCGGACGGCCTCGCCGACGGCACCACCACCGTACGCACCGTGAAGGGCGACGCGAATACCGTCGTCGAAGTGCTCGGCGAACGCCGCGCCACCGACGTCGGCGTCGATCCGGGCGCGAAACTGCCCACCACCGTCACCGCCGTATACGGCGATGGCCATACCGCCCAGCTGCCGGTCACCTGGAACGCAATCGCACCCGCCGACTACGCGAAGACGGGCGTCGTGACCGTGGAAGGCATGGTCGACGGCACCACGATCAAGGCGACACTCACCCTCTCCGTCGGCGACGTCAAACCGGGCGAACCGTCGACGCTCGCCGGCCTCACGGCAGGCCTCGATGGTCTGAAGGCCGACGGTTCCGGCGCATACACGCTCAAGGACGGCGACGACGCCCGCATCACCGTCACCGCGACCGGCAAGAACGGCGAGAAGATCGGCTTCGGCGTGGACTACACCTATGCATGCGACGACGAGACCGTCGTCGACGTGAAGGCGGACGGGGCGAGCGGGACCCTGACCGCGATCGGCAAGGGCACGGCCACCGTCACCGTGACCGGCTCCTATCGTGGGAAGACCGCGACCACCGTCATCACCGTGAACGTCGTCGATTCCGGCCGCGACGTCACCGCCGTCGAACCGGTGAGGACGACGGTCATGGTCGGCGCGGCCAAGGTCACGCTGCCGGACTCGGTCAAGGTGACGTATGCGACCGGACCGGAAGGCACGCGCGCCGTCAGGTGGGATCCGGCCGCCGTGGCCGGACTCGACCTGACGCGCGTCGGCGTCGCCAAGGTGACCGGCGCGGTGGACGGCACGCCGTTGCCCGCCGAGGCCGTCGTGACCGTGCGCGACGTGGCAGCCGTCGAGAACATCGCCGTCGCCACGCCGGTCGGCGCCGTGCCGACGCTGCCCGAAACCGCCGTCGTCTACTACACGGATGGCACGGACGCCGAACAACCGGTCGCCTGGAATCCGATCGACCCCGCATCCGTCGCGAAGCTCGGCTTCGCCGACGCCACCGGCGCCGTCTCCTTCGAGGAGGACGGCGTGACGGTGACGCGCAAGGTGAGGGCGCGCATCCGCGCCGGCGAGGAGAAGACCGGCGAGAACCGCATCCTCTACCAGACCAACGCGTTCCCGCAGGTGAGCTCCACGCCCGCCTCGCCGGCCGAATCGGTGGGGCAGGTCAACGACGGCATCGTCAGCTTCAAACGCAGCAGCGGCAAGAACCGCTGGACCACGTACAAGCTGGACGACGGCGCGACCCCCAAGGACGCGAAGCTGGACTTCATCCTCGGACTCGCCAACGAGACCGCGTACGACTTCAACAGGCTGCGCGTGTACTGGTACAAGTCCGGCATCGACGGCCCCGCAGACACGATCGCCATCACCGAGATCGAGGCGTATGAACGTGATGTGGCCGCCGGCACCTCGACGGCGCTCACCGGGCTCAAGGTCGGGGGAGCGGCGCTCGACGGATTCTCCACCGACAAGACCGACTACACGGTCAAGATCGAAGGAACGGCGATGGACGGGACCGTGGCGGACGGGGAATATCCGGCCGTCGAACCCGAGTACGACGTGGCCGACAACCCCGGCGTCACCGTCGTGCCCGCCTCGACGACCTATCCGACCGCGCGCGTCGTCGTGCGCAGCGAGGACCGGGAGAGTTCCGCCACGTACACGGTCGTGTTCGTCGGGGATGGACAGCCGGACCCGGAGCCCGAACCGACACCGGACCCGGACAGGCCGGGCAACGGTGACGGCGGTGGTTCCGGCGATATCGGCGGTACCGGCAACGTCGGTGGTTCCGGTGACGACGGTGGTGACGGTGACGGCGGTGGTGCCGGCGGCAAGACCGGTGCCGGCGGCAAGACTGGCGGTCTGAGCGCCACCGGTTCGGCGGTCGCGCTCGCCGTCCTGGCGACGGCCGTGTGCGGCGCGGCCGGCGCGGCGCTGACGGCCGGACGCCGGCGCAGGGGACGCCGCAGCTGAGGAATCCGGTCCATGGCCGCCGAATCATGGCGGCCATGGACCTGTCAAGACCATGGACCCGTCAATCAAGGAGGACATCATGTCATTGCCCGTTCCGCCGCGAGACTGCGGCTATGACCACGACCACGCCGTCGCACTGGCGCGCCGCGCAGGCGTGACCGACGCCGAGTTCGCCGAAGCCGCCGATTACGCGCGGCGACTCGACGCGCACCGGGCGTGGGGACTGCCGTTCAACGGCTACTGCAACGCCGCCGGATACGGCTACGTGCAGGAACCGACGTTCGCCGTGGCCCAGGACGGGTGGAACGCCTACGCGGCGTTCGCCGGCCTCTCCCGCGGCGCGCAGACCGCCGTCGTCTACGAGAGCCTCACCGACGCGCACGACGTCGACCATGAGTCCGCCCGCCAGTTCCTCAAACACGAACGTGGCATCATCATCCACGCCAACCAGCCGTACTGACCGGCGGCGGCGATGCGGACGCCGGGCCGCTCGTCCACCGGGTTTTCCACCGTCCCGCACCGCGGGGCGGCCGGGGTTGCCCGGGCCGTGACGCGGGCCTTATGGTGGGCCGCACATGGAGGGCGACGGCGCCTTCCGCAGGACCCTGAAGGGGGAGGACCATGACGATGTGCGATGTAGTGACGGTGGACGGGTGCGAGCGCGGCGATCCGGGATTCTCGACGATTCCGACCGACAAGGTGGTGTCCCTGTTCCGGGAGAACGACCTGGTGACGTACGGGGACGCGCGACGCGAGTTCTTCATCCAGCTGAATCTGAACCCGTTCCGTACGCGTTCGCGCTCCTTC
Source organism: Bifidobacterium sp. LH_426 (assembly GCF_056356875.1). Classification (NCBI taxonomy): domain Bacteria; kingdom Bacillati; phylum Actinomycetota; class Actinomycetes; order Bifidobacteriales; family Bifidobacteriaceae; genus Bifidobacterium; species Bifidobacterium sp. LH_426. The sequence goes on from NZ_JBKEVB010000002.1 coordinate 188,788, forward strand.
CACGAGCATGTGGAGGACGCGTTCGCCCAATGGTTCGCGTTCGACTACCATCTTGACGTCTCCGGGCTGACGCCGTTCGTCGTGGCCGCCGCGCGCGAAAGCGAGGACGGCGGCGACGTGAAGGAGCGCGGTTACCAGGACCTGTGCGAGACGGCGGTCTCGAACTTCGCCTCGTGGTTCTGGGTGCACGCCGCCAACGCCGCCGACGGCGTCGTGACGGTGGAGGACCTGGCGCGCGGCGGCATGATCGAGATCCATGACCGTGCGGCGGCCGGCCGGTTCGACGGCGCGGCCGGCGGTTCGATCATCGGGCGCGTCGCCCAGGTGCGCGGCGTGTGGCGCATGCCGTGGACGCCGTTGTATGAGGCGCATACGCCGAACGACGACACGTTCCGCGTGCATGTGGCGGCCTCGCTACATGAGTGGGAGCCGGGGTACGTCGACTACGCGCGCATGCTGTTCGGCCGGGACCGTCGACTCAAGATCGATTGGGAGGAGATGGCGCGTGCGGGCGCGCCGCGGGTGCGTCGTTAGCCGGCGGATGCCGGTGCTGGCTCGCCGGAACGCACAGGGCCGTGGGACGGACGACGTCCGGCCCACGGCCCTTCGGTGTTGTCTGTGCGGACGCCCCGTTGCGTCGCATCGGTGAAGCGGTGCGGATCAGTACTTGTTGGCGCCGGTGCCGACGAAGTTCACCTTGAAGCCGCGCTGGTAGTGCAGGAACATGCTGGCGCCGTAGCGGTCGACCGGACGGTGGGTGAACAGCATGCGGATCGCGAACGCGGTCTGCACGTCCTCCGGCAGCGCGAGGAACGCCTTGTGGGCGTCCCAGTAGGGCTCACGCACGATGGCGGCGTCCGGCACGTAGGCGTAGCCGTAGCCGTCGTCGTTCACGTAGCCCATGAACGGCAGATCCCACGCGTTGTAGCGGGTGAGCTTGGCCTTGTACTCCTCGACCTCGGCGATGGCCTCGTCGCTGATGCCGAACGACTTGGCGACCTTGTTGGCCTCGGCGGTCTTCTCCTCCGGGGTCTTGTCGAACATGTCGAAGTTGACGGTGATTTCCTTGGCTTGCTCTGCCATGTTTGCTCCCTTCCACCGTGAATCGAACAATATTGATGTTCGATTCAGTGGTGAGAAAATGTACGTTTTTTCTGTAACGTTTGTCTGCTGTTGGGGATGCCCTTGCGAACATCTGCGATATAGGTTAGCACGTTGTGAGCGCTAAACATATTGAAAATACGTGATTTTTGACCTTGTTAACGCGAGCTTTACCTGAGTGCGCGGTATTGTGCGGCTCCTTCGCTTTGTGTGCGAATGACTACGTAATCTATCATCTGCAATGGTAGATTTTTCATTGAAACGAACATTGATGTTCGTTTTGGTTGAGCGCTCCGGCGTGTTGCGCGACGGTGCGCCGCGCGCCGTCCTCGCCGCCGGTACAATCGTGTGGGTCGCCCCCGTAGCTCAGTCGGTTAGAGCAGCACCCTTATAAGGTGTTTGTCCTGGGTTCAAGTCCCAGCGGGGGCACTGTCCGTTCGTCGGCCCCCTCGGGGTCAGAGGGGCCGAGCTCGGCGTGTCCCAAGTGTCGGCGGTGGGGACTATCATTCACTAGGTTCCGGTTCACGCCAGCCATAGGGGCATGGCGACCCGGGTCACCTGAATTCCTTAGGAGACATCATGAAGCAGGGTATCCATCCCGATTACCATGCCGTCGAGGTCCTGTGCTCGTGCGGCAGCACCTTCGTCACCCGTTCCACCTACAAGGGCGACCACATGACGGTCGACGTGTGCTCGAAGTGCCACCCCTTCTACACCGGCAAGCAGAAGATCCTCGACACCGGTGGCCGCGTCGCCCGCTTCGAGCGTCGCTACGGCAAGAAGACCAAGTAGCATACTTGACGCCAGTCCCGCGAGACGGGTCGGCGCGCTTCGGCGTACCGTCCCGTCGTCCATCGCAGGACTGGCGTTTTTGTATGCCCGCGCACCGCGAAACCGAACACCATACCGATTCCAAGGAAGACAGCGACCATGGCAGATGAACAGTTCCCCGCGGCGGCGACCGCGCTGGAGGAATACCAGAACATCGAACAGGAGATGGCCAGCCCCGAGGTGGTGACGAACCCGGACAAGATGCGCAAGCTGGGCCGTCGTCACGCCGAACTCGGCGCGATCGTCTCCGCATACAAGACCTATCTCTCCCTGCGCGACGACCTCGAGGCCGCCCGCGAGATGGCCGGCGAGGACCCCGACTTCGCGGCCGAGGCGAAGCGGCTCGAAGCCGAGCTGCCCGCCGCCGAGGAGAAGCTCCGCACCGCGCTCATCCCGCGCGACCCGGACGACGCGCGCGACGTGATCATGGAGATCAAGGCCGGCACCGGCGGTGAGGAGGCCGCGCTGTTCGCCGGCGACCTGCTGCGCATGTACACCCGATACGCGGAGAAGCGCGGCTGGACCGTCACCATCCAGTCGGAGAACGGCACCGAGCTCGGCGGCGTCAAGGACGTGCAGGTCGCGATCCGCGCCAAGGGCACGCCCGCTCCGGAGGAGGGCGTGTGGGCGTCCCTCAAGTACGAGGGCGGCGTGCACCGCGTGCAGCGCATCCCCGTCACCGAATCGCAGGGCCGCATCCAGACGTCCGCGGCCGGCGTGCTCGTCTTCCCGGAGGCCGACGAGGACGACGACGAGATCGAGATCGATCCGAAGGACCTCAAGATCGACATCTTCATGAGCTCCGGCCCTGGCGGCCAGTCCGTGAACACCACGTACTCCGCGGTGCGCATGACCCACCTGCCCACCGGCATCACCGTGAACATGCAGGACGAGAAGTCGCAGATCCAGAACCGCGCCGCCGCGCTGCGCGTGCTCAAGAGCCGCCTGCTCGCCATGAAGCACGAGCAGGAGGCCGCGGAGGCCGCCGACATGCGCCACTCGCAGGTACGTTCCCTCGACCGTTCCGAGCGCATCCGCACGTACAACTTCCCGGAGAACCGCATCGTCGACCATCGCACCAACTACAAGGCGTACAACCTCGACCAGGTGCTCGACGGCGACCTGCAGGCCGTGATCGACTCCGACATCCAGGCCGACGAGGCCGAGCGTCTCGCCAACCAGAAGTGATGATGGATATCGACGATATGATCCGCGCCGCGGCTGCGCGGCTGCGCGAGGCGGGCGTCGACACGCCCGAGCATGACGCGAAGCTCCTGCTCGCCGAGGCGGCGGGCGTTCAGCTGCGCGACGTCGACAAGGCGCTGCTCATGGGCGATCCGCTCGACGCCATCGGTGATGCCGCCGACGACGCGGACGGCCGCGACGCCGTCGTCGCCCGCTTCGACGCGATGGTCGCGCGCCGCGCCAAGCGCGAGCCGCTGCAGCATATCACCGGCCATGCGCCGTTCCGCTATCTCGATCTGAAGGTCGGCCCGGGCGTGTTCATCCCGCGGCCGGAGACCGAGACCGTCGTGCAGGCGGGACTCGACTGGATCACGCGCAACGGGCTGTACCATCCGATCGTCGTCGACCTGTGCGCCGGCTCGGGCGCGATCGGCCTCGCCGTCGCGACCGAGGTGCCCGGCGCCGAGGTGTGGGCCGTCGAGAAGTCGCCGGAAGCCTACGTGTGGACGGAACGCAACCGCGACCTCGTCGCGCGCGCGAACCCGACCGCCGGCTACAACTACCATCTCGAACTGGGCGACGCGACCAGCGCGCTCACCCTCCCGCAGCTCGACGGGCGCGTCGACGCCGTCATCACGAACCCGCCGTACGTGCCGCTCGACCAGATCCCCGAACAGCCCGAGGTGCGCGACCACGATCCCGCGCTCGCGCTGTACGGCGGCTCGGCGGACGGCGCGCTCATCCCCGAGCGGATCGTGCTGCGCGCCTCGCGCCTGCTGCGTGCCGGCGGCGTGCTCGTCATGGAGCATGACGTGACGCAGGGGGAGCGTCTCGTCGCCTACGCGCGCGCGAACGGCTTCGCCTCCGCGCGCACCGAGAACGACTGGACCGGCCGCCCCCGCTTCCTCTTCGCCGAGAGATAGGATTTCGGCCCCCTCTGCTGAGGGGGCTCCCGGCGTAGCCGGGTGGGGGAGAGACAGCCGGCGCGTAACGATTCCGGTATCTCTCCCTCCGTCAGCCTGACGGCTGACACCTCCCTCGTCAGAGGGAGGCTGATATGTCCGGGATGCGGAAGATGACCGCATCCCGGACGTGAATGTGACTCGTCTCACAATAAGAAACGGCACTGCGGCCGGTACGGGCGTACCTGTATAACAGTCGGCGGCAAGCATCGTGAGAGAAGAGACACGGGTGCCGTACGCATGGCCACAAGCCGTGCGGGCCGCACACCGCCAGGATGTCCCGCGCGCACATCATGCGCGTCACCGCACGAGCCGGCGATCCCGGAAGGACCGGGTGGAGGCTTGTGGCCGCGATGCGTAATTCACGAAGAAGAAAGAAGGCAGAACAGTCATGTTCTCCAAGAAGATGATCGCGGCCGGCGCGGCCGCCGTCATGGCCATGTCCCTCGCCGGATGCTCCGGCGGCAGCATGGACGACTCCTCCAGCTCCAGCTCCGCGGCTTCGGGCGACACCATCACCATCGGCTCCGTGACCACCAACTCCGGCACCGCCGCCGCGTACGGCGAGGCCGAGCTCAAGGGCTTCGAGCTGGCCGTCTCCGAGATCAACGCCAAGGGCGGCATCAATGGCAAGAAGGTCAAGCTGGAGTCCCTCGACGACAAGGGCGACGCCACCGAGGCGTCCAACGCCTACAACAAGCTCGCCGCCGACGGCAACGTGCTCGCCGTGGCCGGCCCGACCATCTCCTCCACCACCGCCGCCGTCGCGCCGCTGGCCGACCAGACCAAGCTGGTCACCATCGCCCCGGCCGCCACCGCCGACTCCATCGAGACCGGCAACTACCTGTTCCGCACCTGCTTCAAGGACTCCTACCAGGGTGAGGTGGCCGCCCGCTTCGCCGCCGAGAACCTGAAGGTCAAGAAGGTCGCCGTGCTCTACGGCACCGGCGATCCGTACTCCTCCGGCGTGGGCGAGGCCTTCGCCAAGGCCGCCGAGAAGCTCGGCATGCAGGTGGTCGACAAGGAGAGCTCCTCCTCCGCCGACGACACCGAGTACTCCGCCCAGCTGCAGAAGATCCAGGCTTCCGGCGCCGAGCTGCTGTACGCCCCGTACTACTACTCCGTGGCCGGCCCGTACATCATCCCGCAGGCCCGCTCCGTCGGCTTCGAGGGCTACGTGATGGGCCCCGACGGCTACGACGGCCTCAAGCTCACCGGCGACAAGTCCCAGTACGACAAGACCTTCTACACCACCCACTACTCGGCCGACGACACCTCCAACACCAAGGTGCAGGACTTCATCAAGTCCTACAAGGCCAAGAACAACGCCGATCCGAACACCTTCGCCGCCCTCGGCTACGACACGATCTACATGATCAAGCAGGCCGTCGAGAAGGCCGGCAAGAACGCCACCCGCGAGGACGTGCGCAACGCCGTCGCCGGCATGAGCTTCGAAGGCGTCACCGGCAAGTTCACGATGGACAAGTCCGGCTCGCCGACCAAGTCCGTGATCGTGCTCGAGCTCAAGGACGGCAAGCCCGTCTACAACACCACCGTCCAGCCCAAGTGAGCCACGCTCCAGTGAGTTCCGCCCACCAGGGTCGCGGCGTGTGACGCGACGCAAACGAGGAGAGCGGCCGGTTTCGCCGGCCCTCTCCGTTTTTGCGTTTTTCCGATCGATTTCTTTGTCGATTACCCGTTACCTGTTTCCGTTTTCGATTTTCGATTCATCCATCCATAACCATCCGTTCATGACGTCCCTGATTCGTGGGGACGTCCACGACTACCAGAAAGAAAGGGGGAGCGATGACCGATCAGATCATCATGTTCATCAGCCAGCTGTTCAGCGGTCTCAAGATCGGCAGCGTCTACGCGCTCGTGGCGCTCGGCTACACCATGGTCTACGGCATCATCCGACTGATCAACTTCGCCCACGGCGATTTCATCATGGTCGGCGCCTACGTGCTGATGCTCACCATTCCCGCCATCGTCGCCATGGGCCTGCCCGCCTGGGTGGCGATCGTCCCGGCCGTCCTCGTGTGCGTGGCCGTCGGCATCATCGTCGAGAAGGCCGCCTACAAGCCGGTGCGTGAGAAGGGCAATTCGATGACCGCCCTCATCACCGCCATCGCCATGTCGCTGCTGCTGGAGAACGGCGCCCAGGCCATCTTCGGCGCCGACTTCCAGACCGTCCCGACGATCTTCCACCTGCCGTCCATCGCATTCGGCAAGCTCAAGCTGCCCGGCGACACGCTCCTGACGATCGTGCTCGGCCTGGTCATCATGGTCGGCCTGCAGCTGTTCGTCAAGTTCACCAAGCAGGGCAAGGCCATGCGCGCCGTCTCCGAGGACAAGGAGGCCGCCGTGCTCATGGGCATCAACGTGAACTCCACGATCGCCCTCACCTTCGCGATCGGCTCCGGCCTCGCCGCCGTCGCCTCGCTCATGTACTGCGCCGCCTACCCGCAGGTCTCCCCGATGATGGGCGCCATGCTCGGCCTCAAGGCGTTCGTCGCCGCCGTGCTCGGCGGCATCGGCTCGATCCCGGGCGCCATGATCGGCGGCATCGCCATCGGCCTCGTCGAGAGCCTCACCAAGGCGTACATCGGCACGATCACCGGCGGCGTCATCACCTCGGCGTTCTCCGACGCCATCGTGTTCGCCATCCTGATCGTCGTGCTGCTGGTCAAGCCGTCCGGCATCATGGGCAAGAACGAGGGAGAGAAGGTCTGATATGAAGAAGTCCATGCTTTCCACGAGGCAGTCGTACCTCGTCTGCTTCCTCGGCATCCTCGCCTCGTTCGGCGTCGTCATGGCGCTGTGCGAGTCCGGCATCGCCAACTCCTACATCAAGGGCATCATGATGACCGCCTGCATCGCCATCATCATGACCACCTCGCTGAACCTCACGATCGGCGTGCTCGGCCAGCTGACGCTCGGCTGCTGTGGCTTCGAGGCGATCGGCGCGTACGTGGCGGCCCTCGCCTCCAAGTACATGGTCGCCAACGGCATGCTCGCCGACCCGACGCTGCGCTTCCTCGTCACCACGCTGCTCGGCGGCATCGTGGCCTGCGTGTTCGGCATCCTCATCGGCATCCCGGCGCTGCGCCTGCATGGCGACTACCTCGCCATCATCACGCTCGGCTTCGGCGAGATCATCCGCGTGGTCATCCAGAACCTCAAGGTGGCCGGCGGCATGGGCCTCGACAAGGGCGCGGCCGGCCAGGCGCTCATCGGCATCGAGCGCACCGCCAACCTGTACATCGTGTTCTGGATCATGATCATCACCGTCGTGGTGCTGTTCATGTTCGGCCGCTCCCGTTACGGCCGCGCCGTCAAGGCCATCCGCGACGACGAGATCGCCGCCGGCGCCTCCGGCCTCAACACCACGTACCTCAAGGTGCTCGTCTTCGCGATCTCCGCGTTCTTCGCCGGCATCGCGGGCGGCATCTTCGCCCAGTACATCGGCTCGCTCAACCCGACGATGGCCGGCTGGCTCAACTCCATCAACTACGTGATCATGGTCGTCTTCGGCGGCATGGGCTCGATCACCGGCTCGATTGTCTCCGCGGTCGGTCTGACGATCCTGCCGGAGCTGCTGCGCGCGTTCGCCGACTACCGCATGCTCGCGTACTCGGTGGTGCTCGTGCTCGTCATGATCTTCCGCCCGCAGGGCATCTTCGGCTCCTGGGAGTTCTCGCTGCCGCGCCTCGTGAACCGCCTGCTGTTCCGCAACCCGAAGGCCGAGGCCGAGGAGAAGGCGGAAGCCGCCGGGAAGGCCGCGACCGGAACCGCCGCGACCGCCGCAACCGCCACGGACACGAAGGAGGCGTGAGATGACCGACGCGAAGAACAACGGACAGCCCATCCTCAAGGCCGAGCATCTCGGCATCACCTTCGGCGGCCTCAAGGCCGTCTCCGACTTCAACATGACGATCCGCAAGGGCGAGCTCATCGGCCTGATCGGCCCGAACGGCGCCGGCAAGACCACCGTGTTCAACCTGCTGACCGGCGTGTACAAGCCAACGGAAGGCGACTTCTGGCTCGACGGGCAGCACATGAACGGCAAGAAGACCTATCAGGTCGTGCGCGCCGGCATCGCCCGCACCTTCCAGAACATCCGCCTGTTCAAGCAGCTCACGGTCGAACAGAACGTGCTCGTCGCCTTCGACGAATCGTTCAGCTACCGTCTGGGCGGCGCCATCTTCCGCACCCCGCGCTTCTGGAAGCAGGAGAACGAGATGCACGCCAAGGCGATGGACCTGCTGAAGATCTTCGACCTCGACGGCCTCGCCTCCACGCAGGCCGCGAACCTGCCGTACGGCCAGCAGCGCAAGCTCGAGATTGCGCGCGCCCTCGCCACCGGCATGAAGCTGCTGCTCCTCGACGAGCCGGCCGCCGGCATGAACCCGACCGAGACCGAGGACCTGCTGCGCTGCATCAACACGATCCGCGACCGCTTCGGCATCGCGATCCTGCTCATCGAGCACGACATGAGCCTCGTGATGAGCGTGTGCCAGCGCATCCAGGTGCTCGACTACGGCCGCACGATCGCCTCCGGCACCCCGGAGGAGATCGCGAACAACCCGCAGGTCATCTCCGCCTACCTGGGCGCCGACGACTCCGACGACGCCGAAGGCGACTCCACCGACCACGCGACGCCCGAACCGAGCATCGCCAAGACCATGCAGGAAGGGGCACGCTGATGCTGGAAATCAAGGATCTGTGCGTCTCCTACGGCGCGATCGAGGCGGTCAAGGGCATCAGCCTGACCGTGAACGACGGCGAGATCGTCTCGCTGATCGGCGCGAACGGCGCCGGCAAGACCACGACGCTGCACACGATCACCGGCCTCGTGCCGGCGAAGTCCGGCTCGATCGTCTACGACGGCCACGACCTGCTCAAGACGCATGCGAACAAGATCGTGACCCTCGGCATGGCGCACGTGCCGGAAGGCCGCCACGTGTTCACCCGCATGACCGTGCAGGAGAACCTGGAGATGGGTGCGTTCAGCCTCAAGGACCAGTCCGGCATGGCCAAGGACCTCGAGATGGTGTTCGACTACTTCCCGCGCCTGAAGGAGCGTCGCCGCCAGCTGGCCGGCACGCTCTCCGGCGGCGAGCAGCAGATGGTCGCCATGGGCCGCGCCCTGATGAGCCATCCGAAGACCATCCTCATGGACGAACCGTCGATGGGTCTGTCGCCGCTGCTCGTCAAGGAGATTTTCAACATCATCGTGGCGCTGCGCGAGAAGGGCATCACCGTGCTCCTCGTCGAGCAGAACGCGAAGATGGCCCTGTCCATCGCCGACCGCGCCTACGTGCTCGAGACGGGCCGCATCACGATGGAGGGCAAGGCCTCCGACCTCCTCCACGACGAAAAGGTCCGCAAGGCCTACCTCGGCGCGTGAGCGCTCGGTAGCGCCGAAAGACGACGTGGCCCCCTCCGTCAATCGCGGAGGGGGCCACGTCGTCTCACGCCCGGCAGTAGTCCTGGTACACGCTGGCGTCCTTGTCGGTGATCGTCTTGATCACGCGGGCCGGGTTGCCGACGGCGACCGAGTTCGCGGGGATGTCCTTGGTGACGACCGCACCGGCGCCGATCACGCAGCCGTCGCCGATCGTCACGCCGCCGAGCACGGTCACGTTGCCGCCGAACCAGCAGTTCGAGCCGATCCGAATCGGCTCGCCGTATTCGTAGTCGTAGCTGGAGCCGTCCTCGCGCGTGCGCACGTTGCGGTCCTGCCAGCGAAGCGGGTGCATCGGCGGCAGCAGGGAGACGTTCGGGCCGAACAGCACGTCGTCGCCGATCGTGACCGGCGCGCAGTCGAGCACGGTGAAGTTGAAGTTCGCGAACACGCGGTCGCCGATTCGTGTGTGGCAACCGTAGTCGAAGAAGACGGGGCCCATCACGTCGAGGTTCGCGCCGTGGCCGGGCAGCAGTTCGTCGAGGATCGCGGCGCGCGTCGCGTCGTCGTGGCGGGAGGTCGCGTTGAAGCGGGTGCACAGGTCGCCGGCCTTGCGGCGCAGTTCGTCGAGTTCCGGGTCGGAGGCATCGTACAGTCTGCCGTCGAGCATCTCCTCGCGTTCGGAGCGGCGCGGCGTCGGCAGTTCGACGGGCGGGACCGCGAAGACGGGGGAGTCGGATGCGGCGGATGTCGCGGAATCGTTGGAAACGTTGTCATCGGTGGTGACGTCGGTCATGATGCTCCTTTGCGTTACGGATGTCGCGTGGTTGCGATTCAGCTTAGATGTACGACCGTACATAACGGGTCATATGTGGCGGTCGAGGTGCGATGGTGCAATGATGGATTGTGTCAGACAGGTTTCAGGAGGCGTTCGATGAGTGAGATTCGTGCGATCGACGACGATGCGCTGCGCGAGGCGGCGGCCATCGTGAAGGACGGCGGACTGGTGGTCATCCCCACGGACACGGTGTACGGGATCGCCGGCGATCCGCGTTCGACCCGTGCCATCGACCGCATCTACGAGCTCAAGCGCCGTCCGCGCTTCAAGGCCCTGCAGGTGCTGCTCGCCGGCACCGACCAGCTCGACGAGATCGGCCTCGACCTGCCCGCCCCGCTCAACCGTCTGTCCGCTCGTTTCCTGCCCGGCGCGTTCTCGCCGATCGCCGTCGCGCGCGAAGGCTGCACGCTGAAGACCGTCGCCAAGGACGGCACGCAGGGCATCCGCGTGCCGAACTCGGCGCTCACGCTGCGCATCCTCAAGGCCACCGGCCCGCTCGCCGCGTCCAGCGCGAACCTGTCCGGCGACGAAAGCGCGCAGAGCGTGCACGAGGCCGTCGAGGCGTTCGGCGACGCCGTCGCCCTGTATCTCGACGGCGGTTCGACGCCCGGCCACGTCTCCAGCACCGTCGTCGCCGCCGATCCGCACGAGCGCGACGGCATCGCCATCCTGCGCGAGGGCGTGATCGGCCAGTCCGAGATCCGCGCCGCGCTGCACGTCAACGGGGGAGGACTCGGCGCATGAGGATCTACCTGTTCATCGCCGCCATCGCCGGCGGCGCCACGTACCTGCTCACCCCGCTGATCCGCCATGTGGCGATCGAGATCGGCGCGGTCGGCGAGGTGCGCGCCCGCGATGTCCACACGATCCCGACGCCGCGCATGGGCGGCCTCGGCATGATGCTCGGCTTCGCCGTCGCCATGCTGTTCGCCAGCCACATCAGCTTCATCCAGGGCCTGTTCCAGGGCAGCCACCTGCCGTGGGTCGTGCTCGCCGGCGCGGTCATGATCTGCCTGCTCGGCATGGCCGACGACCTGTGGGACCTCGACTGGATGCTCAAACTCGCCGGTCAGCTGCTCATCTCCGTGTTCGTCGCGTGGGGCGGCCTGCAGATCATCTCCCTGCCGCTCGGCTCGCTCGTCACCGCCTCGCCGAGCCTGTCGATGGCGATCACCGCGTTCCTCATCGTCGCGTCGATCAACGCGGTCAACTTCGTCGACGGCCTCGACGGTCTCGCCTCCGGCATCGTCGCGATCGGCGGCATCGCGTTCGCGATCTACTCGTACATCCTCGCGCGCACGTCGCCCTCCTACGCCTCGATGGCGACGCTCATCGACGTGGCGCTCGTCGGCATCTGCGTCGGATTCATCCTGCACAACTGGCATCCGGCGAAGCTGTTCATGGGCGATTCCGGTTCGATGCTGCTCGGCTATCTCATCACCTGCGCGTCGATCGTGATGACCGGCCGCATCGACCCGGCCTCCGTGCACACGAGCATGTACCTGCCCGTGTTCATGCCGATCCTGCTGCCGATCCTCGTGCTGTTCCTGCCCGTGCTCGACATGTGTCTGGCGATCGTGCGCAGGCTCGCGAAGGGGCAGTCGCCGATGCACCCCGACCGCATGCACCTGCACCACCGCATGCTGCGCATCGGGCACAGCGTGCGCGGCGCCGTCGCGATCCTGTGGTCGTGGGCCGCGCTCATCTCGTTCGGCTCGCTGATGATCCTGTTCTTCAAGGCGTGGCACGTGTTCATCGGCATGGCGGTCGTGGGCGCGGTGCTCGCCGTCGCCACGATGTACCCGTACCTGAAACGCCGCCTGCCGGAGATCATGGAGGAGAACGCGCGCGACGCGGTCGCCAGGGCCGAGCACGCCTCCGGGCGCATCGCCATCGGCGACCCGGACGAGGACGGGGAATCCGGCAAGTGAGGCGTCCCCACGCCTCGCCGGGCCTCCGCCCACTTTGCCTACGGCGTGGCGGAACGCCCGCATAACGCAGGATTGTGTATTACGTCACCCCACGTTCTTATAGTGGACGCATGGCTACAAACCCCGATATGAACGCGCAGTCCGCGTACGCTCCGCTCCCTCCGATCTTCGCCAAGCTCGGCCTCGCCTATGACGATGTCCTGCTGCTGCCGAACGAGACGGACGTCATTCCCTCCGAGGTGGACACCACCACCCATCTGACCCGCAAGATTACGATGAAGGCCCCGGTCCTCTCCGCCGCCATGGACACCGTGACCGAGTCCGAGATGGCCATCGCCATGGCCCGCAACGGCGGCATCGGCGTGCTGCACCGCAACCTCTCCATCGACGACCAGGCCGCCCAGGTCGACGTCGTCAAGCGCTCCGAGTCCGGCATGATCACCGACCCGCTGACCGTCAACCCGGACGTCACCCTCGCCGACCTCGACAAGCTGTGCGGCAAGTTCCACATCTCCGGCCTGCCGGTCGTCGACAAGGACAACAAGCTCGTCGGCATCATCACCAACCGCGACATGCGCTTCATCGCGTCCGAGGACTACGACCACCTCAAGGTCAAGGACGTCATGACCCGCGAGAACCTCATCACCGGCCCGTCCAACATCTCCAAGGAGGACGCGCACGACCTGCTCGCCAAGCACAAGGTCGAGAAGCTGCCGCTCGTCGACGCCGAAGGCCACCTGACCGGCCTGATCACCGTGAAGGACTTCGTCAAGACCGAGCAGTACCCGGACGCCACCAAGGACGAGCAGGGCCGCCTGCGCGTCGCCGCCGGCGTCGGCTTCCTCGGCGACGCCTGGCAGCGCGCCTCCGCCCTGATGGAGGCCGGCGTCGACGTGCTCGTCGTCGACACCGCGAACGGCGAGGCCCGTCTCGCCCTCGACATGATCTCCCGCCTCAAGCATGATTCCGCCTTCGACGGCGTGCAGATCATCGGCGGCAACGTCGGCACCCGTTCCGGCGCGCAGGCGATGATCGACGCCGGCGCCGACGCTGTCAAGGTCGGTATCGGACCGGGCTCCATCTGCACCACGCGCGTGGTCGCCGGCGTCGGCGTCCCGCAGCTCACCGCCGTGTACGAGGCCGCCCAGGCCTGCCGTGCGGCCGGCGTGCCCTGCATCGCCGACGGCGGCATCCACTACTCCGGCGACATCGCCAAGGCCCTCGTGGCCGGCGCGTCCTCCGTGATGCTCGGCGGCACCCTCGCCGGCTGCGAGGAGGCCCCGGGCGAGAAGGTGCTCCTGCACGGCAAGCAGTACAAGCTGTACCGCGGCATGGGCTCCCTCGGCGCGATGGCCCCGCGCGGCAAGAAGTCCTACTCCAAGGACCGCTACTTCCAGGCCGACGTCACCTCCAACGACAAGGTCGTGCCGGAGGGCGTCGAGGGCGAGGTCCCGTACCGCGGACCGCTCAACGCCGTGCTCTACCAGATGCTCGGCGGCCTGCACCAGTCGATGTTCTACATCGGCGCCCACAACATCGGCGAGATGGCCGAGAAGGGCCGCTTCATCCGCATCACCGACGCCGGCCTGCGCGAGTCGCACCCGCACGACATCGTGATGACGGCCGAGGCGCCGAACTACTCCGGCTTCCACGCCAACTGATCGGCGCGTTCAGTCGGGTAGCGTATAACGCATGACGTGGGGTCCCACCGTTTCGGGTGGGACCCCACGTCGCGTTTCGGGGGAGCGGCGTCGTCGCGCCGTCCATGCGTCGTCGCGTCACGCGCGACGGCCGCGCGCTCACGCCGTGAGCCGCGCCGTGGTCGCGCGCATGAGCAGCGACGTCGGCGCCACCGTGTGCGCCTCGTCCGGCTCGTCGCCGCGCATGAGCGCGAGCGCCTTGCCGGCGGCGGCGCGTCCCAGCTGCACCGGATTCTGGCGCACGGTGGTCAGGTCGACGACGTCGCCGACGTTGTCGCCGTCGAAGCCGACGAGCGACACCTCCTCGGGGATGCGCCAGCCGAGCCGTCGCAGCTCCTTGAGCAGCAGGACCGCGCACCGGTCGTTCTCGACGCAGATGCCGGTGGGACGGCTCATCGCGCCGACGAGCTGCGCGGCGATGCCGGAGATCGCGGCCGTCTCGCCGCCGATCGACTCCTGCGCCTCCTCGTCGCCGTCGTCACCGAGACGGGAGAGCGAGGGGATCGTGAGGATGTGCTCCTCGTCGTAGCCCTGCTGTTCGGCGGCGTCGAGGAATCCGTCCATGCGCACCGAGTCGCTGCACGTGAACGGCGAGGGCTGCACCGGCTGCTCGACGTAGGCGATGGATTCGTGGCCGAGGGAGCGCAGCAGCCGCACGACGGCGTGCATGGCCGCGTCGTCGTCGATGCGGATGGACGCGTCGAAGCCTTCGGTGGAGGGCACGTTGATGCCGACCATCGGGATGGTGAGCGTGTCGAGGAACTCGCGCTGGCGCTCGTCGAGGATGAACGAGGTGATGATGACCGCGTCGAAGTTCTGCGTGCCGGGCAGCGTGTGGAAGAAGCGGTTGAGGTCGGCCTCCTCCCACATCACGTAGGGGACCACGTCGTAGCCTTCGGTCGACAGCACCTCGTACACGCCTTCGAAGGTGTTCGAGTTGAACCAGCTGTTGATCTCGTTGGGCAGCAGCACGGCCACGCGCATCGACTTGCCGCTCGCCAGCGACGAGGCGGTCTTCGAGAAGGTGAAGCGGAGCTTCTCGGCGGCGGCCTCGACGCGGGCGCGCGTGTCCGGATTGACCTTGTCGAGGCCTCTGAGCGCGCGTGACACGGTGGATACGGAGACGCCCGCCTCCTTCGCCACGTCCGCGATCGTCGTCCTCGCCGTCTGTTGGCCGGGCATAGCCGTCCCTCCTTGTCGTGTGATCGTCCGTATCGTCGGGCGTCGTCGGCCATCCCGCGGTCCCACCGCATACCGTATTGATGTTCGACTGCGAATCCATCGACGGTGCGCCGGTACCGCGGCCACGCCGTCGTCCACCTTCGGATTGACGCCGTTACTACGATACTCCACGCGTTTCAAGCGCTTTTACCGGAATTATATAAAAGCGCTTGCAGTATTGCAAACCGGCCATTTCGCGTCAATGTCGAACCCGTTCGACACGCCGATTGCAGGCCGTTTTGCATTTCGTTGTGCAAGCGTTATCATGCAATAGTCACGAAAACGAAGAACATGTTGAAACGCTTGCATGCAAGCGTTTGTATTCAAGGAGGAACACATGGTCGAAGCCACCGATCCCGCCCTGTGGTGGAAGCAGGCGGTCGTATATCAGGTCTATCCGCGCTCCTTCAAGGACACCAAGGGCGAGGGCCTCGGTCAGATCGCCGGCGTGACCGAGAAGATCGATTATCTGGCCGACCTTGGCGTCGACGCCATCTGGCTCAGCCCGTTCTACCCCTCCCAGCTC
This sequence comes from Bifidobacterium sp. LH_426, assembly GCF_056356875.1. NCBI lineage: Bacteria > Bacillati > Actinomycetota > Actinomycetes > Bifidobacteriales > Bifidobacteriaceae > Bifidobacterium > Bifidobacterium sp. LH_426. Next base: position 204,490 of record NZ_JBKEVB010000002.1, read on the forward strand.
GCCGACGGCGGCTATGACGTGGACGACTACCGCAACGTCGACCCGAAGCTCGGCACCATGGACGACTTCGACGCGCTCGCCAAGGCCGCACATGAACGGAACATCAAGGTCGTCGTCGACATCGTCCCCAACCACAGCTCCAACCTGCACCCGTGGTTCCAGGAGGCGCTCGCCGCAGCTCCCGGCTCCCCGGAGCGCGACCGCTACATCTTCCGCGACGGCAAGGGCCCGAACGGCGACATCCCTCCCAGCAACTGGGAGAACCACTTCGGCGGCCCGGCCTGGACCCGCGTGCCCGACGGCCAGTGGTACCTGCACATGTTCACCAAGGAGCAGCCCGACTGGAACTGGAACAACCGCGAGGTGCGCGAGGACTTCCTCAAGACCCTGCGCTTCTGGCTCGACCACGGCGCCGACGGCTTCCGCGTGGACGTCGCCCACGGCCTCGCCAAGGACCTCGACCGCGACGACCTCGACAACTACGTCGTGTGGTGCACCTCCGACCAGCCGGACGACGGCTCCCACCCGGTCATCGACCGCGACGAGGTCCACGAGATCTACCACGAGTGGCGCAAGGTCTTCAACGAGTACAACCCGCCGGCGTTCGCCGTCGCCGAGGCGTGGGTGCAGCCCAACCGCCAGTACCTGTACGCCAGCCCGGACGACCTCGGCCAGATTTTCAACTTCGAGTTCGCCAAGAAGGACTGGATCCGCGACAACATGCACCAGGCCATCGAGGAGGGCATCGAAAGCGCCGAACGCTCCGGCTCCTCCGCCACGTGGGTGATGAGCAACCACGACGTGGTGCGCCACGCCACCCGCTACGGACTGCCGCAGGTGCCGACCAGCGAATACCACCAGCTCGCCAAGGACTGGGTGCTGCGCGACGGCACCACCTATCCGCTTGACAAGGCGCTTGGCACCAAGCGCGCCCGCGCCGCGATCCTCATGGAGATGGCGCTGCCCGGCTCCGCCTACGTCTACCAGGGCGAGGAGCTCGGCCTGTTCGAAGTGGCCGACATCCCGTGGGACCGCGTCGAGGACCCGTCCGGCCACCGCACCTCGCAGGCCGCGTCCACCAAGGGCCGCGACGGCTGCCGCGTGCCGCTGCCGTGGACGGCCGATCCGGTGAACTCCTACGGCTTCACGCCGGCCACCAAGGCCGACGGCACCCCGGCCGAGGAAGCCCACCTGCCCCAGCCGGCGTGGTACAAGGACTTCGCCGCCGACGCCGAGGCCGCCGATCCGGACTCGATGCTCAACCTGTACCGCCGCACGCTGGCCCTGCGCCACAAGCTGCAGACCAACGACCTGAGCCTCGAATGGCTGCCCGAGGACCGTTCCACGGGCAAGCCGGACGGCGCGAACGGCTTCACCGGCGGCACGATCGCCTACAAGCGCGCCAACGGCTGGGCGTCGATCACCAACTTCGGCGCCGACCCGGTCGACCTGCCCGCCGGCGAGGTGCTCCTCACCTCCGGCCCGCTGACCGACGACGGCAAGCTCCCCCAGGACACCTCCGCCTGGATCCAGCTCGCCTGATTTCCATCCGCCCTGGCTCCTCCTTTCTTGGCCCCCTCTGACGAGGGGGCTCCCGGCGGAGCCGGGTGGGGGAGAGACCACTCAAAAGACTTACCCAAAACTCAACGCAGAGAAAAAGGAAAGAACAATGACAACAGCAAGCGCGGCCCCGATCCGCAACACCCCGGCCGAGAAGTGGCGTTACGTCGCCGGCTTCATGGCCTTCGCCGTCCTCTCCGGCGTCGCCTTCTTCGGCACGATGTCCGTGCTGGTCCCGCAGCGACTGCGCGCGGACCTCGGCATGGGCGCCGTCGAGTCGACCGCCGCCCTCGGCGCGATCAACTCCGCCGGCTCCATCGCCTCAATCTTCATCGCCCTGTTCATCGGCGCGCTGTCCGACCGTACCCGCAGCAAGTGGGGCAAGCGCACCCCGTGGATCTTCACCGGCGCGTTCATCTACGGCGTCTGCTTCTGGTCGCTGAGCCGCCCGTCCACCGCCGTCCTCATCGGCATCTTCTACGTGCTCGCCCTCGTCGGCCTCAACATGGTGCAGGCCCCGATCTACGCCCTCATCTCCGACCGCGTCGAGGAATCCAACCGTGCGACCGTCTCCGCGGCCATCGGCGGCGGCGGCGTGATCGGCCAGGGCATCGGCACGCTCATCGGCTCCCGCTTCATGGAGAACGTCGAGGTCGGCTTCATCTGCACCGGCCTGTGCGCCCTCGCCGCCGGCCTGCTCGCCGTGTTCCTCACCCCGAAGGAGCCGTCCAGCAAGGACGCCCCGAAGGACACCTCCAAGTCCATGGGCAAGGTCATCCTCGAGTCCCTCACCCCGCCGCTCAAGAACTGCGGCGACTTCTACCGCGCGTTCATCTGCCGCACCTGCCTCATCGTCGCCTATCAGATGATCTTCAGCTACCAGCTGTACATCCTGACCGACCACATCGGCGACTCCGACAAGCAGGCCGCCAACGCCATGGTGGTCATCTCCACGCTCACCATGGTCGCCTCCCTCATCGCATCCCTGATCTCCGGCCCGATCGCCGACGCGCTCCACCGCCGCAAGGCCCCGATCGCCGTCGCCTGCGCCGTGTTCGCCATCGGTCTGGCCATGCCGTGGATCTTCCCGACCGAGATGGGCATGTTCCTCTTCGGCGGCATCGCCTCCTTCGGCTACGGCATGTACCTGTCCGTCGACCAGGCGCTGAACGTGGACGTCCTGCCGAACAAGGAGACCGCCGGCAAGGACCTCGGCTTCATGAACATCGCCACCTGCGCCGGCCAGGCCATCGGCGTGGCGATCACCTCCAGCATCGTCGCCGCCACCCACTCCTACAACATCGTGTTCCCGACCGCCATCGCCATGGCCGCGATCGCCGCGATCGCCGTCCTCGGCATCAAGCGCGTCAAGTAACACGCATCGACTTCCGTGGTCCGCTCCGGCGGACTGCGGAAGAGAATCCCCGCACTTCTCCTACGGCCCGTCAGGAACGGGCCGCGGGAGAGACCACACTTCCCTTCATTCCCTTTCCAACAGTGGGCCCCGCCGTTTCCAACCGGCGGGGCCCACGCCTTTTTGCCTGTCGTCCGTGATTTCGTGTGCTGGGAGGCGGCCAGCGCAAGTATTCCCGGAGATTAACCCACTCGTCCGGGAATGATTGTGCTGCCGCCACGTCAGCGCAACTATTCCCGGATGATGGGGATGATTTCCGGGATTTCTTGTGCCGAGACGGGGGGCTATGGGCGATGGGCGACGACGGCCGGCCGTCCGTTGCGCGGTATAGTCTGTACTGTTCTGCTCAGGCATAGGCTAACTAGGAAAGAGGCACATGATGGTGGACGCGCATGACGCGGAGACGTACACGGCGGAAGGTTCCCGCCTCATCTGGATCGACTGCGAGATGACCGGACTCGACATCTTCGGCGGCGACGAGCTCGTCGAAGTGTCCGTCGTCCCCACCGACTTCGACCTCAACGTGCTCGACGAGGGCGTCGACTACGTCATCAAGCCGAGCGACAAGGCCGTGGCGCACATGAACGACTTCGTACGCCAGATGCACACCCGCTCCGGCCTCATCAACGAGTGGGAGCACGGCCTCAGTCTCGAAGAGGCCGAGAAGAAGGTCACCGAATACGTGCTGCGCTTCACGCCGGACGGCGTCAAGCCGCTGCTCGCCGGCAACACGATCGGAAGCGACAAGAAGTTCCTCGACCATTACATGCCGAACCTGATGAGCCACCTGCACTACCGCAGCATCGACGTGAGCACGTTCAAGGAGCTCGCCCGCCGCTGGTATCCGGCCGTGTACGAGAACCGTCCGCCGAAGAACGGCGGCCACCGCGCCCTCGCGGACATCATCGAATCGCTCGACGAGCTGCGCTACTACCGCGCCGCCGTCATGGCCGCCGCCCCCGGCCCGGACGCCGCCGAAGCCGCGCGCATCCGCGACGAGATCGTCGCCACCAGCCTCAACGCCAAGGCCGAATAGCCGCATAGGGGCATCACGGGGCATGAGACAATCCGAGGCGCTCGCGATCCTCAACGCCGGGGCGAACGTGTTCCTGACGGGCGCGCCCGGCGCGGGCAAGACGTACGCGTTGAACGAGTTCATCCGCCAAGCCCGCGCGGACGGCGCGAGCGTCGCCGTGACCGCTTCGACCGGCATCGCCGCCACGCACGTCGACGGACAGACCATCCACTCGTGGAGCGGTGTGGGACTCGCCAACGTGCTCGACGCGAAACTGCTCAAAACCATCAAGACGCGTCGCAGACGCAAGATCCAGGCGACCGACGTGCTCGTCATCGACGAGGTGTCGATGCTGCACGCGTGGCTGTTCGACATGGTCGACCAGGTGTGCCGCGAGATACGCCACGACCCGCGCCCGTTCGGCGGCCTGCAGGTCGTGCTCTCCGGCGATTTCTTCCAGCTGCCGCCCGTTTCCGTGTCCGGCCGCAACCGCGACGTGATCCCGCCCACCCCCGAGTTCACGGCGTCGCGCGAACGCTACGCGCGCGCCGGACTCAACCCGGAGGGCTTCGTCACCGAATCATTGGTCTGGCCGGAACTCGATCCGGTCGTCTGCTATCTGACCGAACAGCATCGCCAGGATGACGGCCGACTGCTCACCGTGCTCACGCACATCCGCGAAAGCCGCGTCGACGACGCCGACCGTGACGCGCTCGTCACGCGGCTCGGCGTCGCGCCCGAACCCGGCGTCGTCGCCACGCACCTGTTCCCCGTGAACCGGCAGGCCGACAACCTCAACGACCTCAGGCTCGCGAGCATCATGCTCGACAGCCACGAGTTCCACGCCGAGCAGGCGGGACCGGCGAACCTCGTCGAACGGCTCAAACGCAACATGCTCGCCCCCGAACGGCTCGTGCTCAAGGAAGGCGCGGCCGTCATGGCCCTGCGCAACGACGCCGACCGCCAGTTCGTGAACGGCTCGCTCGGCACCGTGCGCGGCTTCGCGAACGAGAACAAGGGCGGCTGGCCGATCGTCGCATTCGAGAATGGCAACATCGTCACGATGAAACCCGCCACATGGGAGATGATGGACGGCGACACCGTGCTCGCATCCGTCTCGCAGGTGCCGTTGCGCTGCGCGTGGGGCATCACGATCCACAAGTCGCAGGGCATGACGCTCGACCGAGCCGTCATGGACCTCAAACGCACGTTCGCGCCCGGCATGGGCTACGTGGCGCTCTCCCGCGTCGAATCGCTCGACGGACTGTATCTCGAAGGCGTCAACAACCGCATGTTCACGGTCTCGCCCGACGCGGTCGCCTTGGACGGCGACCTCAGGGAGGCGTCCGCCGCCGCCTCCGACCTGCTCGCCGGGCAGGGTGCCGCCGCGTTCAAGCCGGGCGCCGGCTCCGACGACGGATTCGGGCTGGACGGCGTGCCCGGGGGAGCCGCCCCCGGCGACGAATTCGCCCAAGCCGCGCTCTTCTGACCGCCTTCGGCTGCCGTGCCCGTAACGGGTTCTTCGCATTTCGGCGTGCAGGGGTGGGTTTGGAGGACATGTCTGGAGCCGGGCTTCTCTTTCTCGCTTGACAGGGGTGCATTCTCACTGTTCCGGACTGCCATCTGCGTTACGAGGGGTACTTGATCAAGGTTTATCCGGGGCGCAGGTGCCGCAATGGTCGTAATGCACCTCGATGAGGCACCCTCAGGTACCCCTCATACGCAAGCTGTCTCCGGAGAACGATGGGGAAGCACCCCTGCCAAACGAGAATGCGGCGGAATGGCGACCGCTCGCTTCCAATCTGCCACGGCACCCTCCGGATTGGTCGCGGTTCCCTCCCGGACTGCCGCGGTTCCCTCCGCATCCGTCCGTGTTTTCCCGTGGAAAACCGTGGAACGAGTCATGATGACAGGGGAACGAACCTGTGTCGTCCACGTTCGTTGACGCGGGCGGGGTACCAATCCGCCCGCCTCGCGCATCGTGTGGGACAATGGGATGAGAAATCATCGCGGAGGAGGGTGTCATGGCGGACGACAAGCACATCGACGACGCGGATGACGTACGAATCGACATCGAACACGGCGACGTCACGGACGATGAAGCGGACGACGATGCGGACGATATGTTCCGCGAGCTCGGTGACGACGCCGCGGAACCGTATGACGACGGCACGACTCCGGACGCGACCGACTCGCCGGGCGCAAACGGTACGGGTACGGACGCACCCGTGACGGGCATCGGTGACGGCGGAACCGCGGCGGCGCGGCGTCGGCCGAAGCTGCTCGTCGCCGCGCTCGTCGCCGTGTTCGCGGCGGGCGTCGTGTTCGCCGGCGTGGCCGTCACCCGCTCAATCCTCGACCTCAACGCGCGCAACCACGCGTCCGCGCTCGCCTACTGCCGCCGGGAACGCGCGCAATACACGGAGACGCTCACCGGCTACACGCCCGTCGCACGGCAGGCCGCCGCGCTGCTCAAGGACACGGCGTCGATCACCGGCAGCGAGTCACGCGACCGGCTCCAACAGCAGATGGACAACATGCACGACGCCGACGTGACCGCTCCCGCCAAACAGGACTGCGCGGCGGACGCGCACACCGCCGACATCGCCGCGCTCGGCGACCGGTACGCGGCCGCGGCGAGCGCCATGGCCGACGGGCTCATCTCCATCCGCTACGACGCGGACACGCTCGAACAGATGAAGGACGGATTGAACGCGCAGGACGCGCGCGAACAGCTGACCACGCTCATCGCGCGCGGAAAACTCGCCTACGACCGGTCCGCGGGCAAGGCGGACGAGACGGCGCGCGGCACGCTCAAGAACGCGATCGACACGGCGCAGGCCGTGCTCGACACGACGCCGTCCGACCAGAGCGACGCCGTGAACGAGCAGATCCAACCGTTGAGCGAGGCGACGGCCAAGGTGATCGCGCTGATGCCGCTCGACTGCCATTTCGCCGACTGCGTGGCCCTCACCTTCGACGATGGACCGAACAAGCAGACCACGCCGAAAGTGCTCGACGCCTTGAAGGCGGCCGGCGTGCCCGCCACGTTCTTTCTGCAGGGGCAGTTCGTCAGCGGGTCGAACGTGAAGCTCGTGGGGCGCATGGCCGCCGAAGGGCATAGCGTCGGATCGATGTCATGGCGGCACACGCAGATGCACGCGATGCCCGCCAGCCAGCTCGCCAAATGGTTCAAGGACACTGATTCGGTGATCTCGTCGGCTTCCGGCAAGCCGGTCACGCTGTTCCGGCCGCCGGACGGCGCGTGGAGCGACACGCTGCGCGACCAAGCCAAGGCGAACGGGCAGGCGATGATTCTGTGGGGCGTGGACTCGGGCGACTGGGGCAAGCTCGACGCCGCCGAGATCGAGAAGCGCACGCTCGACGGCGTCTACTCCGGCTCGATCATCTCGCTGCGCGACGGGAACCCCGAAACCGTGAAGGCGCTGCCGGGAATCATCAAGGAGTTGCAGGCAAAGGGATACCACATCGTCACCGTGGACACGTTGCTCGCCGGCGACATCCAACCGGGCTCCGTCGCCTACGGCCTCAACGACGTGCAGTAAGCGCCGGCGCCCGTCGGGTTCACCAACGGCCGGCGATCGGGGTGCCGCAGTCGGGGCAGCGGGCGGTGACGGTAGTGTCGGTGGTATCGCCCGTATCGCTCATACGGTTCTCGATGATGCGGTACCAGTCGCGGACCACGAGCGGGGCGCGGCAATCCGGATTCGGGCAGAACGTGGTGTCGCCCTCACGGTCGTGCACGTTGCCGGTGTACACGTACCGCAATCCCTCATCCATCGCGATGCGCCGCGCGCGCGTGAGCGTCGCGTGCGGCGTGGGCGGCACGTCGGTCATCTTCCACGCCGGGTGGAACGCCGAGAAATGCAACGGGACGTCCGGGCCGAGCGTTTCGCGGATCCACGCGCATTCCGCATGCAACTGCGCGTCGTCGTCGTTGAGACCGGGGATGAGCAGCGTCGTCAACTCCACCCACACGTGACGGCCGTCCGGCGTGCGCGCCTCGTTCACCGCATAGTCGATCGTGTCGAGCACGTCCTTCAGGTGCGTGCCGGTCACCTTCCAATAGAACTCCTCGGTGAAGCCCTTCAGATCGATGTTCGCCGCATCCATCGCCGCGTAGAAGTCGGGGCGGGCCGGCGCGGCCATATAGCCGGCGGTCACCGCGATCGGGTGGACGCCGCGCTCCCGGCACGCCCACGCCGTGTCGATCACGTACTCGGCGAACACGATCGGATCGTTGTAGGTGAACGCCACCGAACCGATGCCGCGGTCGGCCGCGACGGCCGCGATCCTCTCCGGCGACGCCTCCACGCCCAGACGGTCGAAGTCGCGCGCACGCGAGATATCCCAGTTCTGGCAGAACCGGCACGCCGAATTGCAGCCGGCCGTGCCGAAACTCAGGACGCTCGAACCCGGGTGGAAATGGTTGAGCGGCTTCTTCTCCACCGGGTCCACGGCGAACCCGGAACTGCGGCCGTACGTGTCCGAATAGATCGCGCCGCCGTGATTCGAGCGCACGAAGCAGAATCCACGCTGGCCGGGCTTCAGCACGCACCGGCGCGGGCACAGCTCGCAACGCGCGCGGTCGGTGCCGTCGGCGAAGCGGGTCTGCCAACGACCGAGGGCGGGATCGGTTGTGGCGGGGGATGTGGGGGATTCGGAGGTGCCCCGGACTTGGTCAGTGGTCGGCATAGGCGGTCACCTCGTAGCGCTCGCAGACGATCTCGCCGTCGCGCCAGTCGAGCGCGGCGTCGAGGCCGGCCTTGGCGAGCAGATGCGTGACGAAATCATGCGGATTCGGCAGCTGCTCCCACACCTGCGGCAGGAACGTGGCGCGACGTCGCTCATCCCGTTCGGCGAGGACGAGACCGTCCTTGCCGGGACGCAGCGCGCGCTCCAACTCGTTGCGCGAGCGCACCGGGTGCTCAGACGGGACGGCGACCATGCGGCCGTCGTCGCCGCGCCGCCATTCGGGCGTCACGACGAGAATCGGCTCCGGCTTCGAAAGCACCGACACCTCCACGTCGAGCAGCGGATACTCCTCCGCGACGACCGGGAAGAAGCGCGGATCATGGATCGCCGCATCCACCGCGTGCTCGGCGACGTCGCGGCCGAGCGGCTGATGCGCCTCCAACGCGCCGATGCACCCGCGCAACTCGCCGCCCTCAGTCAACGTGACGAAGCTCGCGCCCGGCTCGTCCAACCACGGGTGCGCGGCGATGATCGACGTTACGGAATCCTCCGAAGCGGTGGCCATGTCCGGTTCTCCATCCAATCCGAGATGCTCGCGGATCGCCGCCCGTGCCAACCGCAACAGCACGTTGCCGCGCGGTTCGTCGGTATGGGCGTCGTCGGCATGGACGGTGGCGGAGTCGCCCACGTCGGCGATGGCGGCATCATCGGTGTCGGCGTGAGTGTCGCCGCGCGGTTCGTCGTCCTCCCACACGGCGAACGACGCGTAGCCGACCACCGCCTCGTCCGGATTGCGCATCGCCGGGCGTTCCTCGCCCGCGATCGCGACCACGCCGTCATCGCCGGATGTGGACCGGCCAAGCAGCCGCAACGTGAACGGCGAAGACGTCTTGGCGGTACCGGCCGGACCGCCTGCCGAAGAACCAGCCGGACTGTCGGGCGCCGGAGCCAGCCCGCGCGTCAGCACATCCAACAGGCCGTTGACCGGATACGCGCCGCATGCGCGGTCCGGGCGGATCGGTCCGTCAAGCCGCCCGATTGCGTCGATGGTCGCGTCATCCAACGCCCGCGCGTACTCCTGCGGATGGTAATGCGACAAATCGGAGCTGATCACGATCACCGTCTCCGGGCCGCCCCACAGGGCGCGCAGCACGTCGCCCACCTCGCGCGGGCTCGCATCGCCTGCGTTCAGGGGCACGATCTCGATGTCCGGGCCGAGCACGGTCTGCAGGAACGGGATCTGCACTTCGACCGCATGCTCGCGCGCATGCGTCGGATCGTTCACAATCAGGGCCGGAGCGGGGGCGCCAGGCGCGGCACGCATGCCGGAGGTCAGCGGCTCGGCGGATGCATCGTCTTGCGTGAGCCCCAACGCGCGCTTCTCCGACGCGGTATCGATGGGGACCACGCCGAGGGGCGTGGCGAACGCATCGGCGCTCGGGGCCGCGACGCCGCGCACCGCCACACGATGCGTCGGCCCGACGATCACCGCGCGCGTGATGCGACCACGCCCACGTTCGAGCAGCGCATAGGCGAGCGCCGCCGTCGTACCAGAATACACGTAGCCGGCGTGCGGTACAATCACCGCCTTCGGCGTGCCATGCGGCAACGGGGTCGCTTCCTGCGGCAACGAGGCCGAGGCTGTCGCTCCTGCGTCCGTGCCCGTGACCGGGGATTTTGCCGCGCTCGCCGTCACAGGCGCGCCGGCATCCGCGCCGGCGAGCTTCGCGATGAGTTCGCGCCCGTACTCGAGTTGACGGTCGAGCATCCGCTTCAGCACCACGCGGTCGGCCGGGTAGAACGCGCCCGCCACCGCCGCCGGACGGATACGATTCGCTTGTGCTTTCGACACTTTCGGCTGTGTCATATCGACCACCCCCATCCCATTCTATGTTCGTCGGGGTGGTTTTTCTCCGGACAGTGCGTCCGGGCGCTTCGTGCCGAAGCCGCCGCGGAGTATATCGCTTCCTCGACCGCCATGGTCGCAACGGGAGGAGCGAAGAGGAATCGGAAGAATCTTCGGTGCGGGCCGAGAGGGGGCAGGTATCGTGCATGGTTCTGCTGTGTACGTGCATGGTTCTGCTGTGTACGTGCATGGTTTTGCTACGAACGTGCATGGTGCTGCGACGAATGTGCATGGTTCATAGCCGAACCTGTAGGATTCCGGGATGAACCTGTGCGGCATGGCCCTGAAGATCCGACGAAAGGTCTGATGAGCCGACACCTATTTCGGCGGAATTCCGGGCTTTTCCGTTGCTCATTCCGTGCCGGGAACGGCGGTCTTCAGCACCACACCCTACACGTTGGCACATGCGAGCTACACATCACCGGCTGAATCATGCACATTGATGCTCGAACCATACACATTCGCCTCTCGACCATGCACATCACCACCTCGACCATGCACATTCGCGTGATGCATTCACGTGACGATTGGCGCTTGGCCCCGTCGGTCCCTACCGCAGCTGGCTGATGCGGACGGCGAGGGTCCGCATCGTCCGCAGGCTCGCCTCGTAGCGGGCGGCCGCCACGATGAGCACCACGCCGCCGATCAGCAGCCACACCCACCAGAACTGGCGGGAGAACACGGCCAGCCACGGCCACAGCACGGTGATCATGTGCACCACCAGCACCGCCGTGCCATAAATGAGCGGTGCCTGAAGCCCGCGCAGCGCACCCCACAGCAGCATGCCCAGCGCGATGCCGAACAGGATGAGCGCCCTCGGGAACGACAGCGGCGAAGTCCAGCTCACCAGCAGCGACGGCACCGTGAGCAGGGTGAGCGCCGGCCACAGGGCCGTCCAACTGCGTATGCGCGGCCACACCATCAGCCAGCGGACTCCGACGGCCAACGCTCCCATGCCGATCGCCCCGCAGATGAGGTCGGCCGGCATGTACGGCCGTGGCGCAATCAGCGTGTTGAGGAGCAGGAACACGGTCGCCAGCGCGGCGAACGCCGTGACGATCGCGCCGGCCACGTCCACGCCCCGCGCCTTCGTCACGATCACTGGCTGCTGGGGTTGCGGGGGTTGCGGGGGTATCACCGGCGTGCGCGGTGCGGGCATCTGCGGCTGTGGAGCCGGCATCGGAGGCGTATTCGGCATCGGGACCGGCGCCTGAACCGGCATCGGAGCCACCGGTGCCGTCGAAGACGGGGATGGTGCCGGTTGCGGTGATGCCATCGGTTGCGCCGGTGCAGCCGGTCGTCCATATCCGGGATGATTCGCGGAAGCGAAGCCGGATTCGACCGGATACGGTTCGACCGGATACGGTCCGACCGGATACGGTTCTGTCGGATATGAGCCCGCCGGATACGGTGCCGCCTGATATGGCCCGACCGGATGCGGCTGTACCGGATAAGGCTGTACCGGATAAGGCTGCACCGGATAAGGCCCCGCCGGATGTACGGCCGCCGGATAGTGGTTTGTCGGATAGGGATTCGCCGGATACACGGGGTATCGCGAAGCGGGAACCCCAGCGCCGGGAACCCCCGGAACAGGAGGCGCCGCGACCGGAGGCGCCGTCACCGCGCCGGCCGTCGGTCCTGGGGCCGGAATCCCCGTCATCGCACCAACCGCCGGTCCCGCAACCGCCGGTCCCGCCGTCGGCGCGGGCCCGACCGGCCTCGCCCCGATCATCTCCAGACCGCCTGTCACTATCTCCCTCCGCACCCGTTCGAGCCTGCGCGTCGGCCGGGCCGCACGCATCCACGCGCATCCCGTCGCGGCCAGCAGCCCCACGAACGCCGCCATCGCCGTCACAAGCGCCGGAATCCCGTCGCGTCCGAATTCGCCGCACACCATGATGAGCAGCACGATCGCGCCGTTCAACGCGGCCGCCACCCGTTCCGCCAGACTCACGACCGGCCTGCCGCCAGCCTTCTCGGCAGTTGCGCCTTTCCCGGTCGTATCCTTCCCGGTCGCGTCAGTCCCGTTCACATCCTTCCCGGCCGCCGGCAGACCCGCCCCAGCCGCTTCCGTCCCGGCGCTCGCGCCCGCCTCAAGCGCGCCCGCCTCAAGCTCAGACGTATCCTCCTCCCGCGGCCCCGGCATCACGCACGCGGCGATCGCCGCCGCCGAGGCCACGAGGATCGCCGGCAGATACGCCCACATGCGCCGGGTCTCCGACGGCATGGTCAGCGGGAACAAGCGCAGGACCAGCGTGGTCGAGACCGCCAGCACCCAGATGATCGCGCTGACCGGCACGAACCGCAGTCCGGTCGGCAGTGGACGCCCGTCGCGCACCGACGGACGGACGTACGTGACGGCGAGCACGCCCATCCACGCGCCGACCATGACGGGCAGCAGCGCGGCCGACACCCACAGCAGGTGCCCGTAGTCGGTGGCCATCGCGAATTCGATCGACCCGAAGACGAGAATCACCGTGGCGACGACGAGCGCGGCGATCGCCTCGAAGTCGGGGATGGCCCGTCGCGCGTCGGCGGGCAACGTGACGGCGAGCAGCGTCGCCGTCACGCCCGCGAGCGCGCATTGGACGACGATGCGTTGCGGATCGTCGTCGATGGGCAGCGCGTACGCCATCATCAGCGCGGCGAACGGCATCGCGAACACGGCGTACAGCGAGTACGCGCGCAGCGGCGGCATTCCGCCGGGCAGCGGAATGCGCCGCAGTCCGAGCCCCGCCGCCGCGACGACGAACAGCATCGCGCCGCAGATGAACGATGCGGGTTTGCCGGCGATGTGCGGTTCGTTGATCGTGGAGACGAGGATCGCGCCGATGGCGAGCGCGATGAGTCCCGCCCATGCGAGGCCTTCCGCGGTGACGCGTAGCCGCGGCGTGAGCGCGACGGCCACGCCGACGGCGATCGCGCCTACCGCGCTCACGCACGCGGCGCGACCCACGTCGCCGAGCAGTCCGTAGGCGAACCATGCGAACGCGAACACGGCGATGACGACGAGTGCGACGCCGAGCGCGAGCAGCAGCGTCTGCACGGTGGACCGGTGCGGCGGTTGCGCGGTGGACCGGTGCGGCGGTTGCGCGGTGGACCGGTGCGGCGGTTGCGCGGTCGCGCCCGTTCGCGCGGTTGATTGCGGTGATTGCGACGATTGTGGTGATTGTGGTGGCTGCGTCGATGTCGGAGTCGATGATGCCGGTGATTGCGGTGATGCCGGTTGTGGTGGTTGCTGTTGCGTCATTGCTCGTCCCCTTCGTATGTCCCCGTCCATTCTCCCACGTGGCTGACGAAATTCCAAGATTCGTCACGGCCCGCTGCCAGCCCTATGCCGCATGGTGCCAATGCCGATGCCGGTATCGCTGCTGCTGCCAGTGTTGGTGCCAGTGTTGGTGCCGCTGCCGGTCCGGCCCCCGGAATCGACCGCTCCTATCGTTTCGGCGCAACTTTTCCCGGAGATATGCGGCTTCGTCCGGGAATAGTTGTGCTGAGCCCGTGTCAGTGCAAGGATTCCCGGCCGACGCGGTGATTTTCCGGGATTCTTTGCGCTGGGACGTCGTCAGCGCGAGGATTCCCGGATGAGTGGGCTGATTTCCGGGAATAGTCGCGCTGAAGGGTGGTGGGACATGAGGTGCCGGGGCTGCATCGGGTGGTTTGGCGTTGTTGGATGATTCGGAGTTGCGGTCGAACCGGTGTCATCGGTTGGTTTGGTGTTATCGGTCGAATCGGTGCCGTCGGCTGGTTCGGTGTTGTCGTCGGTGTTGTCGGTTGATTTGAATATCGTGGAGCGCATGACTTCCAATACCCTTCGTATGTCCACCCTGTTCCTGCGCACGTTGCGCGAGGACCCCGCCGACGCCGACGTCGATTCGGCGAAGCTGTTGCAGCGCGCCGGCTACATCCGCAAGGCCGCCCCCGGCATCTGGACCTGGCTGCCGCTGGGCCTGAAGGTCCTCAACAAGATCGAGGAGATCATCCGCGAGGAGATGGCCGGCATCGGTGCCCAGGAGGTGCACTTCCCGGCCCTGCTGCCGCGCGAACCGTACGAGGCCACCCACCGCTGGGAGGAGTACGGCGACAACATCTTCCGTCTCAAGGACCGCCACAAGGCCGACTACCTGCTGGCCCCCACGCACGAGGAGATGTTCACGCTCCTCGTCAAGGACATGTACTCGTCCTACAAGGATCTGCCGGTCACGCTCTACCAGATCCAGACCAAGTACCGCGACGAGTTCCGTCCGCGCGCGGGCCTGATTCGCGGCCGTGAGTTCGTCATGAAGGACGCCTACTCGTTCAGCATCGACGAGGAGGGCCTGAAGAAGGCGTACTACGACGAGCGCGGCGCCTACGAGCGCGTCTTCCAGCGTCTCGACCTGAAGTACGTGCCGGTGTTCGCGATGTCCGGCCCGATGGGCGGCTCCGCGTCCGAGGAGTTCCTTGCGCCGATGCCGATCGGCGAGGACACGTTCGCGCTCGCCCCGTCCGGCAAGGCGTGGAACGTGGAGGCGCTGCACACGCCCGAACTGCCCGAGATTGACGCGTCCGACACTCCGGCCGCGCACAAGGAGGCCACGCCGGACGCGAAGACCATCGACAAGATGATCGAGCGCGCCGACGCCGACCATCCGCGCGCCGACGGCCGCGGTTGGGCCGCCTCCGACATCCTCAAGAACGTGGCGATCACCGTCAAGCACCCCGAGGACGAGGAGCACGACGAGCCGTGGCGCGAGGTCGTCGTCGTCGGCGTGCCCGGCGATCGCACGGTCGACATGAAGCGTCTCGAAGCGCAGTTCGCGCCCGCCGAGATCGAGGAGGCCACCGAGGACGATCTCAAGAAGCACCCGGAGCTGGTGCTCGGCTACATCGGGCCGATGGTGCTCGGCCCGCAGGCCGAGAAGGCCGGTGTCGAGAACCCGTGCCGCTACTTCGTGGACGCCCACGTGGTCAAGGGCTCCGCCTGGTTCACGGGCGCCGACGAGCATGAGGTCGACTACTACGATCTCGTCTACGGCCGTGACTTCGAGGCCGACGGCACCGTCGAGGCCGTCGAGGTCCGCCACGGCGACATGAGCCCGGACGGCTCCGGCCCGTTGAGCTTCGAGCGCGGCGTCGAGATCGGCCAGGTCTTCCAGCTCGGTCTCAAGTATTCGAAGGCGCTGGACCTGAAGGTCCTCGACCAGAACGGCAAGGCCGTTCCCGTGTGGATGGGCTGCTACGGCATCGGCGTCTCCCGCGTGCTCGCCTGCATCGCCGAAACGCATCACGACGAGCGTGGCCTCGCCTGGCCGAAGGTCTGCGCCCCCGCCCAGGTGCACGTGGTCGCCACCGGCAAGAACGCCGAGGCGTTCGACGGCGCGGAGAAGCTGGTCGAGGAGCTCGAGGCGAACGGCGTCGAGGTCATCTACGACGACCGCAAGAAGGTCTCCCCGGGCGTCAAGTTCAAGGACGCCGAGCTCATCGGCGTGCCCGTCATCGCCGTGGTCGGCCGCGACTTCGTCAACGACGGCACCATCGAGATCCGCGATCGCGACGGCGGGAACAAGGTGGTCGTCCCGGCCGCCGACGCCGTCAAGGAACTGCTCGAGCGCCTGTAAGCCGCGATCGTCGCGATTCATCGCAATCGTCGTGACGTCGATCACGTGACAGTGATCCGCCAAGTGCCGTGTGCCCGCCTCCCGCGGGCCACGGCACTTGTGATTAACGACGGTAACGGCGACGATGGCACCTATGATGAGGAAGACGGATAAGGAGACAACCATCATGACGAACACCCCCGGCACCCCCGCGGCCAACCCCGCGAAGACCTTCCACACGCCCCTCGTCACCCTGAACGACGGGCATCTCATCCCGCAGATCGGCCTCGGCGTCCTGCGCATCGACGACGAAGGCGTCGTGCCCGTCGTCGAAAGCGCGCTCGAAGCCGGCTACCGCCACATCGACGGCGCCGCCGGCTACAACAACGAGGCGGGCGTGGGCCGCGCGCTCGCCGCCACCGGCTACAACACGGGCGAGCAGCGCAAGAGCCTGTGGCTCACCACCAAGCTGCGCGACTCCCAGCAGGGCTACGATTCCGCGCTCAAGGCGTTCGACGACTCCCTCGCCAAACTCCAGGTCGACTACGTCGACATGTACATGATTCACTGGCCCACGCCGTTCGACTGGCGCAGCGGCGAGACGTGGAAGGCGTTCACGAAGCTGCGCGAGGAAGGCCGCGTCAAGACGCTCGGCGTGTGCAACTTCCTGCCCGAGCACCTGGAGAGGCTGCACGAGGAGACCGGCGAATGGCCGGCCATCGACCAGATCGAACTGCACCCCACGTGGCAGCAGCGCGAGGTCGTCGCCTTCTGCAAGGCGCACGGCATCGCCGTCGAAGCGTATTCGCCGATGGCCCGCGGCGCCGACCTCAATGCCGGCGACGGCACGATCGAGCGCATCGCCGAAGCGCACGGCGTCACGCCCGCTCAGGTGATCCTGCGCTGGCACATCGAGAACGGCACGATCATCATCCCCAAGTCCGTGCACGCGGACCGTCAGCGCCAGAACCTCGACCTGTTCGGCTTCGTGCTCGAACCGGCCGAGCATGCTGCGATCGACGCGCTCGACGGTCCCACCCGCGCCGGTCACGACCCCCTCACCTTCACCTACGCGTGAGCCGCCGTCATCATTCGCGCTTCCGTCGTCGCCGCTTCAGCGCGGAACGGCTCGTCGAACGCGTGCTGATCCTCGTCATCCTCGCGGCGCTCGCCGGTGCGGCGGTCGGTCTCGGCCTGCCGGAGATCAGCCCGACCGTCGCGAAGATCACGGGCGAGCGCGCGGCGACCGGACAGGCCGCCGACGTGCTCGCCACGCTCGCCGTCGACGACGATCCGAACGCGTCCGGCTACAGCCGTGACGCGTTCGGCTACCGTGAGACCGACGATGACGGCGACGGCTGCGACATCCGCGAGGACATTCTCGCCCGCGATCTGAAGGATGTCACGTTCAAGGGCTCGACCGGCCGGTACGCGTGCACGGTCGCGTCCGGCACGCTCGACGACCCGTACACCGGCAGGACGATCCGGTTCACGCGCGGCGCGACGACGTCCGCCGCCGTGCAGATCGACCATGTGGTCGCGTTGGAGAACGCGTGGCAGTCGGGCGCGCGCGGCTGGGACACGGCGAAACGATACCGCTACGGCAACGACCCGTACAATCTGCTCGCGGTCGACGGCCCCGCCAATCAGGAGAAGGGATCCGCGTCCGCCGCATACTGGCTGCCGACGAACGGCGCGTACCGCTGCGACTACGTGGCGCGGCAGATCGGCGTCAAATCGAAATACGGCCTCACCGTCACGTCCGCCGAAAAGGACGCGATGCTCGCCGTCCTCCACGCCTGCCCCGGCCAGGCAGTCCCCGCCGACCAGTGAGACGTGACTCCGGCCGGCGGGCGGTTCAGCGTTCCGGATCGTCCAGCAGCGGTGCGCGCCCCGCATCGTATTCGCGCAGCAGCCGACGCAGCAGGAACGTGGTGAAATACGGCGCGGTGAACACGTGTTCGCTGCTGCCGACATTGCCGGCGTGCAGTTTGACGCCGAACCGGATCTCCGGGTATGAATCCGAGGCGATGAGTGTGCGCATCGACTTCGCCGTGCCCTTGCGCGCCTTCACCTCGACCGGCACCAGCCATTCGTGGGTGCGTACGAAGAAGTCCTGTTCCAGCGTGGAGTCCTCCTTCTTGTAGTAGTAGAGTCCATAGCCGGATTTGCGCAATGCCTCGGCGGCGATGCTCTCGTACAACGCGCCCTTGTAGACGCCGAGGTTGCGGTTGGCGCGAAGGTCGTCGCTCGCCTCGTCGTCCAGCATGGCGACGAACAGGCCGGTGTCTCCGAAATAGAGCTTGAACTTGTTCTCGTCGTAGTTGCCTTTGAGCGGCAGTTCCGGGTAGGACAGGCAGTGACAGACGTTCACCATGCCGGATGATTCCAGCCATTCGACGCATCCACGGTAGTCCTTGAACCGGGCGCCACGCGCCACTTTGCTGATTTGGAACTTCTTGTTCTCCTTGGCAAGCTGCACGGGGATGTGGTTGAACACGTTGAGGATGCGCGCCTGGTCGAGACCGTCGGCGTATTTGCGGATGTCCTCCTGATAGTCGCCGATGAGCTGCCGTTGCATCTGCAACGTGCCTTCGAAAGTCCCGGTGCGGATGGACGAGGCGACGACCGCGGGCATGCCACCGAGCACGCAGTAGTCGAGGAACAGCGAGGAGAAGGTGTTCATCTCCACCTGGCTGAACGGCCGTGCCTCGCACAGATGGGCGAGCATGCCGTCCGCGGTGTCGTCGCCGTATCCGCGCGCCCACAGATATTCCTCGAAATCCATCGAATACATCTCGTAGTCGGTCTTGTACCCGACGCTGTTGCTTTCGATCTGCCGATACCCGATGCCGAGCATCGAACCGCTGCAGATCACGTCGAAACGCCCGTCGATCGCGAAGAACTTGAGCGTGGTCGCGATGTCCGGATGCGCCTGGATCTCATCGAAGAACAGGAGCGTTTCTCCGGGGATGAAGCGTTTCGACGGGTCGATGAGGGAGATGGCGCGGACGACGGCGTCCGCGGCGTAGCCGTCCGCCGTGATCGCGCGGTATTTCGGTTCCTCCACGAAGTTGATCTCCACGACGTTCGCGTAGTGGCTGCGTGCGAAACGACGGATCGTCTCGGTCTTGCCGACCTGACGCGGGCCTTTGATGATGAGGGGAAGCCGATGCGGATCGGATTTCCACGATTCGAGGAAACCGTCCGCGTTGCGCTTGAGATACGTCATGTTCCCCACCTTCCATGAATCGTTGCGATATGGCCGATTTTACACTTTTATGAGCGAGTTTTCTATGGTGAACAACATTTCCTGAGTGAGTTTTGCGATGATTTCACGATTTTATGAGGGATACTCCTGCGATGTATCGCATTTTATGAGGAAGATTGGTTTGGCGTGGGGCGGCAGGCGGGATGGTGGGCGGGTTGCGGCGCGCAACATGGGTGCGCTATACCGGTGTGCGGTGATTATGCGGTGACCATACGGTAATCGCGAGGGGGAGTGCGGCAAGTGCAGGATACCGGTGTTGAGAATGATGAGAATAATGATGAAGCGCGTGGCGATATGGTGCGTGGTGACGCGGTGCGTGGTGACGCTTCGCGCAAGGCGCTGAACGACGATCGCGTGGTGAGCGGCGCGGCGGCGACGAACGATCCGACCGTCGCGAACGCGCGGCGTCAGGGGCGCGGCTACGGACGCGGGCATGCGGTGCGCGCCACGCCCGACACCGCGGCCGGCAAAGGCTACGGCCGTCGGCACAGCGTCGACAAGCATCGCGACTACGTGAAGGCCGGCGGGCCGGAACGCGTCGCCTCCGAACTCGAGAAGGAACGCCAGCGGGCGCGCCACGAGGCCGGCGTCGTACGGCACGGGCACTCGCTGGCGAGCATCCTCGGCCCCGCGTTCGTGGCGGCCGTCGCCTACGTGGACCCGGGCAACGTGGCCGCGAACGTGACCTCCGGCGCGCGCTATGGGTACATGCTCATGTGGGTGCTGGTCGTCGCGAACGCGATGAGCGTGCTCATCCAATACCAGTCCGCGAAGCTCGGCATCGTCACCGGGCGCTCGCTGCCCGAACTGCTCGGCTCGCGCATGAGCGACGCCGGGCGCTTCATGTTCTTTATGCAGGCGGAGGTCATCGCCATCGCCACCGATCTGGCCGAGCTGATTGGCGGCGCCATCGCGTTGAACCTGCTGTTCGGCTTGCCGCTGTTCGCGGGAGGCGTGGTGATCGGCGCGGTGTCCACCGTGCTGCTCATGTTCGAAGGCGGTCGCACGCACCGCCTGTTCGAGAAGATGGTGATCGCGCTGCTGCTGGTCATCACGTTCGGGTTCATCGCGGGACTGTTCATCGCGCCTCCCGCGCCGGCCGACGTGCTCGGCGGCCTGATCCCGCGCTTCTCGAACCGTGATTCCGTGCTGATGGCCGCCTCGATGCTGGGCGCGACCGTCATGCCGCACGCGATCTACCTGCATTCGACATTGGTCAACGACCATTACGCGGGCGGCGAGGAACGTCCGACCACGCGCGAGCTGCTGCACGGGTCGAAGATCGACGTGTTCTGGGCGCTCGTGCTCGCCGGTACCGTGAACCTCGCGCTGCTGATCCTCGCCGCGAACTCGCTGCACGGCATGACCGGCACCGATTCGATCGAAGGCGCGCAGCATGCGATCGTGAGCGTGCTCGGCCCGGTGATCGGCACGATCTTCTCGATCGGACTGCTCGCCTCGTCGCTGAGCTCCACGTCGGTCGGCACCTACGCGGGTTCGGAGATCATGCACGGATTGCTGCGCATCAAGGCGCCGATGTGGGCGTGCCGCGTGGTCACGCTCGTGCCGGGCCTGATCGTGCTGTGGTTCGCGCCGAATCCCACCGAGGCGCTGGTCATCGGCCAGGTGATCCTCTCGATCGGCATCCCGTTCGCGATCATCCCGCTCCTGCGCTACACGCACGACCGCAAGCTGATGGGCGAGTACGTGGACGGCACGGTCAAGCACGTGATCTTCATCGCCGTGGCCGCGCTGATCGTGGCGCTCAACGTGCTGCTCATCGTGCTCACGCTGTTGGGCGTGGCGTAGCGGGGTGGGCTGGCCCCTTTCATGAGCCCCTCGGCTTGGAATTATTCGGGAATCGCATCGAGGGGCAAGATTCGGATGGCGATTCGTGCCCCTCGGTGAGGAATGGAGGATCATCCGCGCCGAGGGACAAGGATTCTTGCCTCTCGACGTCGAATTGAGCCCCATGTGTATCGAGGGACAAGAAATCCTGCCCCTCGACGAGAAATCAGGCATATTCCGCGTCGAGGGGCATGGATTTCGCGAGGCCTGCGGAATCGTGATTTCAAAAACCGCCATTTTCCAACGGTTCTTGGCTCTCCTTCACAGGCCATGGTGTTTGGGGCTTGCCCCTCGATGCCGAATCATCCGTAATCTCCATCGAGGGGCAGGAATCGTTGTCCCTCGACGACGGATCATGGCTATTCTGCGCCGAAGGGCAAGCCGAGCCTGGCCGGATGCTCGATAGGTCCTCATTCGAAAAGCAGGTCATAGCCCCAGCCATCATTCATGCCCACTCATCTCAGCACACCCGCTCACCTCAGCACTTCACTCTCACCCCACGCCAGCCCTCACCCCACACCAGCATCCACCTGCACCGGCACCTCACCGCAGCGGCTGCTCCACCGGGTGAAACGTGAACTCGGCTCCGCGCAGCATCAGCGATCGCGCGACACCGAACGCGTGTTCCGCCCGCGCATCGGCGTTGGCCATCGTCGCTCCCGTAGCGATGCGGATGATCCACCCGTGGCTGAGCAGCCGGTCGCGTTTCTCGCTGTCGCGCCGCCATTGGACTTTATCGGTGCGATGCTGGTCGCCGTCGTATTCGACGGCCACGCGCTGTTCCGGCCATGCCATGTCGAGCGTCATCGGAGCGCCGTTGGCGAACACCATGCCGGGCACCGTGTATCCCGTGACCGGGCGCGGGATGCCGTGCCGTATCAGGGCGAGCCGGTTGCGGGTCTCCATCGGCGAATCCACGCCGGCCATGATGTGTCGGCCTGCCGCGATGCACGCGCGTTTGCCTCGGAACGTCGGCAGTTCCGCGGCGAACGTGGCGAGGCCGTCGCGTATCTGGGTTGCGGTGCGTCCGTGATGTAATGAGGATTGCCGTGCGATCGCGGTGACGATCGCGTCGCCGAGCGCGATCAGTTCCTCGAACGGCAGGTGCGACGCGAGCTGCGCCCACGTGTGCGTCAGGTCCAATGCGTAGACGTGTCGGTTGACGCGTACCGGTTCGGCGTCGCCGAGCGCCCGCCAGACGTGTGGTTGCGTCGGGATGCCGCGTTTGCGTGTGCGGCGTTGTTTGGTGCTGGACACGGTGTGGAGGAGTGACGTGTCGAGGTCGCATGTGGCGGGAATCGGCACGGATTGGAGCATGAGCGAGGTGGTCATGCCGAACATCAGTTGGCGGCCGGCCGCCGTCGCCGCTTCGGTGCAGCGGCGTACGGCGTCGCGCCGCCGTTGCGCGAGATCGTCCGTCATGGTCGTCGCCGTGCCGCCTGCAATGGTGTGGTCCGTTCCGTTCATGGGTTCGACGGTAACGATGCGGGGGAGTGCGGCGCAAGCGTGCTCGGCAATGTGGTCGGAGCCCCCGTGAATCTTCACATTTGTGGGATTGCCAAAGGGGTCGGCGTTTCGCGCTTGGCCGGGTGGGTTCGCGATGGGTGCGATGATGTGTGGGGAACGTCGGTATTGCAACGGTTCGATATGTGATTGTCTGATTATGTGAGATGACGTCCGATGGATGGCAGCGTTGCCAAAAAGTGGACCTACGCGGGCGGCATTTCGTGCGGATGCGTTATTTTCGGTCGTCATGGAACGCCACGGTGATTGTGAAACCGGTTGCGGCTGGAAATCACCGTGACGGTGCCATGACGCGGTGCGTCCACCAATGAAGTATCCAGGTGCGGGCGGTTTGCATGGTCCGCGCCATGAGGAGGAAAACATGAAGAACCTACGAACAAGGGGCAGCGTCGCCGCGGCGATCGTAGCCGCCGCCGCGATGGTCCTATCGACCTTCGCCATCGCCCCGGCCTATGCCGCGGATAGCGTGTGCGACGTTTCTACGCAGAAGTCGTTTGAAAAAGCTCTCAACGGCACGTGCTCGACCATCGTCATTGCCGGCGATCATGGTACCGACAATGAGGTGCTGGCTTTCAATTATGGTCCGGAATTGATTACAGCCGGTGTGTTGTGGGGCAACACTCTTACTGGTTATGGCAAAGTTGCTACGGAGAAAGTAACGCGTGACGTCACTATCACGACCGCAGAAGATGGCAACGATGTAATCATGCGCAATGTGCAGTTCGATGTGCAATCGGGAGCGCACCTTACTTTTGCGGGCAAAGTGGTGTTGGACGATGCGGAACTTGCGGGAATCAGTATTGGGGGCCTTATCGGTCTCGGAACCAGCGGTACTCCTGCGGGTATTGATTACGGTGTCAGGGTTGCAGGTAACGCCACGTTCACCATGAACGACTTCTCCCGTATGGCGGTCGGTGCCGGCAACAGGACCAGTCAGGCGAATCGTGGTATCGTGCTTACCGGCAGTGGCGCTACTGTGAATCTCAACAGCACTGGCACCTACACGCAGAAGGGTCGTGCCGGCTTGGCCGCTATTGACCTTTCGGGGTTGGGTTTCCTAGGTGATCTCGTAGACACGCTCCTGAACCCGGTTCTTGGATTGCTCTCCTTTGACCGTACCGTCGACTACCCCACCGTGTGGGGCCGTGACGCAGCTGTGTACTCCGTGCCAGGTGCTGACACCACCATCAACATCACCAACGGCTCCTACTCGAACCAGAAGGACACCGAGGTGACCGGCACTCACGTGCTCAATGGTGCCGTTTCTACCTCCGGCACCGTCAACATCGGCGGTGAAGGCAATGCCGTGCAAATCAGCAGCACCAAGATCGGCAATGCCGTCGACAGCGAGCATAACGGTGTGTACACCGGCGGTACGCTCAACATCGACAATTCCGCGGCGCTGCTCAATCCCGGCACCGAGACGGACTCCAGTGCTCGCAAGAGCACTGACAGCTATGCTGTGGAACTTCGTGGCTCTGCCGTGATGAACCTTGTCAAGGGTACGGTCACGGACACCATTGACCGTTCCACTCTCACCACCAAGGGTACTCCGAAGGTCATCGAGTCCGAGCAGAATTCCAAGGTGAACATCCTTGCTTCCAAGCAGGGTGACGCGAACATCACCGCGAACGGCAGCTATTGGATCGAGCAGGTGCAGAAGCAGGGCGACAACACGTTTGCCGCTCAGGTGAACTCTACTGCGTCCACCACGCTGAACGATCCGGCTGGCGCCGACAACTATGAGTTGTGGACCAGCGGCGCGCAGTCCAGCGACAACGCGCTCACCCAGCTTGGGAACCTGCTGACCGCCGAGACCGCGGGCTCCACTCCGGCCGCTGCCAAGCTGAATGATTCCACCTACAAGGACGGCAAGCTCACCGCCGACTATGCCGACGCCACCAACCAGGCGATTTACGGGCGTAAGGTCATCTCCGACGGTTCCACGAGCGTCAGCCCGTTCCAGACGGTGAACATCTCCAAGGATAAGACCAAGGTCGGCGGCACCGTCACCCTGTATGGTGCGCCGTGGACCGGCACCTACACGCCGGGTGACTCCGCGCCGACCAAGGATGGCCAGCTGTTCGCCGGCTGGTATACCAGCCAGTCCCAGTGGG
This sequence comes from Bifidobacterium sp. LH_426, assembly GCF_056356875.1. Taxonomy (NCBI): domain Bacteria; kingdom Bacillati; phylum Actinomycetota; class Actinomycetes; order Bifidobacteriales; family Bifidobacteriaceae; genus Bifidobacterium; species Bifidobacterium sp. LH_426. Next base: position 229,440 of record NZ_JBKEVB010000002.1, read on the forward strand.
AGGCCGAGGACACCATTCAGGGTGAGTCGCTGAACAGCGGTACCACCGTTGATGCCGACGGCAACCAGCCGAAGCATCACGTGTGGGATGCGGGCTCCAAGTCTTGGAACGACACGATCGTTCTGGACAAGAGCAGCTACTCCGGTTCTCTCTACCCGCACTTCGTCGGGTCCAAGACCATCAAGGTGACTGGTCAGACTGCGTCCGCCAGCAAGGGTGACGGCTATCGCAATGTGCGTCTGCTGGCCGGCTTGGACAGCTACAACTTCAAGGGCGTCACGTTCGCGGTGATCTACAAGGGTTCGATCAAGGGCCTGTACAGTCACACCGCCTACGACTATGTGACGGAGAACGGCGAGAAGAAGGCGTTCGCTCTGAACCCGGCGTATATCGACGACCATAAAGACACGTCGAAGACGCCGACGTACACGGCGAAGGCCGCTCAGGACCAGGCCCGCTATCTGGCGACCGGCGTCATTTCGAATGTGCCGCTTGGTTCGACGTTCACCGTCGCTCCGAAGTGGACGACGCTTGACGGCACGGTCGTCAAGGGCGCCCGTCAGACGGTCACCCTGAGCCAGGACGGCAAGCTCACCATCGAGTGAGTCATAATCCGACAACTGCAAACAAGCAAAGTAGAAATACCGACAAAAGGAAACGAATATGAAGCCTTATGAGAAGCCGGAACTGGAGATTATCCAGCTGGTCGGTACTGACATCGTGTGCGAGTCGAACATGGGCGGCGGCGGTGACGCCGGCGGCGATAACGGCGGCATCGACTGGGGTGATGGCGACGGCAGCGGCGACCTCGACTGGGGCGACCTGTCCTGAGCCCATGCGTCCACGCCCGTGAGTTGACGGGCGTAGCGCGGTGGTCGGCTTCAGTGCCGTAAGCGGGGTGCGGCGACGTGAGTGGTCACGTCGCCGCGCCCCGCGTTTGTTGTATCAGCGATGATGCCGTTCGCGTGTGATGACGCGGGACGATGGCCGTCGGCGTTTCTCTCGCGGTTAATTCTTGATGAATATCGAACGTTCGCGTGCGATATGGTCGAGAATGCCCGGTATTGCAACGATTTCGGAGTGATTGACCAAATACGCGGAGCACGCTTTCGGGCGGATTTCGGCATGATGACGTGCGATATCCGACCAAATTTGTGGACGATGTCCCATTATGCGGTGAGGGGGAGGGCTACGTTGAATAGCAGGGGATGCCGCAGGGGACACGTGTAGGAAGTAAGGAGCGCGGCCACCGTACCGGCATCCGCCGATGAAGTTGCAGACGCGGCGGATTAGGCCGCGTCGGGAAGAGAGCAATCATGAGGAATCTACATATGAGGGGTGGCGCAGCAGCAGCCATCGTGGCCGCCGCCGCGATGGTCCTCTCCACCATCGCCATAGCCCCCGCCAACGCCGCGGATACAAATTCGTGCCCGGCATATGACCAAAAGTCTTTTTAACACTTGCATCACAAATGGCAATTCAGAAATATTTATAACTGATTCAAATGTCATTAAGTTTAACGAGACAAGTGAGCATACTCTATTAAGCGCTGGTGTAACAAGCTATGACGGATATGCGGAACCGGCATCGTACAAACTGGGGCATGATGGAGTTTCGACGTCGTTAACGATTACGGCTGCTGATACTGCTATTTTGCGTAATGTTGTTTTTTCGATTCCTGATGGCACTTCTTTGACCTTGGCTGGAAAAGTCGTTCTTGACGATGTCAATCTTGCTGGAATCAACCTCTTGAATGTGGCTGGTCTTACTGGTCTTCGTAATTACGCTGGTATCCCTAGTGCGATTACGGTTGATGGTGGAGATTTTGACTTGACCGGTAACTCTCATGTGGTATCTGGGGCTAGTGGAGCGAACACGAAGCAGTATGCAATTCGTGTCACGCAAGGCGGTTTTACCGTTAATCTGAATAGCTCGGGATATTATGAACGTACGGATAACTTGGGTCTTGATATTAAAATCAATTTAACTCGTACAGGCATTTGGCTTGTTGATGAATTGATCAACGCAGTCGATGAGGTTATTAAGGACCTTTTGACAACAGAGCGTAGTACCACTTATCCGACCATATGGGGTCGCGACGCCGCCGTCTACTCCGATTCCGGCGTTGCTTCGACCATCAATATCTCGAACGGCTCCTATTCCGCCAATGGGAGCAACAATGCTCTGGTCTTGGGCAAGGGTGCTACGGCGAATATCGTTGGTGGCAGCATCAGCGATGACAACAAGAACGGCAATGCCATTGCTTCGGAGTCCGGTTCCGCGGTGAACATCCTCGCTCAGGAGCAGGGAAGCTTGCAGATTGGTGAAGGCAGCAGCAAGGAGTACTACATCGGGCAGGCGCAGCAGAGTGGCAACACCTTCTCCGCGAATGTGAATCCGGCTGCCACTGCCACGTCTTCCGCGGATGAGAGTGAATACAACTTGTGGCTCGGCGATGCTTCTCAGAGTGATAATCTGCTGGAGCAGCTTGGCAATCTCGTCAACGATTCCAAGCGCACCAAGCTGGACACCACCTACACGAACAATGGCGAGACGATGACCGCGCTCGCTTCGGCCGCCACCACCAAGGCCATCTACGGCCGGAAGGTCCTCACCTCCGGTACGAGCGCGGCTCCGTTCACGGCTGCAAACGGCACCACCACCGGTACCGTCACCCTGTATGGCAGGCCGTGGGTCGGTACTCGACAGCTTGATAGCACCGCGCCGACCGTGACCGGCAAGCTGTTCGCCGGCTGGTACACCAGCCAGTCCGCGTTTAAGACGGAAGATAAAGTCCAGAATTCTGTGGACGGTACGAACCACCACGTGTGGGATCCCACGGCCGCTGGTTTTGAGGGCGTGGTGCCTGGCACCGGCATCGTCGTGAGTAGAACCGCCTATTCGGGTTCCCTGTATTCGCACTTCGTCGGGGATGGTACAATCACCACCCACGCGCAGTTCTCCAAGCCTGTTGACGGCAAGCGTGATGTCCGTCTGATTTCCGGTCTCGACAGTTACAATTACGGATCCTTCCTCTTCATCATCAAGTCGGGCAAGAAGAGCATCGTGCTTGATACGAAGAAGAAGGTCTACAACTACGTGAAGGGAACGGACGCGGCAGGTGAGGATGTCTCGTACACGACTGCTGGTAATCCTAAGTATGGAAGCGATAGCGGTTATACGAAACTCAATCAGGGTGACGCAAGGTATCTCACCACCGCTGTCATTACAGGTGTTCCGGCCGGTACCACGTTTACTGTGATTCCGCAGTGGCGTACGCTTGACGGTACTGCCGTCAGAGGCGCCGCCCAAACGGTGACCGTGCCCACTGCCACTGCCGAATGATTGATGAGGAAAGAAGAAGATCATGAAGGAATATGAGAAGCCTGAACTGGAAGCCATTCTGGTGTCCGGCACCGATATCGTCTGCGACTCCAACATGACTGGTTGCGAAAGCCCGGATGATCCCGAGTGCAGCACTGATAACGGTGGCGGCGACATCGACTTCGGTGACCTCTCCGGTGCCAGCACCCTCAACTGAGGCGGTAGGAGTTCGGTAGTATGCCTCAGCATGACGGACACGGCGCTTCTGCGTCGTCCTCTGCCTTCCCGCGCAAGCGGGTCATCGCGATCGTCGCGGCCATCGTCATCATCGTCGTGGTCGCGGCGATCGCCGCGTTCGCCGTCTCCTCCGGGAACAAGACGAACGGCAACACCGGTACCTCCGGTACGAGCACCAGCGTCAACAAGGAGTCCACGTCGAAGTCGAAATCCGGCTCCGGCAACTCCGACAGCGGCGAACCCACGTTGGACTTCTCCGAACTGGAGAACTCCGACGGGTCCGATTCGCAGGATTCCAGCGGGGATTCGTCCGGTGACGGCTCCTCCTCGCAGGGGATGACGCCGGCCGAGCATCCGGATTCGGATTCGGATAATTATGGGCCGATTTATGAGCTGAGTGGGAATTAAGAGGCGGCTGACGTAGCGGTTTGAAAATGTTGCGTTCCAGCTAGCTTGTCTTGGGTTTCTCTCCCTCAGTCGGCTTCGCCGACAGCTCCCTCATCAGAGGGAGCCGAATTTGGCGAAGGCTCGTATCTGCATGAATGTGCGGATACGAGCCTTTTTGTTTTAGAATGCGGGGGTGAGTGAATTTTGTATGCGGGTGGCTGGGGTGACGGTGGCGGTGCGGTCGATGCATGATCGGATCCGCCGTCAGGCCGCCGACTATCTCATCGAATCGCACGGGTTCGCACGCGACGCCGCGTCGGCCGACCTCGCCATCGTCACCACGCAATCGGATATCGACCATGAGCGCACCGTCGGTGATCCCGGCGACTGGCGCGACGACTATCTCGAAACCCTCGCCGTATTCCGCAGGATCGCCGAATACGCGCCCCTGCACGACCGGCTCGTCTTCCATGGCGCGACCATCGCGATGGACGGACGCGCATACATCTTCACCGCGCCCAGCGGCACCGGCAAAAGCACGCACATCAGTCTGTGGCGACGCGTGTTCGGCGACCGCGTGCAGATCATCAACGGCGACAAACCGATCCTGCGCATCGAACGCGGCGGCGACGCTGGCACCGCGACGCCGCGCGTCATCGCGTATGGCACGCCGTGGGCGGGCAAGGAAGGCTGGCAGCGCAACGTGGGTGCGCCTCTCGCCGGCATCTGCGTCGTGACGCGCGCCACCGGCGGCGGCCCGGTGAACGAGGCGGACCGCGGCGCGGCGGCGATGCCCGCCGACGCCGCGCCGGTCCGTTTCCTCGACGACGACGGCGTGGCGAACACGTGCGTGCGTCTCGACACCGCCACGTCGCTGCCGTACGTCGCGCGGCAGACCTACATGCCCGCCGACCCGGCGGCCGCGCTCGGCACGCTCGGTCTACTCGACGTGCTGCTCGCCGCCGTGCCCGTCTACCGTCTCTCCTGCACGATCAGCGATGCCGCCGTCCGCGCCAGTTCCGGCGCGCTCCTCGGCGGCGAGTGACGGTCGGCGCGCGGCGTAGCCGACGGACGACACAGATTGGCGAACGATGTCAGCCTGTGGACGATTCGGGTGCATGGCTGTTCCCTTGTTAACGGGTGGGTGTTAGACTCCCCGGTAGAGGAAGAACGATGGACGCCCGTGCAGTGTAGGACATGCACCGTGATTCCCACGATGAATCGGCAGAATGACTGACCGAGAACGAAGGTGAAAGATGACAGTGAAGAACATGAAGAAGGGAATCGGCGCGGTAGCCGGCCTCGCCATGGTGGCGGCCCTGTTCGCCGCCGCCCCGGCCGCCTACGCCGCGGATGGTGACAATACTGCTGAACCTGTGGCTACGGTCACCCGCAACGACAACGGTGACGAGATCGGCAGCTACGGTACGTTGCAGGAAGCCGTCTCCGCGGCATGGGGTGGCAACTCCACCGTTACGTTGCAGAAGAGCGTCGAGACGGACCAAGTCTACCTGAACAACAAGGCCATCGACCTGAACCTGAACGGATACAACATCACCGCGTCCGCGGGGACCCCGGCGCTCGCCGTCGGCGGTGCGAACGGCGCCTTGACCATCAAGGACACGTCCGCCAACGAGAAGGGCACCGTCACCGGTGGCCCGGCGGTCCAGGTGAACGATACCGCGAAGCTGACCATCGAAAGCGGCAACTTCGACGGTCTGACGACGTGGAAGAGCGCCACCAAGGCCGATGAGAGCGTCGCCTACGCCATCAAGGTCGACGATGCCACCGAAGGCAACAGCGATGTCCAGGTGACCATCAACGGCGGTACCTTCAAGAGCACTGGTGATGCGAGCTCCAAGCGTCTGCTCGACCAGAACGATGCGGATACCGCCAAGGGCATCGTCCGCTACTCCGTTTCCGGCGGTACGTTCGACGGCACCGACTGGGTCAACAACGCGTACGCCAACCCGGCGAACGGCGACAAGTGGGGCACGAAGTCCTACGTGAAGGACGGCTACCAGTCCGTCAATGCCGTGACCGATGCCGGCAGCGTCAACGCCTCCAAGTTCGTGGTCGTCCCGCAGACGTCCGACTTCTTCGCGTTCAACGGCACCTCCCTGCGCAACTCGAACAACGGCAACGCCGCGACCACCGATCTCCGCTTCCGTTACCGTCTGAACGAGCTGAAGAGCTTCAGCGATTACGCGTGGGGCTGGGACTACGGCACCGGCGAGACGTACGATGCTTCGAAGCGTCTCCCGCTGACCTTGGCCGGCAAGAACTACACCGTTTCCGCTGACGGTTCGTACTCCACGAGCCTGGTGCTTCCCTCCATCGCGGCGAAGAACTACGACCGTCAGGTGGTGTCGCGGTTCTATGTCCAGTTCAAGACCGTGGAAGGCACCACCGCCCGTGTGGAGGACGGCGTCCAGTACCGTTCGGTCAACCAGGTGGCCAACGCCATCCTCGCTGACCAGAGCGCCTCCCAGAAGGACAAGGACTACGCTCAGGCCCTTCAGGATGCGTACAAGAAAGCTACCAACACGACCAAGTGAGGCATGATCATGGAAAAGATGCAATACGAGAAGCCGTGGCTGCACGCCACGATGTTCACCGGCCTTGATGTCATCACCACGAGCGACAACCAGGGCTGCGATCCGTTCAATCCGGCCCCCGGCTGCCCGACGACGCAGACCGATCCGACGGCCGTCGACCCGTCCGTCACGCCCACCGCGTGACGACTGACGTCCCCTGAGGCGGGGAGCGCGAGCGAGGCTTGTGCTCCCCGCCTTTCGCATGTCCCGCGCTAATCGCCATCAATCATCAAGGAGAGCAACGATGACGCAACCCGAATCCGGAACGTATGATTCCGGGAATTCCCACGAGAAAGCGGAGCACGCCACGCACGGCTCCCGCAAACGTGTGATCGTGCTGGCGATCGTCGCCGTCTGCGCCGTCGCCATCGCGGCGGGACTGTTCGCCTTCGCGACCTCGCACACCGGTCGCCCCGGCGACGTGACCACCGTCTCGAACGGCACGAGCCAGCAGTCCGGCACTGATTCCACGTCGAAGTCCAAGAACACCACCACTACCGATGGCTCCGGCAACACCAGCAGTACCGATGGCGGCGCCGGTTCCAGCAGCACTGGTTCCGGCAACGGCAGCTCCACCACGGGCGGCAACGGTTCCACCGCCGACCCGGACGCGGGGGAGGATAACTCCGCCGACACGTCCCAGCTGTTCGGCGACAACGGCAGCAGCACCAGCGGCAGCGGCAATACGAACAACGGCACCTCCGGCTCGTCCGGCACCACCGACGGCGGAGACGGCGGATGGACCGGCGACTACTGATCCCGCACATGGCCCGTCACAAGGCGACCTCCGCCACCCCCACGTGGCGCGTCTACCGCTGGCTGCTCGGCGTCTACGGCCGTTCGTCGCTTCTCGTCGCCGCGCTGTGCGTGCTTCAGGCCGCGATGGCGGCCATCGCCGTCGGATACGCGCTGATGATGCGCGGCGCGATCGATGCGGCCGTCGCCCATGACGAATCCGCGTTCATCCGCGAGGCGCTGACGTTCGGCGTCGCCATCATCATCCAGATCACGTTGCGTGCCGCCAACGTCATGGTCGCCGAACGCGCCCGCGCCACGATGGACAACCGCATGCGCGCGCACGTGTTCGCCGGCATCCTCGACGCGCCGCTCGCCCGCACGCAGCGGTACCATTCCGGCGAACTCATGAACCGCCTCACCTCCGACGTGACCGTCGTCTCCGGTGCGGTCACATCGCTTGTGCCCAACGCCGTGTCGATGGCGATCCGCATCGTCGGCGTCGTCGCCGTGATGATCGTGCTCGCGCCGCTGCTCACCGCGCTGTTCCTCGTCGCCGGATGCGTGATGGCGTCCGCGTCCTTCCTGCTTCGCGGCCTGCTCAAACGCCTCCACAAGCGCGTGCAGGAGGCGGGCGGCCGCGTCCGCTCGTACATGCAGGAGGCGCTCGAATCCCTGCTCGTGATCCGCGCGTTCGGCGTCGGCGGCAAGGTGGAGACGCTCGCCGGGCGGCGCATGGACGCGCATCGGCGTGCGCGCATGCGCCGCGTCACCGTCACCGCCGTGGCGAGCACCGGCCTGTCATCCGCGATGAACCTCGGTTATCTCATCGGATTCGTCTGGTGCGGTTTCGGCATCCTGCACGGCACGCTGAGCTACGGCACGATGATGGCCGTCATCCAGCTCATCGGGCAGATCCAATCGCCGTTCGCGATGATGGGCGGCATGTTCCCGCAGCACGCGGCGATGCTCGCCAGCGCGGAACGGCTCATCGAAGTCGGCGACGATGCGACGCGCGACGTGACGGACCTCACGACGCGCGACGCGCACGGTGCGCACGCACCGGCGCCGCGCGAGGCCGGCGACGCGCGCGACCTGTACGCGCGCGCACGCGGCCTCAGCTTCGACCACGTCGACTTCACGTACGGACGCAACCAGGTGCTCCGCGACTTCTCCTGTCTCATCCGCAAAGGCGACTTCGTGGCGTTCACCGGACGTTCCGGCATCGGCAAAAGCACGGTGATGAAGCTCCTGCTCGGCGCCTACGCGCCGCAGCAGGGCGCAATCGGCGTGCGCGACGATACGGGCGGCCTCGTCGCGCCCGGCGACGTGCCGCACGGCTTCTTCGCGTACGTGCCGCAAGGCAACAATCTGATGTCCGGAACGATCCGCGAGGTCGTCGCGTTCGCCGACCGCGACCCCGACCCGGCGCACATCGACGACGACCGCGTGCGCGAGGCGTGCCGGATCGCCGACGCCGCAGGATTCGTCGAGAACCTGCCGGACGGCTACGCGACCCTGCTCGGCGAACACGGCACGGGACTGTCCGAAGGGCAGATGCAGCGCATCGCCGTCGCACGCGCGCTCTACAGCGGCGCGCCCGTGCTGCTCCTCGACGAATCCACGTCCGCGTTGGACGTCGCCACCGAGCACGCGATGCTCGAACGCATCCGCGCGCTGCGCGACCGCACCGTGCTCATCGTCACGCATAGAGCCGAGGTGCTGGAGTACTGCGACGCGGTGGTGGAACTCGGAGCGGGAGACGCCGGGAATACCGAGAGCACCGGGAACACAGGGAACATTGCCGGAAAGTGAACTCGTCGCGAACACTTGGCACCGGCGTTTCCCAGCCACCGCCCGCAATACGGGATGTGTGGAAACTGGGTAGATGGTGCTGCTAAGCTGAGCCTCAGTGGCATCTCCTGACGGAGTCATGCCGGGAGAGAACAAGGAAAACGAGGTTCGGACAGTGGTGTTGTCAGGTCAAACAGGTGTGGGAACCAGTGCCGCCCCAGCGGCCGGAGGTCCGGTACAGCTCGCCGATACCCGCCAGCTGCAGCTGACGCGCGTCCTGTACTGGCGTTTCTTCGTCAACCTGGCGTTGGCGCTCGTCGACGCGGCCGTGTTCCTCGTCGTCGCCACCACCGTGATCATGCTGTGGCAGCCGACCGACGGGTTCGTCTCCGACCGTTTCGGCTTCGACCTCAACCTGACCGTGTACCTCATCATCGCGGCGATCGTCTACGTCGGCTGCCTCAACACGATGGGCGTCTACCACCGCCACGTGATGGGCGACGGATACCAGCTCAACTCGCTGCTGTTCCTCGGCACCATCCAGGCATGGGTGATTCTGTGCGCAATCAACTACGTGCTTGACGTGGATGTGTGGTTCAGCACCACGGTCGTGCTGCTCCTGCCCGTGTGGGTGTTCGCGATGATCGAACGCTACATCGCGCGACTGGTCATCACGCGCAGCAGGCAGAAGGGCGGATACGCGTACGGCACCGTGATCGTCGGTTCGCCGCACGGCATCGGCCGCATGCTGCGGTTCCTCGCCCGAAGGGAACAGCTCAACTACAGGCCCGTCGCCGTGTGCCCGATCCTCCTCGACAAGGAGACCGGCACCATCCACCCCGACCATGACCGCGAGGCGATCGACCGCGAGGTGTTCGCCAACTGGGGTTCCCGTCTGCCCGTGCTCGAATACGACGACCATTCGCTCGCCGAGCGCGTGGTCGGCATGAACGCGCAGACCGTGATGGTGACCGATGTGCTGCGCCGCTTCTCCGACAACTTCAACATCTTCTCCGTACGCATGGAGTCGCTCGGCCTCGAGACCGCGCTCGTCGCCTCCGCCGCCGACACCACCAACCATGAGATCCAGGTGCGCTCCATCCAGGGCACGACGATCATCACGCAGCGCCTCGCCCAGTACGGGCCCGCCACCACGATCGTCAAGCGCGCGTTCGACCTGATCGTCTCGACGCTTGCGATCCTGTGCTCGCTCATCATCACGCTGCCCGTCGCGATCGCCATCAAGGTGACCGATGGCGGTCCCGTGTTCTACTCGCAGGAGCGCATCGGCCTGCGCGGCAAGCCGTTCCGCATGCTCAAGTTCCGCTCCATGGTGACCAACGCCGACGAGCTCAAGGCGAAGCTCGCCGAGGAAAGCGGCCAGGAGGACCGCTTCATCTTCAAGATGAAGGACGATCCGCGCATCACCAAGGTGGGCCATTTCATCCGCCGCTTCTCCATCGACGAGCTGCCGCAGTTCCTCAACGTGTTCAGGGGCGACATGTCCGTCGTGGGCCCGCGCCCGCCGCTGCCCGAGGAGTACGAGCGCTACAACAAGCTGTACGCGACGCGCATGCTCGTCAAGCCCGGCATCACCGGCCCGTGGCAGGTGTCCGGCCGTTCCGACCTGACCGCCGAGGAGAGCGAGGCGCTCGACGTGGCGTACGTGCAGAACTGGTCGATTCTGGGCGACATCGTGCTCATGTTCCGCACGGTGGGCGCCGTGTTGAGCCACAAGGGCGCGTACTGAGTCAGTCGCGTGCGTGCGTGCGTTGGTTGTGCGTGGGGCGGTCCGTTCGGGCCGCCCCACGTTCGTTTATGTGCGGGTGTGGTGCGGCGTGTGTGCGCATGGGGCGCGGTATGCGCGTGCGTATGAGGTCGGCCCCCTCTGCCGAGGGGGCCGACCGCGAAGCGGACTGGGGGAGAGTCTCGTTGGCCCGTCGCGACCCGTACGACAATGTGGACGGAGCCCCGGTTTGTGCCTACCGGAACAGAGGGATTGACCCGAGAAGGAAATCCTCCAACGGTGTCTCGTATGAACCGACGACAATGGTGTGAGTGCCGGGATATCGGCTACAGAATGCGTCAAGGCCATCGAGCTTACGGATACGGCCGCTTTTCACTTCGATGGCGGTGCGGCTTGCTCCGCTGGTGATGACGAAATCGACCTCACGGTTGCTGGTGTCGCGCCACCAGTTGACCTCGAAACCTTCCCGTGCGGCACGTCTCAGCAGGTATGCGCCAATGGCGCTTTCGACGAGGTGCCCCCGTCTAGTGTGATCCGACAGCAACAGACTGCGATTCGGCCCATAGGATGCAGTCATCAATGAGGTGTCGTGCACGGCCAAACGCGGTGACGATGCTCGCTTTCGGATGGCCTGGTCGCTGTATTTCTGAATACCGCTGAGTAGCCCTGCGTCGGACAGGACATCAAGGTAGTGGGCGATGGTGGTGGTGTTGCCGGCATCGTCGAGTTGACCCATGATTTTGCGATAGGAAATCTCCTGCGCGGAATACGCCGCCCCCAATGAGAACAATGCCTTCATCAGGGCGGGCTTGGTGATTCGTTCGAGACCTATCACGTCATTGAGGATGCTGGGGTTGATGATCGAATCGGTCATGTACAACAGCCATCGTTCTTGGTCGTCGCGCAACGGCAGGGCTCCCGGGTACCCGCCGAAATACAGATACTCGTCCAGACTCATGCCGAACGCGTCACGGACTTCCTCGTAATCCCATTGCTGTGAGCGGAGCAGCTCAAACCGTCCTGTAAGGGTCTCGCGCAGCCCCTTTTGCAGAAGCAATGCGGATGAACCGGTCAAAATGACATGTATATCGGTGCCGTTGTCCGTGTCTTCATCCCATAGGGATTTGACGATGGATGACCACTGGGGAATCATTTGAATCTCATCCACCACCAGCACGACGGGTTTGCGGTCCCGCATGGCGAGCAATCTGGCCTCGTCCCATTCCCTGCGCAGCCATTCTCTGGACATGGTCAGTTCCTGAGATGCGCGGGAGAAGCGATATGGCAGATCGTTTTTTTTCAAAGCTTGGCGTACTGCGGTGGTTTTCCCGGTTTGCCGGGGTCCGACTACCACCTGTATGAATCGTCTCGGTTCGTTCATCCGACTGACGAGGCTGTTGACGAGGCCGCGTTCGTACTGTCGCATAGCGTTCCTTTCCTGTTGGTAGCTGTAATTGTATGGCTGTTGAGTATTTTTGCTCAGTCACTGAGCAAAAATACTCAACAGCCATACAATCCCGTGATTTCGGCCCGCTTGCCGTGAATCGCAGGATTGTTGGTGTCCATGGGTCCACCGTATGGATTCTCGCCGCCGCGCCGCAACCCGTACCGGCAATGTGGACAGAGCCTCTTTCGGGAATCTTCAATCGCGGTTTTGTCGGAATTCGGCGGCTTCGCATGTTCGGCAAGCTTGACGTGGACATGATTATGCGTGGAAATGCACATGACGGGCAAAGGGGATGCCGGAGTCGGCATGTGGCTTGAGGTGGCAGGGCGGAGATGAGACGGCAGGGTGGAGATGGGTTCCCCCTTGCGATATAGTTTGAAATAGTTTGTGATGCCACACACCTGTACGGGTGCGTTCACAAGCAGGAGGAGAGCAGTGAGGAAGATGCGCCAAGCCGTTGCCGACCGTTGCGCCGGATTCCTCGGGGATGCTTTCGGCGCTGCTCTCACGCACCGGAGTGTGCTTCGCCCGCGCCTCGGTTTGCGTTCATCGGAACAGTAGGGAAGAAGGATACGTAGGGATGAATGATTTCGACTCTCTGAAGATCGCGGTTGCAGGTACCGGTTATGTGGGTCTGAGCTTGGCCACGTTGCTGTCGCAGCATCATCAGGTGACCGCGGTGGACATCGTGCCGGCGAAGGTCGATATGATCAACAACCGCAAGTCCCCGATCCAGGACGATTACATCGAGAAGTATTTCGCGGAGAAGAAGCTGAACCTCACCGCCACGCTCGATGGAGAAGCGGCCTACAAGGATGCCGACTTCGTGATCATCGCCACTCCGACGAACTACGACAGCAAGAAGAACTTCTTCGACACCTCCGCGGTGGAGGCCGTCATCGATCTGGTGATGAAGGTCAACCCGGAAGCGATCATGGTCATCAAGTCCACGATTCCGGTCGGCTATACGAAGGCCATCCGCGAGAAGACCGGTTCGAAGAACATCATCTTCAGCCCTGAGTTCCTGCGTGAGTCCAAGGCCCTGTACGACAACCTGTACCCGAGCCGCATCGTGGTCGGCACCGATCCGGAGGACCAGCATCTCGTCGAGGCGGCCGAGACGTTCGCCAAGCTGCTGCAGCAGGGCGCCATCGAGGAGAACATCCACACGTTGCTCATGGGCTTCACGGAGGCCGAGGCCGTGAAGCTGTTCGCCAACACGTACTTGGCGCTGCGCGTCTCCTACTTCAACGAGCTCGACACCTACGCCGAGTCGAAGGGGCTGAACACCCGTGAGATCATCGACGGCGTGTGCCTTGACCCGCGCATCGGCACGCACTACAACAACCCGAGCTTCGGTTACGGCGGCTACTGCCTGCCGAAGGACACGAAGCAGCTGCTCGCCAACTACCAGGATGTGCCGGAGAACCTCATCCAAGCCATCGTGGATTCGAACACCACCCGCAAGGACTTCATCGCCGACAGCGTGCTCAAGAAGGCCGGATACTACGGCTACAGCGACAACAACGAGTACGATTCCAGCGATGAGAAGCCGATTACCGTGGGCGTGTACCGTCTCACCATGAAGTCCAACTCCGACAACTTCCGTCAGTCCGCCATCCAGGGTGTGATGAAGCGCATCAAGGCGAAGGGTGCCACCGTCATTGTCTACGAGCCCACGCTCGAGAATGGCTCCACGTTCTTCGGTTCCGAAGTCGTCAACGATCTGGACGAGTTCAAGCGCCGTAGCGATTCCATCCTCGCGAACCGCTACAACAGTGTGCTTGATGACGTGAAGGACAAGGTCTACACGCGCGACCTGTTCCGCAGGGACTGAGGTTAGTCGGAGGATCGGTACGGCATGAGCAGGAAGAACCCCAAGCTGTGTTTCGCCGCGTCATCCGGCGGCCATTATGAGCAACTGATGATGCTGAAACCGTTGATGCAGCGGTACGACAGTTTCGTATTGACTGAGCAGACGCAGTACAAGTCGAAGGCCAAGGGAGAGAAGACCTACTATGTGGGCCAGATCAACCGCAAGGAGAAGACCGTGCTGCTGAAGCTCATCGTCAACGCGTTCCACTGTCTCGGCATCTTCATCAAAGAGCGCCCTGACGTGATTATCTGCACGGGGGTTCTTGCCATGCTGCCGATGTGCCTGCTGATGAAGCTGTTCGGCAGGAAGCTCATCTACATCGAGTCGTTCGCGAAGGTGACTTCCGCGACGGAGTCCGGCAAGCTGCTGTACCGTTTCGCCGACCGGTTCTATGTGCAGTGGGAGAGCATGAAGAGCATCTACCCGAACGCCATCTATCTCGGCAGCATCTACTGAGCCGATTGGACGGGAGACGGACCACATGATTTTCATCACCTTGGGATCTCAGAAATTCCAGTTCAATCGTCTGCTCAAGGCCGTGGACGAGCTGGTCGCGGACGGTACGATCACCGAACCGGTGTTCGCACAGAGCGGATACAGCGACTATCAGCCGAAGCATTACGAGTTCAAGCAGTTCCTTGACCGCGACGAGTTCGCCAAACGCATGGGCGAAGCCGATCTCGTCATCACGCATGGCGGCACTGGTGCGATCATCGGCGCGGTGAAGAAAGGCAAGAAGGTCATCGCCGTGCCGCGTCTCGCCAAGTACGGCGAACACGTGGACGACCACCAGCTGCAGCTGCTCAAGGAATTCAAGCAGATGGACATCATCTGCGTGTGCGATGACTGCTCCCAGCTCGCCCAGGCGCTGGATGAGGTACGGCATACCGAATACAAGCCATTCCACTCCAATACGACGACTATCATCGACTCGATCGATGGGTTCATCCGTTCCGAGGTGATGGGGGAGAAGCCGGCCGGCGGGAACAGTGGCAAGGGCAACCTGCGTGTGCTCATGGTCGGTAACGACCCGTCCGTCAAGGGCGGCATCACCAGCGTCATCAGTCAGCTGCTCGCCCATGATTGGGTCGCTGACGGTGTGTCGATGAAATTCATCCCCACCTACATCGCCGCGAATCCGGTGAAGAAGATCCTGTTCTTCGAAAAGGCTTTGCACCGTATCCACAAGCTGCTTGCCGATTCGACGACCCGACCGGATGTGGTGCATATCCATATGTCGTACAAGGGCAGCTTCGTGCGCAAGTATCAGGTGCATAAGCTGTGCCGTAAGTATGGCGTGCCGGATGTCATCCACATGCATGGCTCCGAGTTCAAGAAATGGTATGACGGCTGCAAGCCCGCGGAGCAGGGTCGTATCCGCGCCATGCTGCGTGAGGCCTCGGCCGTGATTGTGCTCGGTGAGCAGTGGGACGAGCGCATCAAGGCGATCGAGCCGGCCGCGCATACGGTGGTGGTGAGCAACACCGTGCACATTCCCGAGACGACCGTGAGTTGGGCTGCCGATGCCCGGCGTTTCCAGGTGTTGTTCATGGGCGTGCTGATTCAGCGTAAGGGCGTGGGCGACCTGCTGGATGCGGTGGCCAAGCTGCGCGATACGGGTCGCTTGGGTGACATGCATGTGGTCATCGCCGGCACCGGGTCGCAGGAGGAAGAGCTCAAAGGCAGGGCCCGCGAGCTTGGGCTCGCGGATGGTGCCGTGGAGTTCGCCGGCTGGACCGCCGGCAACAAGAAGCGTGAGCTGTTCGAGCACAGTCAGGCGTTGGTACTGCCCTCGTATAACGAAGGACTGCCTGTGGCCGTGCTCGAGGCCATCAGCTACGGCATGCCCGTGGTCGCCACGAATGTGGGCGATATGGCCGCGGCCGTGCACGATGGTGAGAACGGTCATCTCGTCAAGCCGGGTGACGTGAGCGCGTTGGCGGATGCGCTGGCGGATATCCATGATCATGATCGCTATGAGGCGTTCTCGCATGCGTCACGTAAGCTGGCGGAACGTAAGTTCGACGATGGGAATTACTTCCACCTTTTGAAGGAAATGTATATGCAAGCACTTTCAGTGGGAGGATCGAATGCTTCTCGATAGAAAAGTCACAGAGCTGAGAATCAAGCGATGGAAGGCTCAGGGAGCCATCATCGGAGCGCATTTTCAGCTGGAACGTGGGGCATTCCTCGACTCGTCATTCCCGTGGCTCGTCACGATTGGCGACAATGTGACATTAGCTCCCGATTCGCTAGTACTCTGTCACGACGGAAGTACTAAGAAAGCTATTGGATATTCGAAAGTCGGTAGAGTAAGTATCGGTAACAACGTGTTTATCGGTGCAAAGAGCATTATTCTACCGAATACAACAATTGGCGATAATGTAGTTATTGGTGCCGGCAGTATAGTTCATGGTGATATACCTGCGAATGTGGTTGTCGCGGGAGTGCCGGCTCATATCATCTGTACCATCGATGAGTTCTCGCTGAAGAATAGTAAGCGCATGAATCAAGGACACGTGTTTGACGTGTCATATACCAATCGAGGGAATATAACAGATGATAAAAAAGAAGAAATGAAGGCATTGCTGTCACAAACAAAGCACGGATATATAGTGTGAATGTAATGAAGGTGTAACTATGAATCCACTGATTAGTATTATCGTCCCAGTCTACAATGTAGAGAAGTACCTTGAATATTGTTTCAATACATTGATTAATCAATCGTACACCAATATTGAAATTGTATTAGTAGATGATGGATCTACAGATTCCTCAGGTGCTTTGTGCGACAAGTTGAGAGACAGGGATTCTCGCGTTCGTGTGATTCATAAGAGCAATGCAGGTCTTGGAATGGCGCGCAATAGTGGACTTGAGGTTGCTTCCGGACAATATGTAATGTTTGTTGACTCTGACGATTTTGTCGATAACGATATGGTATCGGCCTTGTTGTCGCAGATGTTGAACAGAGATGCAGACACAAGCTATTGCGGTTACTATGAGTATTATGGCGAGGGTGATTCCAAGCCCGTCCCCGCTGCCTACGATGATCAGACGTTCAAAGGGCAGGAAGTGATTAACGACGTACTGCTTGAAATGATTGCCAGCAGGCCGGAGTGCAAAAAAGAAGCTTTGCTGTCCATGTCTGTATGGCATGCACTGTATTCAATGAAGATTATTAATGAATTTGGTCTTCGTTTCCCATCGGAACGAGAATTTATATCAGAAGACATAATTTTTGATATCGCTTATTTAAGTCATGCTTCATGTGTAACTTATATAGCAAAGCCTCTTTATTACTATCGATGCGATAATTCAACGTCGCTTACGCATACATTCAAGCCTGATTTTTTCAAAAAACAGAAGATTCAGATTCAACGAATGGAAAGAGATCTTGCTTCTGTCGCCCAGGAAAGTGAGTATAGACTAAGACTGGATCGATATTTTCTAGGGCGAACAAGGTTCTTCATAGGAATGCTTGTCTCGTATTGGAAAGGCAATAAGAGATTTAAGCTCTATCGTGAAGTTAAACGAATCATCAATGATGATTACGTGCAATCGATTATTGCGGCGTACCCGTACCGTGCTAATCCATTGCAATTGCGGTTAATTAATATGTGTGTTGCGCATAAATGCACTTTGGGTGTTATTGTCCTAGTCTATCTCAAGCAACTGAAAGATAAAAGATTCCGATGAATATCATCGCGTTCGAATTATGATTATAAAGGACAATATTACATGTCGTCATCAATAGGACAGAATATAGCGAGATTTTCCTTCAGTAATCTGAGGAATATGTTTAGGCCCTCATCAACTTTGGCGGGATGGGTTCTGATTGCCCAAGCTTACTTCTTTTTCTCATTTGCCTTGGTGTATACTTTGCACTTCCCCCGTGTGCTGTTGTACGTAGATGATGTATTGAATTGCATTTTATTCATTTTTGCACTCTATGAGAAGAGAAAAGTATCCCAGTATTGTGGTCCAATAATCACAATCATGGTTTTATACTGCGTTTTCGGAGCAATCGGAGCTGTTCTTACTGGTGAGAAGTTGTTAATTCTTGCATGGGGATATAGAAACGTAGTTCGTTACTTTATTTATTTTTATACATGTGTTGTTTGTTTGAAGAAGAGTGACATCTTTGTCGTACTGCGAGTCGTGCAGATAATTTTTTGGATTTCACTTCCTTTATGCATTTACGAAAGATTCATGGTTACGTATTCAGCTGCAACGATTATCGGTGATATGGTTGGCGGCTTGTTCTGGAACTTTTCTGGAAGCAATTTACCGTTGAATCTTGTTCTGTGTCTTACATTAATATATGTGTCTAATAAATACTTCTCAGGCGAGAGTGGCATACTATCGTTTATTCTGACTCTTTCAGCGGCGATTTTTATGTCTGCTGCAGCTGAGTTGAAAGTTTTCATTTTCGAAATCGTTATCATCCTTCTGGGATGTATGTTTGGTAATAAGATTTCGTTAAAGAATTTCTTGATAGTTGTGATTGGTGCCGCTGCATTGATGTTTTCCTCGAGTTACTTTGTTGCGCTTAACGCAAGAGGATCGGGCTATGCTGACAACTATACATTGCAGGGTTATATCGATTATGCCACAAGGACCACAGGTTATGATGGTGTTGGTGATTTGAATCGTTTTGGCGGAATCGGAGTAATCTCAGATACAATATTCCATAATGATCCGCTCAAACTTTTGTTCGGCATTGGCTTAGGGAATGCTGATTATACTAGCTTCTTCACTAGTCAGTTTTATTCTATCTATGCCTGGATGCATTATCAATGGTTCCACTCGGTCTGGATTTTCATTGAAAATGGATATGTCGGAGTGATTTTGTATCTTGCTATAATTTTTGTCACATGGCTTCATGCAGGACGCTATATTGAAAAAGGATCATTGAGAACGTTGATTCGTGTCATTGACATCGTTGCGTTCGTGATGTTCTTTTATAATATTACGTTACGAGTGGAACCTTCGGCATATCTGTATATGATGTTCTTCGCAGTTCCATATATCGTTGCGCTAGATAATGAGTCAATATATAAATATCAAGTAAAGGATTGAAAATGATTCCTAAGGTTATTCACTATTGCTGGTTTGGCGGCGCTCCGCTTCCTGAGAAAGAAAAAAAATGCATGGAAAGTTGGAAGAAGTTCGCTCCTGACTATCAGATCATTCAGTGGGATGAAACAAATTATGATGTTTCTTCCAATAAATATATGTATGATGCATATAAAATGAAGAAATGGGGTTTTGTCCCTGATTATGCTCGTTTTGACATTATCTACCAGCATGGTGGAATCTATCTTGATACCGATGTCGAACTAGTCAGGCCACTTGACGAACTACTCGAAAATCATGCGTATATGGGATTTGAAAGTGGGAAACAAGTCAACGGAGGTATTGGGTTTGGCGCCGAACCTCATAATCCTGTTATTAAGGGACTCCGAGATATGTATGATAATCTTTCGTTCATCAAAGATGACGGTGAAATTAATTTAGTTCCTAGTCCTCATTACATTACCGAGTATCTCATGAAGCTAGGTTTGCGTGATGACGATTCGATGCAAATGATTCAAGGAATGAAGATTTATCCCACTGAATATTTCGCGCCTAAGGATTATTATTCGAATAAACTTCATCTTACGGAAAATACTTTTAGCATTCACCAGTATTCTGCATCTTGGCTCTCTCCAAAGAAAAAGTTCCTCACCAAAGTGCGGAGGGTCATAGGCGAAAAGAATTACTTCCGTCTTGTCGATATCAAAAATTATCTTCTTCGTCGAAAGTGACTGATATGGCACGTATATGCTTTCTTGAGCCTGTAATCTCTCATTCCGGAGGTACTGAACGTGTCGGTATTATGATTGCTAATGAGCTTGCAAAGCGTGGGCATGAGGTCACGATTCTTAGTTTTTGGGATTACGGAGCCCCTTTTTTCACTGTAGATGAGAGCATTACAGTTGATTGCTTATTGAATCCAAAAAAGGAAGGTAAATTATTTCGAACTTATATATATCCGGTACTGAAACTTAGGGATTATATAGTTAAGCATAATTTTAACGTGCTTATCGATATAGATTCAGTTTTAGCCTATTGGTCTGTTCGATCGTTGTATGGTTTGTCTTGTAAGCATATAGTATGGGATCATTTTAATTATGTGCATGCACAGACAGAGCGTCGACGGGTGAAGGCTCTTCATCTCATCAGGCATCATGCTGATAGACTTGTTCTTCTGACGAAACAGGACGAATCAATGTACATTGATGCTGGTTTTCCTGGGAATATGGTTGAAGTGATCAATAATCCGACTCCATTCGAGAATGTTTCTCCTTCCCCGAGATCCGAGCATATCGTTCTCGCTGTCGGTCGTCTTACCAATCAGAAGGGCTGTGACAGACTTATTTCTGCGTGGTCTCGGATTTGTAACAACGTTGGTGACTGGAAATTGGTTTTTGTGGGTTCTGGTGAGTTGCATCAGCAGCTCGTAGAGCAAGCTTCAAACGCTGGAATCAGGAATATCCAATTTATCGGTACAACCCAGAATGTAGAGGCTTGGTACGATAAAGCTTCTATTTATGCCTTGACATCTCGTTATGAAGGTTTTCCTATGGTATTGCTCGAGGCAATGTCCAAAGGATTGCCGATTGTGGCTAATGACTGTCTAACCGGTCCGCGCGAATTGGTGCTTGACGGTAAAAATGGTTATCTTGTCAGCGATGGAGACATTGATAACTTTGCCAACAAACTACTGTCTCTTATCAATGATCGTGCAAAGCAGGACGTATTTTCCCAAAATGCTCTAGTCATGATTAACGATTATCATATTAAACCTATAGTTGATCATTGGGAGGCTCTGATTGATGGTCTCTTGTGAAAAAGACAGCTCCCAGCCGTTATTATCATTTGTCATTCCCGTGTATAATGCTCATTTTTCAATTGAGCATTGTCTTGATAGCATTATTTCTCAGGTCGACGTCCCTTATGAAATTATCTGTGTAGATGACGGATCAACAGATGAGAGTGCAGATATGCTCGATGCATACGTCTCGCGCTATGCGAATATTTCAGTGCTTCACATCGTCAACAGTGGACCATCTGTTGCTCGGACCCGTGGCATCCAAGCCGCGAGCGGACGCTATTTGTTGTTTGTTGACAGTGACGACTACTTTGCTGAAGGACAACTGAAATATCTTATCGCTCAGTTATGTGCACATGAGGGATATGGTGTTTATGTTTTTGGTTTTATGGAATGCCAACAAGCGGGGATGGTTCCTGAACACCGTCTTCCCTATGGATGTTCTGATGGTGTAATGGCGTTGAAGGATTTTCTCGATGTTTTTTCACGCCCTGAGAACATTTCTTTGATGAATTATCTGTTCAATAAAGTATATCGCGCAGACATCGCTAAGTCTATCGGTTTCGATTACACTGTGACATTGGGAGAGGATGCGCTTTATAATTATGAATGTTACAAGAATTGTGATTGCATATATGTAAGTCGGACTGCTGCATATGTCTACGAGAATTATTCTGATAATTCGCTTTCTCGGGGTAAAAATCTTGATTGCGTCTGGACTGCATATCAGAGGATTCTTGAAGCTATCAAGCCATTGCTAGTATCATCTGCACTTGACAATCGGTATAGTTTATTACAATTATCCTATGCTATTAGCGCATTACATGATTATGTTCGGCAGGATGATGTTGTTCTACAAGATAAATATGTTGTCAAGAATATCCTGACGTATGTTCATACGAACGGGAGATTATGGCGATTGGATGGTATCGGAAAGTTTGATGTTCTATTAATGATGTTAGCACGTATTGGCTGCGTTTCTTTGGGATTATTTGTATGCGATGCAAAAAGGATTATTAGAAAGGTGAGGTAATGAAACATATTGCTGTTTGGCTCAATATATGGCGCCTCATTATTCCGGTGTGCGTATATCTGTGTGATAAGAAATTTCGTCGATTAATACAAGCTGATCTTAAAAGATTCCTGTATTACGCTCCTCCACAGACAAAGCCCGGCTTGTATTGGATGATGCATACTCTTGTTTTTAAGAATCCCTTCCGTGCAGTATTCTATTATCGTATGCGCGTGAATCATAATTTGGGTCGTGTTGTTCAAAGTGTCTTATTGCCCGACAGGCGCGAAACGGAGATCACGGGAGATATCGGTCCTGGTTTGCTTATTTTTCACGGTCAGGCGACAATTCTCCATTGTGCCAGTGCCGGTAAGAATCTCGAGGTTTACCAGTCTGTCACCATCGGACGGAACCCATCTCATAATCGTGACGGTCGGGACATACCTGTTTTCGGTGACAATGTGACTGTGTATACGGGTAGTGTCATCTCTGGAGGAATTAACATTGGCAACAATGTTCAAATCGGGGCAGGCTCTGTAGTAATGAAAGATGTTCCTGATAATTGTGTGGTCGTTGGTAATCCTGCGCGTATTATCAAGCGAGATGGGATTCGTGTGAACGAGCCGTTAACCTGGAAGCGAGAACAATAATGCCTAGGAAGACTTTATTGATGATTCCCCCACAGTATCTTCCCGTGCCTGCCGTTCATGGTGGGGCAGTGGAACAGCTGTGCACACGTCTGATAGAGGGGAATGAACATGCTCCGAAGTTCGACATCGAAGTGTTGTCATGTCGAGACGAGCGGCTTGATGACTTTTCCTATGCCCATACGCGCATCACACAGGTATCGCCGAGTATTACGGATCGGATTCGTTCCCGTGTTCACAACAAAATTGCGTATATTACGGGTTCAAAAAGATATGTGTCTCCATCGGATTTATGGATTATGCGTAAAGCCATTCGTGGACATTATGATGTTCTTCTTGTTGAGAACGACATGCTAGCCTGTGATTGGATTACTAAGTGCAAAAGACAATCTCGTCTTATCTATCACATGCATAATGGATATGACGGGTCTAGCAAATCTCCCGAACTTGTTCGTCGCATTATGCCACATGTCGATTCATTCCTCGTCATCAGCGAGTATCTGAAAAACATAGTTACCAATGCAGCTCCCTCCGATAAAGTTCATGTCCTGCCCAACGCAATCGATGTTCGTAGTTTCCGCGATGGCGGTGACCGATTGGGCCAAAGGGAACGTCTCGGGATTGGTTCCGATGACGTCGTATTCGTGTATTCCGGGCGTATCACCAAGGAGAAAGGCGTACGTGAACTCATCGAGGCATACACTGCGCTTGCCGACGCGACGGATGTTCGCACCAAGCTGCTCATTGTAGGCAAATCGTGGTTTGGCACCGCGCAGGAATCCGACCCTTATACCACCGCTCTTACATCATTGTGCGATGGACGTGATGACATCATCTTCACCGGTTTCGTCGATCCGTCGGACATGCCGCGAGTGCTGTCCGCCGCCGACGTGGCGGTCATTCCCTCACGATGGGAGGAGCCGTTCGGATTGGTTGTGCTTGAGGCCATGTCAGCCGGGCTTACTATCATCGCCACTCGTTCCGGTGCTATACCGGAAATCGTGTCGGATGAATCAGCCTTGCTGGTCGACAACGACGACAAGACTATTGTGGAAGATCTCAAGGTTGCGATGGCCCAGTCGCTGAATCTTGACACGCGTATGTTGAAGACTGAAGCTGCACGGCATGTTCTTGATTCGTCTCCGGATTATGATGTGTCTCGTTACTTCGATAATTTCTGTAGAAAAGCGTTCCTGTAAGGATGGATCCGACTCATGCGCATACTGCTTATCAACCAAGGCCATACCGATAATATCGGTGATCGTGCCATCTCCGAGACGATGATTGAGCTGGTTCGTCGGGAATGGCCGGATGCGGAAACCGTCACTATGCCTTATATCCCTGATGAACAGCCGACGGATCTTGTGACATCGAAGAACCGCCCGGTAGAATATATCCCGGAGGAACGGATTTCAAAACCACGGAAAATCATACGCAGTGTGAAACGGGCTATCCGCAATCGCGGAAGCGAGCCAATGCGTCATCGTTATGAGCGTGTGATTCGTGAGAAACTAGGCGAACAGTCCTTCGATTTGGCTGTTATCGGTGGCGGTGAGCTCATCAAGGGGAACAAGCACCCCTTCTACTACAGTCTGCTGGCGTGGATTACCGTGCTTGCCGAGCGGCGGTGTCCCGTCGCTGTTCTAGGCGTGAGCTCCGATACTCGATTCACACGGCACGAAACCAGTGAACTCCACGATGCATTGGCTGAATGTGATCGGTTGCTGGTGAGGGATAAGCGGACTGAGGATGTATTGACGAACATGATTCATGTAGCATGTCGTTATGCTCCGGATGTTGTGTTCTCCTATAGGTTTCTGCACCAGCAGAACTATCAGGGTATCGTAGGCAGAAAACATGATGCCGTGTGCGTGTATTCTTACCATGAGCTGACTGAAATGCTCAAAAACAAGTACACGCTTCAGGAGTATTACGAAATGTGGTACCAGCTTATTCGCGAACATGCGAAGCATCCGGTAAAACTGTTGTATACCACATACTCCGATTACTGCGAATCCATCCGGTTCCAGCAGTGGATGCACGACGAAAAGCATATTAGATGTGAATTAGCTGCAATCGATAATGTGACAGATTATCTGACGGAATTGTTGGATTGTGAATCCCTGATTTCGGGTCGCATGCATTCGATGATTTTCGCTCTGCAATATGGTGTCCGCATTGTTCCCATTCCAATCAAATCGAAGCTCTCGACATTCAAGCATGAATGGCAGAATTCCGATTTTGATTGGAAGGAAATCGGTGGTCAAGTGTGCGAAGCCTATTCGCGAGAGCTGAACGCGTCGGCGGAGTGAGGCTTCGACATTGTTAGGGTGTGCCCGTTCAGCACACTCCACAGGAACAGCGGCAATGCGTAGAAGGCATATCCCTCAAACTGCAGGTAGAGGTATGCAATCAAAAACAGCCACGCCACGGTCATCGGATTCCATGCGCGCCTGCTGGTGACGATTGCCAGAATGGCCGTCACCAGCAGGATGATACCCAGCACTCCGAATTCTGCCAGAAGGCTGCTATAGACACTCATAGTGAACATGTTATGTGGTGTCGATAGATGTTGTACATCCGTCCACGTGCGGTACTCAGGGTATGGAACACCATGGTTGAGCGCTTTGAAAGCCCTGAGTCCGTTCGATATGCCTGCGCCGAATGAATCGTAGATGTTCCCTGCTCCAAAGCCGAACAGTAGGTGCGGTGGATTGTGGAGGCCGGCTTCGATGGGGATAAGGAAGCGCAGTAACCTCGCTGCCATCGACTTATCTGCTGAAAATAATCCATCGCCAAGCATTGCCTGTACGCGTGGATTGAATATGCCTGCAACTGTCAGTATGCCGATGGCGGATATCGATGAGATAGTTGCGATGAGACGTGAGCTGAATTTACGCCAATCAGTCAGCACAACGCAAGACGCCAACGCCGCAACCATACAGTCCAGCACTATCCTCACCCCGGAACCCATGACAATGGAGCCGGATGCATATATCAGAATGAGGGCGATGACCCGTCGTTTCCTCGTAAGCCAATATAGGGGCAGCAGCACACCAAACAAATGCATACCTATATAAGAGGGCTCAGCGAAAAGAAATTGTGGCCTTCCATACTTGTTGCCGACGGATTCAGTGATGTATTGCCTATTGAGCAGCATTTTGAAGAAATCGATAAGCGGTTCGACTCGGCCATGTATAGCGATGAATTCCACTATGCCAATCACAAAGGAGATGCAATATCCGGCTATCAGGATGTTAAAGGCTTTATCGAAGGAGACTTTTTTCATCGAAAAACCGATATACAGGGACAACAAACATGCTGACGCGCCGGCCAAACCGGTAACCGTCAGCCAGACCGTATCTGGTCTGAACCCGATGGTCACCCATCCGTAGACTGAGATAATCAGTAGGATGGCAGGAGCGGCGGCAGTGATAAGACCACGGCGATCAATGACCTGTAGCTCCTGCCAGTTGACTGCGACGTACAGCATGAACAACCATGGTGAAATCGGGGTCCAGAACGGCATATACCCTCCTAGGACCGTACCGTCCACGGGGAGCATAGCTATGGCGAGATATAGAATCCAAGGATAACGAGGGCGTAGCTTGTCCCGAATCAATACGCCGAGCGATTCGATATGAAGTTCCTTCAACATGATTGTAGATGTTCTATGCTTTTTGCGATTTCATGTGGAGGAATGGCAGCTTGGACAACAACGACTTTCGTTCCTCTTTGTTGAACACGATAAGCATGTTGATCGTCATCGCGATGATTGAGCATACAATGCCGGCGATGATCATCGCAATCCAGCCGTGGACATCGACAGCCATCTGATACAGTAGGCAGGCTGCGACCATGGTGACGGTGCACATAGCTCCCAATCCGATGGTCTTGTAGAACGTGTACCACGGGAGATTCAGGCATCGCGCGGCATAGATGGGCTGGAAACCGACGTAGTAGGTCAGCTGTGTGATCATGCCCACGATGGGGAC
The DNA here is from genome assembly GCF_056356875.1 of Bifidobacterium sp. LH_426. NCBI lineage: Bacteria > Bacillati > Actinomycetota > Actinomycetes > Bifidobacteriales > Bifidobacteriaceae > Bifidobacterium > Bifidobacterium sp. LH_426. Next base: position 256,112 of record NZ_JBKEVB010000002.1, read on the forward strand.
CGTCCATATGCCCAGATTGGTGAATTTGAGGAGTGTCACCACGAGCGTGAGGTTGATAATGCCGACACCGAGAAGTACCAAGGCGGGGACGCGAAGCTTGTTCGTGGTGATGTAGACATTGACGATTACAGTGATGATACCAGATGCGATGAGTGGGAACAGCGTCAAGAGCGACAATGACTGCAGAAGATGGTTGTCTTGCGTGGGTACCCACGCTTCATAGAACACCCCGCCGAACACCATCAGGAAGCCGATAGGCACGGTGACGAGGAAGCCCATGACGCGAACGGAAAACAACACCTCGCGAAGCAGTTCGTCTTTCTTGCCCTGGGCGTAGAGGATGTTGATGTTCGGTACGAACACCTTCACCAGAATGGCGATGAGCTGGTTCAGGAAGTTGGGGACGGTCTTGACGAGCGCGTAGATACCACTGAAGGCCGCTCCGAGGAATAGATTGGTGATGAGAATATCGAGGGTGTTCAGCAGCGTCGTGCTCAAGCTGTTGACGGAATTCCAGATTCCGGACGATAGCAGCTTCTTCACCGAGGCAAACCGGAAATTGTGCGGATTGATTGGAATCTCCGGCATCAACTTATGCTTGTAATACAAGTTCGCCGCGCAGTTGTATATCGTGACGATCAACACAGTTCCTGTGATGAAGTAGATTTTCGCCGGCAGTAGGACGAACAGGGCGATAAGGGCAGCGGCACGGATGATGTTGCCCTCAATGTTGCGTCGCGCTTCAAGATCGAGACGGTTCTTGACATAATAGGTGCAGCCGAAAGACGCGAAGATGAGATTGATTAGAGTACCCAGGAACGCGAAGGCGAAGGCCAGCTGTACATCGACGATCAGACGTGTGGGAATGCTTAGGAAATCGGAGGCGAAAACGACGATGACGCCGAAAGGTACGGACAACACGATTGCCAGCACGGTATCGGTGACCAAGGCGGAATTGAAGTACTTGGTGGCGACGTCGTCATTGCCCTTTGCGTCCTCCATGAGAACGAAACGCGCAACCATCGAATCGAATGCCGCCGTGATGATGCTGGCAAAACCAGCGATATTGAAGGATAGTGTTACGAAGCCGTACGCTTCGCTGCCAAGTTGCTTGACGATATAAGGGGTGAGGAAGAAGTTGACGCCGAATTGGACGCAGAACGCGACCAAATTGGCAATCATATTGATTGCGAGCTGTCTTTTTGTGGCTTTAGCCATTGTTATACCTCTAACGAATGAGCTTTAAGAAAGTGCAGGACGGTTCCCTGATGCACGAATCCGCTGAATGCGTATTGCATGGAACCGTTGTCTGCTGTCCGCGTGTAAGCATAGCCTTACCGTAGGATGAAGCGACATCTGGGGGGGATGAAGTGGAAGAGGGACAGCTCGACAAAACGCTGGCGGAGGGGTGGTCCAGAGCCTATGACGCCGGGAAGGCCGTGGCCATTGTGCTTGTTGTCTTGGCGCATGTGACCAGATGGTATACGGGAGAGGGGGTTACCGTGCCATTGCGGCCGTCACATTCTTTGTCGATGTTGACGGAGTACATATATATGTTCCACATGCCGTTGTTCATCTTCGTGTCTGGATGCGTGTATGGGATTTGTATCGATCGAGGGAAATACAAGGATAATTTCCGGTTTCTGGTCAACAAGGCAAAACGACTGCTCATACCGTATTATCTGTGGGGGCTGCTGGTTGTCAGCCCTCTCATGGTAGGGCTTGGATTTGCTTATTCCTCTTACCTTCATTACGTTTTGAAATCAATTATCTTGGCTCAGGATGGACGTCATCTATGGTTCATCTTCACATTGTTCATGCTGTTTGTGATTGTAATGGTCATCAGACCTGTTATCTTGCATTATGACGGCATGATATCGACGTCTATATTGATTATAGGGGTTTTACTGTTCTTCGTTTCGCCTTATGTCGGATATACGCTGCAGCTTGCCAATATATGCAAATACTTTATCTTTTTCATGGCAGGCGTATATGTTAACCATTATCTATCAAATTATCTTTTTGATAAAAGACTTATATTTTGGATGGGAATGGTCGGTTTTGTTATTCTGAGCGGGTCTTATGTGATGCATTATCGAGTCATTGCTTTGAATGTGTTTATGCTCACTGGTGCCTTTGGCGGGATTGCAGCCATGATGGCTTTGGCATGGTGCATCCAATCGCATGCCGTGGTGTTTGATTCATGGTTGTTGCGAAACATTAGGAAGAACGCATACGGCATCTTTTTCATTCATGTTGAAATCATATACTTGGCTTTCAAACTGTTCGAACACCGCCCGGTCAATCCTTTGCTGTTCACCATTCTGGTATTCTTCGGGGCATTCGTGGTGTCCGATGCGCTTTCCGTTGTGTTAAGGAAAGCCCACCTTGGATTCATGATGGGCGAGTAGCTGGGAGTCCGAAGTTCCAGTAGAGGGGAAGGAGACAACAGCGTGGGGTTTCTTGGTGGCCCTCGTCCGTCGTTGGACGATAGACTGAGGAGATGAGCGAAACGTCAACATCGAATATGCGGAGTTGGCCTGAGGGGGTCGTCGACCATGTCGTCTCCCTGATGTCGGCGGCGTTACGAGGGCGCAAAGCGCCGAACAAGCCGGAGGACGTCACATGGGGTGATGTCTATCGTGTGGTGTCGGTTCATGCGATTCAGGCATTGACATTTGCCGCACTTTCATCTGATGATTTGAACAGCATGCCGTCGGAGATTCTCTCGCATTGGCGGCGGGATGCCGACATGACGTTGTTCCAGCAGGTGAGCTATGACATTGATCGTGAGATGATTATCGCCGATTTAGCCGAAGCTGGTCTATCGTGGATGGCGCTTAAAGGCATCATCGTCGCCACGTACTATCCGCACCCCGGCATGCGCTCCATGGGCGACCAAGATTTGTTGGTCGCCTTTGTCGAAAAAGACAATTGCGGACGATACAGGGCGAGGGGGGGAACGGCTCAGGAGCAACGGCTATGGTCGCGCCGGGCAAGCGATGTGCAGAATGCGATTATGAAGAATCATGGTTATGAGGAATTGCGTGACGTGGGGAGGGAACATTCCTTCGCGAAAGCCCCGTTACACTTTGAATTCCATAAATCACTCGTATCCGCCGCCGAAGTGTCGAACAGACGCGCCTACACGACGGAAATGGAATACTATGCTAATCCTTGGGGTCTCGCATCACCGGTCGACGGAATTCCCGGTGAGTTCCGTTTCAGCTACGAGGATGAATACGTATTCCATATTGATCACATGTCGAAGCACTACCGTGCCTCTGGGTTCGGTCTGAGGTTTCTTGCGGACGAATACCTGTATTGCATGAAATACCCTGAAATCGTTCAGTCGGAATCAGTGCGAAACCTCTTGGAGATGTTGCGTCTGGACCATTTCGAACAGGCGGTACGTGAATTGTCGTTGACGTTGATCGACCATCCGGAGGATTGGCGCTGCCGGCTTGACGATGGGCTGGCATCGTTGTTGGACGATGTGCTGTCAGGTGGAACCTATGGTTCATTGGAGCATGCGGTGGCAAGAAGACTGGTGAATGATGATTCACGGACCGGTGAAGGTCCCTTGATGCTTACGGCAGATTCATCAAGAAAGCGGTCGGTATGGCGCTATGCGTGGGAAAGGATGTTCCCGCCACGGGATTGGGTTGAGACATATTATCCCCGATGGTCACGCAACCGTCTTACACGGTTCGCTTTGTTGTTCTACAGGGCCTTGGCCGGCATACGCATGCACCCACGGCATATGTGGGATGAGATGCGTGCGCTGTGGAGAAGACGTTGACGCATAAATAGCGGAAATTTATGAAATACGAGCGTCTCTGCATGTGCGTTGCATAGTATCTATTCGAGGCCAGGAGGCCTGCAGCGCAATGAAGCGGCGGTACTCCGGATGGACTCCCATATCATTTCGTTAGGATAAGACCATATTTGTGATGAATGGAGGCGCGACATGGCGGACAGGTATCGGGTGCTGATGTGCCGCGACCATCCGGTCCTGGAATACGAGTATTTCGAGACCGGCGGCTACGCGTTGCGCGCGGTGAAGGTGTTCGACGAACGGCGTATTCCCTTGGGCATGTACGTCGACGGCAAGCCGGAACCGGACGGTGAATCGATTACCTCGTGGTGGCGCGGGCGCGGCATTCCCGTGACGCGTGACGGTCTTCGCTCCCTGCTGGCCGTCGGCGGCATCGAGCCCACGGGTGACATGCTGGACCGTTCGATGGGACTGAGCCTGTCCGACCAATACTGGGTACGTCCCGCCGGACGCGACGATCTCGCATGGTCGGACGTGAACTTCTTCCACAACGATTTCGACGAACAGCTCGGCAAAGCCCTGTTCCTTGGTCATTCGTCGCGCATCGGCGACGTGAACACGCCGGACATCACCAGCGCCGGCGACCTGCCGAAACGATGGATCATCGGCGACGGCGGTGTTAGGCAGCTGGTCAAGGCTGGGCGTACCGGGCAGGAGCCGGACAACGAGCGCATCGCATACGAGGTGTCGTCGCTGTTGGGCATCGACCACATCGAATATCGTGTCGGACGCGCGGAAGGCAGACGCGTGTCAGTCTGCGACGAAATGCTCTCCGACAGTGAGGAGCTGATCGCCGGCGGACAGATCAGGAGTATCTTCCGCGAAGGACGCAACGACGAACGGAAGACCATCTGGCTCGACGCATGCGAACGACTCGGGATATCGCGTGAGATCGAAGAACACGCCACCGATGACTTCCTGTTTCTCGATTTTCTGTTGCGCAACACCGATCGGCACTACAACAATTTCGGCCTCATCCGCGACGTCGAGACGTTTGCGATACGGCCGGCTCCCATCTTCGACAGCGGCGACAGCCTCTGGAACGGCATGGAACCGGAGGCGATGACGAACGACGACTACGTCGCGAAACCATTCTGGATCGACGATTGGGGTGACAAGCCCAACGCATACCGGCAACTGGAATCGATTCGCAATTGGGATAGATACGATTTGAGCGCGCTAGGCACGGTGCCGGACCTCATCCGTGACCAGCTCGTCACGAACGCGAGACTATCGCCAGCCGTCATCGACGCGATCTGCAAGACGATGGAGAAGAGAACCCGACTCATCCGTAATGTCCCGTTGGGACAATAGACGGTGTTTCCGACGCGGATTCCGGAGTGCTATTGTCCCAAAACGCGGTTTTGGGACAATAGCACATGGTTTACTGTCTGTATAAATGTTCTTTTCGGCGGATTGGAACAATAGCATGGAATACAAGAGCATTCGGCAGACGGTGCACATGAGCCGGTCGGGAGAACGTCCCGATGACCTTGCCGAGCAGGAGTACCTGCGGCGTCTCGAAGGGTGGAGCACGTTCCGTTCGGGAATCACGCTGCGTGGGCATGAACTGTTCGTCATGAACTTCCGTGAACTCGCCACCATCGCCGATGACGTCCGCGAACGTGAAAACGATGTGGCGGCATTATGGAATATGCTGCCGCCCATCGCGCGCCGCGCCTACCTGTTCGACCTTATCGGCGCCGAGATGCAGAGCACCAACAGCATCGAAGGCGTGCGTTCCACGCGCAGGGAGATCAGTGAGGCACTGGAAGCCGCGGCCGGGGACGAACCCCACAAACGGTTCACTGAATTCGCGAAACTATTCCTCGCACTGAGCGACGACGATCCTGAACGCTACGCCATGCCCGGAACCCTTCAGGATATCCGGGACATCTATGACAGAGTCACCGCAGGCGAGCTTGATGACGAGGACAAGCCGGATGGTGAACTGTTCCGCGAAGGACCGGTCTACATCGATGATCAGGCGACCGGAAGACGCATCCATACGGGCGTCACCCCGGAATCCGAGATCAAGGTACTGCTCACCCAATGGCTTACGCTTACCCGCAACCGTGACGTGCCTCCGTTGATTCGATCAGCGATGTGCCATTTCGCGTTCGAATACATCCATCCGTTCTACGACGGCAACGGGCGTACCGGCAGGTTCCTGTTCGCGCTTCAACTGCGACAGCATCTGAGCGTGCCCACCGCGATCAGTCTCAGCCCGGTCATCTCCGACGGGAAGGACCGCTACTACAAGGCGTTCGAGGACGCGCAGCATCCGTTGAACTGCATGGACGGGAGTCTGTTCGCATATCGGATGATGAAATTCGTGGCCGATGCGCAGACGCGCATCATCGACGATCTGTCCGAAAAACGAAGCCGTCTCGCGCATGCGCTCGCCAATCTTGAAACCACGCGGAAGAACAACGGATGGTCGGAAGACGAGGCGGCCGTCGTGGCCGTTCTCGTGCAGGAGGAATTATTCGGCGTCGCGCCGCATGTCAGTACGAGAACGCGGCTGGGTGAGGATCTCGGGCTGGGGCGCAAACGTGTCGCCCAAGCGGTCGAAGGCCTTGAAAAGGCCGGAGCCATATCCCATGAGGGAGTACGGCCGGCGAAGTATTCGCTGGTGGGGAATATGCGTGATGTTTTGCTGGGGTGAGTTTCGGCAAACCCCCTCAGTCAGGCTGTCGCCTGACAGCTCCCCCCCCTGAAGGGGGAGCAAAAAAGGGCGGCAGGATGACCCCCCTCAGTCAGGCTGTCGCCTGACGGCTCCCCCTGAAGGGGGAGCAAAGGCGTAGGATCAGGCGGCCTTTTTGCGGCCGCGGCGCTTCATCGTGCCGGCGACGGCCTTGGCGGCGTCGAAGACGGCGGCCTTGTCGTTCGGGTAGAACTCGCCGACGACCTGCTGGTAGGCGACCTCGCCCTCCGGGGCCTCGGGCAGTTCGAAGAACGCGGAGACCGCGGCGAGCGGGGCCTTGTCCTTCACGTTCACGGACGCGGTCTGCTTGCCTTCTGGCTTGCTGAACTTCACCGCGTTGTCCGCCTTGGCGGTGGTGGGGACGATCGCCACCTGCTTCGTCTTCTCGTTGACGAGCACCTTGACGTGCGCGGGGAAGCCGAGCACCTGGGCGGTGGCCTTGTTGAAGCGCACCGCGTTGGCGGTGACGGTCATCGTGATCTTGCCGACCGGCTTGACCAGCTGGACTTCCTCGAATCCCTGAAGAACGGATGCCATGATGTAACTCCTTAGACGCGATAGGAATATATTTTGATTATCAACGACTATTGTAACAATAGCATTTTAAAAACCCGGATGGTACGACGATAGGTATTGACGATGAGTAGTACAGAGGAAATGCATAGCGGGCAGAGCAAACAGATGAATCCACGGCTGAATCTTGTCGCAGATTACCTAATCGATCTTATGGCAGCGGCACTGCATGCGGAACAGGGGGATGCCAAGCCCGAAGATATTTCCTGGGAACAGGTATACAGGCTCGCTGCCAACCACTCAATCCAATCGATGATTTTTCCCGCGCTACCTGAAGGGGTATTGAAGGACATGCCTGCATCGTTATCTTCGCAATGGAAGCATGATGCAGATATGACGTTATTCCAGCAGGTGAGCTATGACATGGAGCGGGAGACGATTCTCGCCGATTTCCGTGAGGCGGGATTGTCTTGGATGCCATTGAAGGGAATTCTGGTCGCCGGATATTATCCCCGGCCGGGCATGCGATCGATGAGCGATCAGGATCTCGTTATCGGATTCGTCGATCGTGACGGCAAAGGCAAGTGGAATAATAGTGGCAGCGATGAAAGCGAGCGTCGGCAGCGAAGCAAGGAGGCCAATGCAAAGTCGCGTTCCATCATGGCCGCGCATGGTTACAAGGAATTGACCGTGGGCAGGCGGGAATTGTCTTTCGGCAAAGCGCCGCTGCATTTCGAGCTGCATCCGAAGCTGATGTCCGTGGCGGACGAGATTGAAGAGCGAGTATCGAGTCGGGAAACGGAGTATTACTCGAATCCATGGCGTCTTGCAGAACCAATGGAGAAACCTCCTTGCGAGTTCCGCATGACCAGCGAGGAGGAGTACATATTCCATGTCCATCATATGGCCAAGCATTATCGTGCAGGTGGCTTCGGACTCCGGTTCCTGGCCGATGAACATCTGTATCTGACGAAGTTTCCCGATATGATTCAATCAGAACGGGTTCTCGATAAACTGAAGCAGCTCGGACTAAGCCGTTTCGAGCAGGCTGTCCGCGGTCTGTCCGAGCTGTTGTTCACGTCGCCGCATGATTGGCGTTCCCGTGCCGATGAACGGATTACAGCCTTGTTCGAGGAGATTCTCGTCAGTGGCACCTATGGATCCGTGGAACGCTTCGTCGACCGGCGTATGGAGCATCATTCGTCCGATGCGGCGGAGGCGTTCTTCGAGAATCATCAGGCTGGGATGACGTCTTGGCGGTATATAAGGAATCGACTGTTTCCTCCGGCGGCGTGGATACGGGATCGCTATCCCGATTTGCCCGGCAACCGGCTTGCACGGCTTGGCGTGAGATTCGCCCGTCTGTTCAGGTCGCTACGGAAACCGTCTGACCTGTGGCGTGAGCTGATGTTGGTATGGAGGCGGCGTTAGACGGGTGCGGTTGTGGCCTGTGGCTATACTGCCAAGCAAGGTCCATATGAATGTGATGCCAGTCCGCGTGATTCGCGGTCTGAGCAGTCCTCTGGAAGAGAAGTAGGAGAGACCGTGACATCGGATACCCTCGAACAGAATAAAGTGGCCGGGGCGGACCCTCGTATGGGGTCGGAAGATACTACCGGTCGTGGGAATGCGACTCAGAATTCCGGTATGACCGTCCTTGACTTGCTTTTGGTGATTCGTAAGCACTGGTTCACAGCGGTCGTCATGTTCGTCGTGGTGTTTGCAGCTATGGCTGGATACACCTTCACACAGACAAAAATGTATACCGCGACCGCACAGTTGTTTGCAAGCTATAACGCGATGAGCGACAGTGAGTCGGTCGAGGGGTCGACGGTCAGCAACTATACCCAGGTGGGTACGCAGAGCGTGGCCGGTACGTATATCGCGAACCAGCTCAAGAGCTATCCGAACTTGGTGAAAACCAGTGCGGTACTGGAACCAGTTGTAAAGGCGCAGCATGATGATTCGCTGACTACGGGGAGCCTGTCGGGCATGGTCTCGGCTGAGAATCCGGAGAATACCTACATGCTGAACGTGTCTGTCGTCAGTGCTGATCCTAAGCAGTCCGCTGACTTGGCTAATGGCGTGGCCAAGTCTTTGTCCGAGGTGGTCGCTTCCGAATTGTATTCCTCCGGTGACCGATCCATCGTCAAATTGTCGGTCGTTCAACGCGCCAGTGTACCGGGTACGCCGAGTTCCCCGAATACCAAACGAAATCTTGCGGCCGGTGCGGCATTGGGACTTATTTTTGCGTTTATCGGTGCCGTACTGCGTGATATGCTCTCCCGCCGCATCCAGGACATCGCCGATCTTCAGGCCGTCGCGCAGAACGCGACCATCGTCGGCGTCATCCCGAAGGATGATTCTCTCGACGATACCAAGCCGATCGTTGTGACCAAGCCTGACGGCGCAATCGCCGAGGAATTCCGTCGCATCCGCACCAACCTCTCGTTCACCACGTCCAAGGATGGCGACAAAGGCCGCCTCATCGTCGTCACCTCGTCGATGCCGGCCGAAGGCAAGACGACCGTCTCCTGCAACCTCGCCGCCACGCTCGCCGAGAACGGAGCCGCCGTGCTGCTCATCGACGCCGACCTGCGCCGTCCGACCGTCGCCAAGCGACTCGGCCTCGAAGGCAACGTGGGCCTTGCGCACGTGCTCTCCAACCAGGCGACCGTCAAGGACGTGGTGCAGCGCTACTGGAAGCCGAACCTGCACGTCCTGCCCGCCGGCCCGCGTATCCAGAACGCCTCCGTGCTGCTCAACTCCGTCATCATGCACAACCTCATCAAGCAGGCCGTGCAGCAGTACGATTACGTGATCATCGACACCTCGCCGATGAGCGTCGCCAACGACGCCGCCGTGTTCGGCCAGCAGGGCAACGGCGTCGTGCTCGTCTCCGGCAAGGGCGTCGCCGTCAAGCGCGCCCTGCGAGGCACCATCACCGAGCTCGGCGAGCTCGACGTGCCGATCCTCGGCTTCGTCTTCAACCTCGCCGACCGCAAGAAGAACGGCGGCTACGGCACGTACTACTACTACGGCTCCTACTACCGCTACGGCCAGTACGGCTACGGCTACGGCGACGACGGGAAGAAGGGCCGGAAGCACAGGAAGGGCAAGAAGGAATCGGCCGAATCCAAGCCGATTCTCGTGCAGCCGCTGTCCGAGCCGCTCGCCGACCAGCAGCCGGAAGCCAAGCCCGCCGCCTCGGCCGACAAGCAGGGCCACGACAGGCAGGCGCGCCAGCCGAAGCGCAAGTGAGCGGTTCGAGCCGATAAAGGCTGATAACGACTGAGGGGTTGGAATCCAAATCAGGATTCCAACCCCTCAGTCATATTGATATTTGAATCGCACGGCCGCGTGAGATGGCCGGATGATATCAGTCCAACGCGGCGGCGATACGCTTCAACAGGCGCACGATCATGTTGTGCGCCTCCACGAACGCCGCAAGGCCCTGCCCCTGCGGATCGGCGACATCGCCGGCCTTCGGCAGCTGCGGGCGCAGCAGGCCCGCGTTGGAGACCACTGAATCGACGCGCTCCTCGAACGTGTCGCCCTCGATCCAGCCCTCTTTCCGGGCCGCCTCGCACAGGTTCGCGAAATCGGTGATCAGGAACGTGCGGCGCGCCTTCACCGGCGCCTCCAGCGCGATGTCGCCGCGTTGGCGCTCCTCGAAGCACAGGATCAGGTCGGCAGCACCCGCGATCTGCGGCGAGATGCGGCGGGAACGGAACGCGGCGATTCGATCCTCGTCGATATGGTCGCGACGCATCAGGTCGGCCGCGTCACGCGACAACACGTGATCGTGCAGACCACGCGTGCCGGCCGATGCGAACTCGAGCGAAGGGTCGGTGAGGAAATGCGGCGCGAGCAGTTCGGCCATCGCCGAACGCGAGACATTGCCGGTGCAGACGAACAGAATACGCATGGAATCCATCGTAGGAGCGTAGTCGGGACAATGCCGTGGCAATGAGTACGTACCCGCCACGGGTGAGCCTCACGATACAGTGGCGTTGTGACTGAAATCGACGAACTGAGCATCGACCCGGAGCATGGGCGCGACGATGAGGCGCGCGACGCCGAACACCATAATCCCCGCTATCTGAAGCACCGCGAGAAGCGCATCCTGCGTGACACACTGCTCGTCGTCGTGGCGGTGGTGCTGTCCGCGATCATTCTCGTCGGCGCGTATTTCGCCGTCTCCGCGGCCATCGTCGCCAAGGAAGTGAAGTCGGCCGCCGCCAGCGTGTCCGACGTGCGCGGCCTGAACATCGCCGAGGACGGCGCTGCGTCGAAGCTCGACGGCGCCGTCGACGGACTGCAACGGCACGTGGACGCCGCCTACGCGCACACGTCGAACCCGATCTGGGCGATGATGGCACACCTGCCGCGGTACGGCGGCGACGTCCAGGCCATCCGCTCCACCGTGGACGCGCTGCACACCGTCGCCGACGACGCGCTGCCGCTCCTCGCCGATGCGGCGGACGACATGAACCCGGACACGATCAGCGTGGCCGACGGCAAGATCAGCGTGCCCGGACTCGGCACGGCCGCGCCGAAGCTCGCCAAGGCGAACGGCTACATGCTCAAAGCGAACAGCGAGCTCCAGTCCATCGACGGCGTGACGCTAGGCGCGCTGCAGCGCCAGCTGGACCCGGCGCGCGAGTCGTTCCTCTCGTTCGCGAAGATCAGTGATTCCCTGGCTCGCGGCGCGCAGGTCCTGTCCGGCATGCTGGGCTCCGGCTCCGGTTCCGGCGATGGCGGCTCGCACAACTATCTGATTCTCGCCCAGAACAACGCGGAGATCCGCGCCACCGGCGGCATCGCAGGCTCGTTGGGCCTCGTGACCGTGCATGACGGCACCATCACGATGCATGACTTCGTGCCCGCCTCCGAATTCGATTCGCGTGACGACCCGATCGCGAGCCTCACCGACGACGAGAAGAAGATCTACGGCGACCGTCTCGGCGAATTCATGCAGGACGTGAACTTCACCCCCGACTTCGCGCGCGTGGGCGAACTCTCGGCCGCCATGTGGACGGACAAGTACGGCGACCAGGTGGACGGCGTCATCGCCGTAGACCCGGTGCTCCTGCAGAAGCTGCTCTCCGTCACCGGCTCGGTGGAGGTCTCGCATGGCGACTACAAGGCCACGCTTGACGGGACGCACACCGTGTCCACCCTTCTGAATGACGTCTACCGTGACCTGCCCGACAACGCCGACCAGGACGTGTTCTTCTCCGACGCCGCCAAGGCCGCGTTCGACAAGGTGATGCACTCGTCCGGTACGAACGCCCTCGCCCTCGCCAAGCAGGCCGTCACGGCGGCGAGCGACGGGCATCTGTACGTGTGGAGCGCGGACAAGGACGAACAGAAGCTGCTCGCCGGGACCACGGTGGGCGGCACGCTCGTCACCAAGGACTCCGGTTCGTACCTCGGCATCGAGGGCGCGGCGCCGAAACAGGTGATCGGCGTGTACTACAACGACGCGATGGCCTCGAAGATGGACTGGTATCTCCGCCGCGACGTGAAGGACAAGCTCGTGAAGACCTACGAGGACGGCAGCGAGGAGCATGAGATCACAATCACGATGACCAACACGCTCGACGCCTCGCAGGTGGATTCGCTGCCCTCCTACGTGATCGGCTCGCTGGAGAATGGCGCCGAGAAGGGGCACATCCAGTTCATCACCTACCTGTACGCGCCGGCCGGCGGCGGCATCCCGTCCTATGCGGCCGGTTCCGACAAGGCCAAGGGCGACGTCTACGCGCTGCACGACGGGCTCACCGTGATCGGCAAGCAGGTGAGCCTCGCGCCGGGGGAGAGCACCACGATCACGGCGACCGTGGTCACCGCGCCGGGGTCGGTTCCGGGCCAGACCGTGGTGCGGCAGACGCCGCTGGTGAAGTAGCGGCGTCTGCCGGCGCGGGGCCGCTTACTGGAGCGCCTGCAGGGCGAGGAGCGTGCCCGCGCCGCCGAGGCAGACGATGATGAGCAGGATCATGTCCAGACGGAACAGGAACCGTTCGCGACGGTGACGGCGCTTGATCCGCTGGATATGCTCCTTGCTCATGCGCTTGCCGTGGTGGTGCTCCTTCGGGGCTTCGACGGCCGTCAGCGGCACGCTTTCGTCGATGGCCTCGAGGTCGATGATGCTGGATGTCTGGGGTGTCGTGGTGCCTGTAGGGCTTGTCGCATTCGCGGAGGATTTCGTTTCGTCGGACATCGATGCTCCTTGCCGAATTATCGGTGGTTCCGGTCTCCGTTTCGGCATCGGCTGAAACCGGTATCAAAAATCTCATTATTCGGAAACCCTGTGCAGACGTTGTGCTGACGCGCCTGCGGGGCTCGCTTCCATCATGTTACCCGGTTGTTAACCTGAACCCATACCGTTTTGTCAACCCGCGTGCTAGGGTGGCAACCAGTGGGAGAAGGAACGAGACGATCTCCCATCCGATAACAGAAGACTTGAAGATGTAATGCGCAAAGGGGATTTGCGCACTGGAAGGAAAACAGAGATGAAGAAGATTACCGCCATCGTCGCGGCGTTCGCCGCAATGCTGCTCTCCGTGTTCGCCCTCGCACCGACCGCCATGGCCGCCGACTACTCCGCGACCATCACCCCGGGCACCTCCGAAGGCGTCGCCACCATCACCGTGGCCATCGACGAGGCCACCGCCGAGGAGTACCCGTACGTCGCCATCGCCTACGACGATACGCAGATTTCCTCCGTGACCGCCGCCGCCTACGTGCACACGCCGTGGGAGCAGGTCACGTCCACGTTCTCCAAGGACGGCTCCAACTTCGTCAAGACCTACAAGGTCGCCACGCTGAACTGCAAGGACGCCAAGATTTCCGTGCTCGGCTTCAAGGATGCCCAGGACGGCGATGATGTGACGCTCCAGACCAAGACCGTGTCCTTCGCGAACACCTGCACCACCGGCTCCAACGAGAACGTCGCCGTCTCCGGTACCGCCGGCTCCTCCCGTCGCACCACCGCCCAGACCGGCACCGTCGTCATGCCGTACGTCATCGCCCTCGGCCTGATGGTCGCCGCCGGCGTCGCCCTGTTCGCCGTGCGCAAGGGCAACGCCCGCTGAATCGGGTAGATGGACGGGCTGCGGCCCGCCGCAATCATTGAGAATCCTCCGCTCCTCACGGGGCGGGGGATTTTTCGTATAATGAGGGCGTTGCACTACGGGTGTCAGGCGTCGAAAGGAACAAATCATATGCGCATCAAACAAGGATTCGTCATGCGTGACGTGGCCGGACAGACCGTCATCATCGCGACGGGGGAGGCCTCGAAGACGTTCCAGGGCATGATTCGCGTGAACGGGACCGGCAAGACCGTCTGGCAGGGGCTCGCGGACGGACTCGACGTCGCCGGCATCGTCGACAAGGTGACGGGCGAATACGCAATTGACCGCGAGACCGCCACCGCCGACGTGAATGCGTTCGTCGACCAGATGCGCGCCAACGGCTTCCTCGACGAGTGATGCGGATGACGGATATGGCGGGCGTGGCCGTCGATACGGACATCGAGGGTGTACTGCGGCGCGAGGGCGTGTTCGTGAGTACCACGGTGGGCGTGAGCATGCTGCCGATGCTGCGCAACCGGCGCGACACCATCGTCGTGCGGCCCTTGGCGGCCGGTGAGCGGCTGCGCGTCGGCGACGTGCCGCTCTACCGGGCGGGCGGACGGTACGTGCTGCACCGCGTGGTCGGCGTGCACGACGGCTGGTACGCGATTCGCGGCGACAACTGCATCACCACCGAACACGTGCGCGACGAGCAGGTGCTCGGGCGGCTGGAGGAGTTCTACAGGGGCGCATGGCACGTGGTGTGCGATGGAGCTCGCGAGTCGCGCTGGTATGGCGTGTATTGGCGCACGTGGCTGGCCCTGTGGCCGCTACGGCACTGCTGGAAGGCGCTGCGCTGGCGCGCAGGACGCGTGGCGCGTGCGCTCGGGTGGAAGAAGGCGTAACGTAATAGGCCCCCTCGTCAGAGGGGGCCAAGGCGCTTGCGCGATCAGTAGCTGTGGTGGGACTGCCAGTAGGTGTAGGCGCCGGTGATGCCGCCGTAGCGGCCGTTGCAGTAGCTCACGAACCACTTGAACTGGGTCTGGTAGTTGTCGGCCCAGTCGGAGCCGGCGGAGGCCATCTTCGAGCCGGGCAGGGCCTGCGGCAGGCCGTACGCGCCGGAGGAGGCGTTCGTGGCGTGCGGGTTCCAGCCGGACTCGTGGTTGATGATGTACACGGCGGCCGTGAAGTCGGCCTCGGTGTAGCCGTTCGACAGCAGCCAGTCATGCGCCCAAGTCTGCATCTCCGAAGCGGGCACGGTGGTGCCGAGCGAGTTGGAGGAGGAATCGCCGGAGCTCGACGAGGAGCCGGTGCTGGTGGAGCCGGTGCCGACGAGCACGATCTTGTCGGTCGGGGCCTCCTTCACATAGGAGGCGAACACGTTCGAGGAGACGATCTTGCCGCCCGCGCGGGTGACGAGGCTTGTGGTCTCCATCGTGCCGACCTTGCCTTCCTGCTGGACCTTCTCCTGGCCCTTCGGCAGCGCGTCGGTCTCCTTCTTCACCGTGTTGAACGCAATGTCGCTGTCGCTGGTCTCCAGCGTGGCGCCCGCGCGTTCGATGGTGATGACGGTGGATTCGGTGACCTTCGTGTTCAGCGAGGGGGAGACCGTGTCATCCGGGTCGAGCACGATGTCGCCAGCTTCGAGCACGGACTTCACGTCGGTGAAATCGTCGCCGAGGACGGTGCGCGACTTGCCGTTGATCTTGACGGTCACATAGGACGTGTTGCCGTTGAGGTCGCCACGTGCGCCTCCACGGGACACGCCGAGCGCGTTGTTGTCCGTGGCGGAGAATTCGGTGACGGCGGCGGGCTTGTTCGCCTGCTGGTAGAAGTTCCTGGACACGACGCCGGCACCCGCAAGCATGCCCACCGCCGCGACGATGGCCGCGATACGCGTCCACTGGCGCTTGCTCAGGGACTTCAGGGTGGGCGTCTTCTTGCGATGATTCGCCATATTGCTCCTTAAATATTCGAGGCGCCACGCGGTGGTCGGCACAGCGTGCGCGGCGCTCACTAATCCACCAGTCTAGCGTCCAATCCGAACATTGGACAGTGGTCGGGTGAACGGCCGGTGGCGTCGTGGCGTTTTATTGGACAACATGACCAATTGTGATGGTGGTGGGAATTAGACAGATTGTCTAGCATGAAGTCAGCGTCATCGCAAGGAGGTCATCATGACGAACGACAACCGGAATCCGGATCCGAACGCGAATGTGAACGCGGGCGACGGCCCCTACGGCGCGCCGCGCGCGGGACAGGGCGGCGACCCGTACGCCAATCCGTATGCGGACCAGTCGAACAATCCCTACGCGGGGCAGGGTGGGCCCGCCGGCGGCACAGGCTCGGCTGGCGGCTGGAACGGGCGGCCGGTCGATCCGTTCAAACTCATCGAAACCATGCTGCCGCAGCACGCGAAGAACTGGGTGCGCGGATTCTACGGCGTGATCGGCGTGGCCGCCATCGTGCTCGGCGCGGCCCTGCTGCTCTGGCCCGGCATCACGCTGAAAGTCGCGGCCGTCCTGCTCGGCGTCTACCTCGTGGTCTCCGGACTCGTGCGCGTCGTCGTCGCCATCGTCGAACTCGGACTGCCGAGCGGATGGCGCGTGCTCGACATCCTCGTCGGCGTGCTGCTCACCATCGGCGGCCTGCTCATGCTCAAGAACGCGGCCGTCTCCGGGCAGGCGCTCGCCCTGCTCGCCACGATGACCGTCGGCATCGGCTGGATGCTCGAAGGCTTCATGGCGCTCGTCGAATCGTGGAGGCTCCCCAGCTCCGGATGGGCCGTGCTCTACGCGATCGTCTCCATCATCGCCGGCTTCGTCGTGCTCATGTCCCCGGTGAGCTCCACCGTCTGGCTCGTCGTCTTCGCCGGCTGCGCCTTGGTGGTCATGGGCGTCTCCGCCCTGGTGCGTGCCTTCACCTTCGGCCGCCTCCCGAAGCGGTGAGGTGATAGTTCGATGACTCCCGTAGTCTTGGCCATGCTTTGTACGGCCAAGACTACGCGATCGCGAGTTGCTTGTGGGCGATTGTTTCCAGATGGTCCGTCAACGCCCGGACGTCATCGGCGGAGCACCCCCATTGATGGACCAAGGCAAATGGTTCGCAGTCGAACAACACTGTGGCGAGGTCCGTTTTCCTTTCGGCGATGATTCTGCGGTTGCATGGATTGAACAGCAGTGTATAGCCGCGATAGTCGCCGATATTTCGCAATTCAGTCATGGAATCGGACATATCCGAACATCTCCTGCCAAGCCACGATGATTTCCGGAGCGACCGATTCAAGGAACTCGATGATTCCCTGCTGCTCCTTCGTCGTCATATCAGGACTTTGCTTGGCGATTCGTACCGTGCCGTCCTGCAGAATCCAGAATTTCGCGGATGATGGCGACTGCTTGCCTCTGGCGACGTGGACGTGAATCGGCTCGTTGCTTTCATTCGCCCAGAAGTAGACAAGGAATCCTCGGATTCTATACAGCCCAGGCATGTTGGATACCGCCTTCGCGTGCATAGCGCATGATTGATTTCATGCCGCGGACGGTGCTGACGAGAAATCCGTTGGTCTCCCGCTGACTGAATCCCGTATTGGCTGGAATCGTGCCGTCCGGAATCTTGATTTCGGCGTGCTTGTCCCCGTTGTCGAAGAATACGAGCACGCTGCCGTCGGGCTGGACATCGGAATGTGTGACGCGCGTGCCATCGCCCGTCTCATAATAATCGTATATCCGCATGATGAGCTCCCGTCTTTCTTCATTGTAAATCGTGTGCTGGGTAATGGGGAGGCGCGTGAACCCCCTCAGTCGCGCTTTGCGCGACAGCTCCCCCTGAAGGGGGAGCAGAGGGAGAGGGGTGTGAACAGCTCCCCTGAAGGGGGCGCAAGGGGAAGGGTTGTGGATTGACGAGGCGGCGCACTATCGTGAGAGCCATTGACGACAGGGCGTTCCGCCCATCGGACATAGGTAGAAAGATTCTGGAAGTCTCATGATCGAACTGAAGACCCCTCGCGAAATCGAGGAGATGAAGCCCGCCGGCCGCTTCGTCGGCTCCATCCTGCGCGAACTCAAGGAATACACGAAGGTCGGCACCAACCTGCTCGACATCGACGAATTCGTGCACAAGAAGATCGTCGACCGCAAGGGCGCCGAATCCTGCTACGTGGACTACGCGCCCGACTTCGGCACCGGCCCGTTCGCCCACTACATCTGCACCTCCGTCAACGACGCGGTGCTCCACGGCGTGCCCTACGACTACAACCTCAAGGACGGCGACCTCGTCTCCCTCGACCTCGCGATCAGCGTCGACGGCTGGGTGGGCGACTCGGCCATCAGCTTCGTGGTCGGCAAGGACAAGGACCCGGAGGACCTGCGCCTCATCAAGTGCACCGAGGAGGCGCTCGCCGCCGGCATCGAAGCGGCCCAGCCGGGCAACCGACTCGGCGACGTGTCCAGCACGATCGGCGACATCGCGCGCGAATACGGCTACCCGATCAACCTCGAGTTCGGCGGCCACGGCGTCGGGCACATCATGCACGGCGATCCGCACGTGCCGAACGACGGCAAGGCGCGCCACGGCTACAAGCTGCGTCCGGGCCTCGTCATCGCCATCGAGCCGTGGTTCCTCAAGAGCACCGACGAGATCTACCAGGACCCGAAGGACGGCTGGACCCTGCGCTCCGAGGACGGCTCCCGCGGCGCCCACAGCGAGCACACCATCGCCATCACCGAGAACGGCCCGGTGATCCTCACCACGAGGGAGTAGGGCGATACGGGTCTTCCGCGGTACGCGCCCCCTTTAGGGGGAGCTGGTCCGCGGAGCGGGCCTGAGGGGGTGCTGCGTCTGGTTGTGGACGGGGTACCCCCCTCAGTCGGCTTTTGGCCGACAGCTCCCCCTGAGGGGGGGGCAAAGAAAGTGGTATGCGCCGGCAGGTGCATTCCTTTTGTGTTCCGGGTATTGGGCAATGGGGCCTTGTGGAAACATGGGGCGGCTATGGTGGCCGGCAACATCGAACAGGAAGGGTCACCCATGGCAACAGCACAGCTGAACGTCGACGATAGCAAGTACACGCTGCCGGTCGTCGAGGCCACCGCCGGGCCGGACGGCATCGTCGTGTCCAAACTGCGCAACGACGGCTGGGTGACGCTCGACCCCGGCTTCCTCACCACCGCGCAATGCGAATCGAAGATCACGTACATCGACGGGCAGCACTCGATTCTGCGCTACCGCGGCTACCCGATCGAGCAACTGTGCGAGAACTCCGACTTCCTCGAGGTCGCGTGGCTGCTGCGCCACGGCGAGCTGCCCAACAAGGAGCAGTACGAGAAGTTCGTCTCCGCGATCAACCATCGCACGATGGTGGGGGAGGACTTCCGCACGTTCATGGGCTCGTTCCCGCGCACCGCGCATCCGATGAGCGTGCTCGCCTCCGCGATCAACGCGCTCGCCACGTTCTACCCGGACACGACCGACATCACCGACTCCGACCAGCTCGACGAGTCGGCGATCATCATCATGGCGAAGGTGCGCACCATCGTGTCGTACATCTTCCGCCGCCGCCGTGACGAGCCGATGCTGTACCCGGACTACGCGCGCGGCTACGTGGACGACTTCCTGCGCATGTGCTTCGCCGTGCCGTACGAGCCGTTCGAATCCGACCCGCTGTACGTGCACGCGCTCGGCCGCCTGCTCATCATCCACGCCGACCACGAGCAGAACTGCTCCACGTCGGTCGTGCGCATCGCCGGCAGCGCGCACGCCAACCTGTATTCGGCGGTCGCGGCCGGCGTCAACGCGCTGTCCGGACCGTTGCACGGCGGCGCGAACGAGGCCGTCCTGCGTCAGTTGAAGGCGATCCGCGATTCCGGTAAGTCGGTGCGCGAGTTCGTCGAGGACGCCAAGCGCGACGGCCACCGCATCTCCGGACTCGGCCACCGCGTCTACAAGTCGTACGATCCGCGTGCGGCCATCGCCAAGACGTATCTCGAGAAGATCATGGACCGCGAGGACACGTCGAAGCTGCCGGCCGACGAACGCGCCCTGTTCGACGTGGCCACCGAGCTCGAGGACATCGCGCTGCACGACGACTACTTCGTCTCGCGCCACCTCTACCCGAACGTCGACTTCTACACGGGACTGATCTACCGGGCGATCGGATTCGACCCGGCCATGTTCACCACGCTGTTCGCGCTGGGCCGCATCCCCGGATGGATCGCCCAGTACCGCGAGATGCTCGCCGACCCGGCCACCAAGATCGGCCGCCCGCGCCAGGTGTACACCGGCGCCGTCAAGCGTGATTACATTCCGCTGGAAGAGCGGTAGGCGACGCGGTTTGCCTCCCTCTGACGGGACATCGTCGTGAAGCAAACGCCGGAGGCGTTTGTAGGCGATGTACGAGCCGGCAGGCGAGCCGATGTGAGGTCGGCGGTATTGCCTCCCTCTGCGAGGGAGGTGTCATCGCGAAGCGATGACGGAGGGAGAGAAGAGGAGCGGCCGCAGGCCGCGGGAACATTGCATCGGCCGAAGGCCGATTCCTTTCCTCGCGGCCTGCGGCCGCTGTCTCTCCCCCAGTCCGCTGACGCGGACAGCCCGACCGCAATCAAGGACAGCCTTCGGCTGACCTCACATAAGCTCGCTGTCGCTCGCCTTCGCCTACGGAGAGCCCACCGGGCTCTCCGCTTCACGGCTCAGCCCGTCAGAGGGGGCCGAGCAAGGCGTCAGTTCTTGTGGAGTTTGGCGTTGAGTTCGATGCCGGTCTTGCGGTAGCGGGCTTCGATGCGGCCGTTCACCGAGTTGCGGATGAACAGGATGTTGTCCTTGCCGGACAGGTCCGCGCCCTTGACGACCTCAAGCGGTTCGCCGGCGGCGGCCTTCGCCTTGTCCCAGATGGTGACTTTGGTGCCGGCGGTCACGTACAGGCCCGCCTCGACGACGCAGTTGTCACCCAGGGAGATGCCGATGCCCGCGTTCGCGCCGAGCAGCGAGTGTTCGCCGATCGAATTGCGCAGCTTGCCGCCGCCGGACAGGGTGCCCATGATCGAGGCACCGCCGCCGATGTCGGAGCCGTTTCCGACGACCACGCCCTGCGAGACGCGTCCCTCGACCATCGAGACGCCGAGCGTGCCGGCGTTGAAGTTCACGAAGCCGGCGTGCATGACGGTGGTGCCCTCGGACAGGTGGGCGCCCAGGCGCACGCGGTCGGCGTCGCCGATGCGCACGCCGGACGGCACGACGTAGTCGATCATGCGCGGGAACTTGTCGACGCCCAGCACGTTGACCGAGGCGGCCGGGGCGGCGGCCGGCAGACCGGCGTTCGCGGCGAACGACTGGGCGGCCGCGGTGGCGGCGGCCTCGACGTCGGCCTTGCGGGCGTTGAAGTCCTCGACGGCGAACGGGCCGTAGTTGGTCCACACGACGTTGTTGAGCGCGCCGAAGATGCCGTCCAGGTTGAGCGTGTTCGGCTTGGCGAGGCGCATGCTCAGCAGGTGCAGCTTCAGGTAGGCGTCCTCGGCGTTGGCGATCGGGGCGTCCAGGTCGCTCACGGTGAACACCGGCACGCGGCGCACGCCGCGCGCGTCGGCCTCGTCGTGGGCGAGCACGCCGAAATCATGGTTCGGACGGTCCGCCTCGGCGGGGGCGGCGCCGAGCGCGAGGCTCGGATACCACACGTCCAGGGTGTTGCCGGCGGCGTCGATGCTCGCCAGGCCCCAGCCGTACGCGGTGCGTTCATCAGTCATCTGCAATGCTCCTTACATACATCGGGATACAGGTTGCTTCCATGTCCACCTTAGCCTGCGCGCTCGTCGGGCGCGTGCCGTGCCCACGTGATGTTCCACGGGGTGTTTCACGCGCGCGCCGCATCCCGTTACGCCCGCGGCCGAGAGCGCCGGGCCGTTGACCAAGCGATGGGGTACAATCGCGCACCGTGAATGACTATCGGCAGGATGAACGCGGCGATCGCGAGCGTCGCCGCCGCACCATGGTGCGCGCGGTGTGCATCGTCATAGCCGCCGCCATGCTGATCTCCTTGGTGGTTCCCGCCATCTACGCCGGTCTTTGACGTCCCGTCACGCGTGTTCCCCGCGTGACGTCCAGCCTCGCACACCCTCGGCAGGTTCGCGGCCGCGGGGCATGCGGCGAAAGGCGCGTCGCGCATCCGACGGACGGGGGAGGGGAGCACGAGGCCCGAGGACGGGCGGCACCCCAAGGTTTTTCAAAGGTACGAAACATAAGGTAGACAACGATGGCTGAATTTGACTATTCCCAGGCGATCGCCGACGTGCGCGCCAAGTACGACTCCATCGCCAAGGCGCTGGACGTGGACCGCATGAAGGCGGACATCGCTGAGCTCGAGCAGCAGGCGGCCGCCCCCGGTCTGTGGGACGATCCCGAGAACGCGCAGAAGGTGACGAGCAAGCTCTCCGCCGCCGAATCGCAGCTGAAGCGCCTCACCTCCGCGGCCTCGCGCATCGACGACGTCGAGACGCTCGTCGAGCTCGGCCGCGAGGAGGAGGACCAGGAGTCGCTCGACGAGGCGAAGACCGAGCTCGGCTCGATCGCCGACGACCTCGCCGCGATGGAGATCCAGACCCTGCTCGACGGCGAATACGACGAGCGTTCCGCCGTGGTGACGATCCGCTCCGGCGCGGGCGGCGTGGACGCGGCCGACTTCGCGCAGATGCTGCTGCGCATGTACCTGCGCTACTGCGAGCGCATGGGCTTCAAGGCGAAGGTGATGGACACCTCGTACGCCGAGGAGGCGGGCATCAAGTCCGCGACCTTCCAGGTGGACGCGCCGTACGCGTACGGCCGTCTGAGCGTCGAGGGCGGCACGCACCGCCTCGTGCGCATCTCTCCGTTCGACAACCAGGGCCGCCGTCAGACCAGCTTCGCCGCCGTCGAGGTGGTGCCGCTCGTCGAGGCGACCGACCACATCGACATCCCGGACACCGACATTCGCGTCGACACGTACTGCTCCTCCGGCCCCGGCGGCCAGGGCGTGAACACGACCTACTCGGCCGTGCGCATCACCCACCTTCCCACCGGTCTCGTCGTGACGATGCAGGACGAGCGCTCGCAGATCCAGAACCGCGCCGCCGCCATGGCCGTGCTCCAGTCCCGACTGCTCGTGCTGCGCCACGAGGAGGAGGCGAAGAAGAAGAAGGAGCTCGCCGGCGACATCAAGGCCAGCTGGGGCGACCAGATGCGCTCCTACGTGCTGCACCCGTACCAGATGGTCAAGGACCTGCGCACCGGCTACGAGACCAGCCAGACCCAGGCCGTCTTCGACGGCGACCTCGACGGCTTCATCCAGGCGGGCATCCGCTGGCGCCACGAGCAGCGCCGCGCCGCCAAGGAGGAGGCCGAGGCCTAACCCGGCCCCGGCCCCGCAGGGCCGCACCGGCCATACAGGCCGTACAAGGCTTACCAGGCTTCACAAGGAAAGCGAATCAATGGCACTCATCTCATTGGAGCATGTCAGCAAGATCTACCCGAAGGGCACCCGTCCCGCGCTCGACGACATCAACCTCGACATCGACCGCGGCGACTTCGTGTTCCTCGTGGGCGCGTCCGGCTCCGGCAAGACCACGCTGCTGAGCCTGCTGCTGCGCGAGGAGGAGGCCACGGACGGCGAGATCCGCGTGGCCGGAAACGACCTGCGCCGCATCTCCGACCGTCAGGTTCCGCAGTACCGTCGTTCGATCGGCTTCGTGTTCCAGGACTACAAGCTGCTCAACAACAAGACCGTGTGGCAGAACGTGGCGTTCGCGCTCGAGGTGATCGGCACGCGTCGGTCCGCCATCAAGTCGATGGTGCCGAAGGTGCTGGAGACGGTCGGCCTCACCGGCAAGGAGGACAGCTACCCGCACGAGCTGTCCGGCGGCGAGCAGCAGCGTGTGGCCATCGCCCGCGCCTACGTGAACCATCCGCAGATCCTGCTCGCCGACGAGCCGACCGGCAACCTCGATCCGACCACGTCGCTCGGCATCATGGAGGTGCTCGATGCGATCAACCGCACCGGCACCACCGTCGTCATGGCGACGCACAACGAGGAGATCGTCAATTCGATGCGCAAACGCGTCGTCGAACTGCATACCGGCCGCATCGTGCGCGACGAGGAACACGGATCATACGATTCGTCCACCTACTTCCCGGACGCGGAAGTCACGTCGAAGGCGCATCGCGCCATCGGCGCGGACGAACGGTTCCGTGCGGACAGCGCGGACGCGACCGAACGCATGGACGCGCACGCCGCCATCGAGGCGGGCGCGCTCGCGGCCGGCGCGATGGACGGCGACGAGGGCATCGCCCGTCTCGCCCAGTCCGTGCATTCCGGCCGCACCGGACGTTACGGCGAGGCGTTCGCCCCCGTCGAGACGACGCTCACGTGGGGCAAGGGACTGAATCTCGAGGAGGAGGCCGAGCGGGAACGCCGCGAGCGGGAGGCGGCGAAACCCGCCCCCGCCGCGCAGGCCGCCGCGGCCGCGCCGGCGGACGACGCGGCGACCGCGGTGGTCGCGCCCGTCGACGCGACCGACGACGTGACGGACGATCCGGACGCGAAGTTCAAACCCAAGGCGGCCGCGGCGCAGGCCGGCGGCAGCCTGCTGACGCCGCCCGCGCCGCCCGCCGCGAAGGCCGGGCACGGGCGGACAGAACAGGCGGAGGCGACGGACCGGACCGGACAGACCGGACAGACCGGACAGACCGAACCGCCGGCGCCGCCCGCCGGATCCGCGCCGCTGACGCCGCCCGCGCCGCCGGTCCCGCCGACGGCGCAGGCCGCGGCGGACGCAACGGCGGAGAACGGCGACGACGCGACCGGTGACGTGA
Organism: Bifidobacterium sp. LH_426; assembly: GCF_056356875.1. Classification (NCBI taxonomy): domain Bacteria; kingdom Bacillati; phylum Actinomycetota; class Actinomycetes; order Bifidobacteriales; family Bifidobacteriaceae; genus Bifidobacterium; species Bifidobacterium sp. LH_426. Next base: position 281,076 of record NZ_JBKEVB010000002.1, read on the forward strand.
CCGACGACGCCGGAACCGCGGCCGACGGCCGAAACGATGACGACGAGAAGACGAACGAGGAGGAGACCCGATGAGGGCGCGATTCATCCTTTCCGAGACCTGGACGAGCCTCAAGCGCAACGTGCCGATGATCGTCTCGGTCATGCTCGTCACCTTCATCTCCTTCGTGTTCATCGGCGCGTCCGCGCTCATGCAGGCGCAGGTGACGCGCGCGAAGGGCGAATGGTACGACAAGGTCGAGGTGATCGTGTGGCTCTGCCCGGACGGGACCAGCCAGGCGGCCAGCTGCGCGACCGGCAAGGCCCCCACGCAGCAGGAGATCGTCGAACTGGAGGACTTCATCCACCAGGAGCTGCGCGACAACGTCTCGAAGATCTCCTACGTGAGCCGTGAGGACTTCTTCAAGAACACGTTCCTCAAGCAGTACCCGAACGGCGAATACCAGGGCCGCACGCTCACCGCCGCCGACATGCAGGACTCGCTGCAGCTGAAGCTCAAGGATCCGACCAAGTACAAGATGGTCGCCGAAGTGCTCAACGGCAAGACCGGCGTGGAGGAGGTCGTCGACCAGAAGCAGATCTTCGACCCCGTCTTCGCCGTGCTCAACCGCGCGACCGTCGTCACCGTGGTGCTTGCCGTCGTGATGGTCGTCGTCGCGATCCTCCTGACCGGCACGACGATCCGCATGTCCGCCGCGTCGCGCAAGAACGAGACGGAGATCATGCGACTGGTCGGCGCGTCCAACTGGACGATCCGGCTGCCGTTCATCCTCGAAGGCGTGGTTGCCTCGCTCGTCGGCTCGCTGCTCGCCGCCGGCGCGCTCGCCGCGATCGTGCAGGTGTTCATCACCGACGGCGTCGCCAAGTCCGTCAGCTGGATGCCGTTCGTCACGCAGGGCACCGTGTGGCTCGTCGCGCCCGCGCTCGTCGCCGGCGCCGTGCTGCTGTCCGTCGTGGCCTCGGCGATCTCGCTGAGCCGCTATCTCAAGGCGTAGCCGGGCATAGCTCAAGGCGTAGGCGGGTTGCCGTCTCAGCAACCTCCGTTACAATGTGCGGAAGCAATCCGGAAGGAAGGACCGAAGTGTCGAAGCGTTCCAAGACGTTGCAAGCAGGACTCGGACTCATCGTGTCGGCCGCGATGACCGCGGTGTGCGGCATCGCCATGACCGCGGCGTACGCGCCCGAGGCGAAGGCCGTTTCCGTCCAGGAGTACCAGCAGAAGGTCGCCAGCCACGCGGACATCAAGTCCAAGCTCGCCGGCGTGAACGCCGACCTCGCCAACCAGATCCTCGAACTGGACTCGCTCGCCAACGAGCAGATCCCGGCCGCCCAGGAGGCGGCCACGAAGGCGCAGCAGGCCGCGCAGCAGGCGCAGGACCTCGCCGACGCCACCACCGAGCGCCTCAACGCGGCCAAGAAGGACAAGGCCGACCTCGAGCAGAAGATCAAGGACACCGGCATCGAATACGACGACGCGAAAGACTCCGTCGCCGAATCGGCGCGCGACAGCTTCCACGGCTCGCAGGCCTCCACGGTGATGAGCGTCGTCACCAACGCGACCACCACCGACGATTTCGTCAACCAGATGCAGTCCGACGCTGCGGCCACGCGTTCCGCGGCCAACGCCGCCAACGACGCCGCCGTCTCGATGAACACGTCGATGAACCGCAAGGAGCGTCTGGCCGCCATCGAGGACCAGATCAGCCAGCTCAAGGACCAGGCCGACAAGCAGGCCGCCAGCGCCCAATCCGCCGCCAAGGACGCCGCCGCCAAGCAGGCGTCGCTCGAGGCGCTGCAGGAGAAGGGCACGGCCGCCCGCAAGTCGCTTGAGGAGCAGAAGAGCAGCCTGACCACGCAGGAATCCAAGGAGGCGGCCGAGATCGTCTCCATGCAGGCCGACCTGGCGGCGCAGGCCGCGGCCAACGCCGCAGCCAGCAACAACAACAGCAACGCCGGCTATACGCCGGGCACCGGCTCGCAGCAGCAGACCGGCGGCTCGACCGGTGGCACCACGACCGGCGGCACCACCAACAACGGCGGCGGCTCGAGCAACAGCGGCTCCAACTCAGGCGGCAGCACCGCCAACGGCATGGACTACGCCGTGCCCGGCAACTGCCCTGAAGGCTCCAGCTACTGCTACGGCCACAACACCGGCAACACAGTGGGCGGCTCCGCCTACCCGGCCCGCCAGTGCACGCTGTGGGCGTACATCCGCCGTTCGCAGCTGAGCCTGCCGGTCGGCTCGTACATGGGCAACGGCGGCCAGTGGGCGGCCACCGGCGCGAGCCTCGGCTACTACGTGAACAACACGCCGCACGTCGGCGCCGCGATGGTGTTCCTGCCCGGCCAGAGCGTCGGCGGCCACTGGACGGCCGACTGGCAGTACGGCCACGTCGCCGTCGTCGAACGCGTCAACTCCGACGGCTCCGTGCTCATCTCCGAAGGCGGCACCGGCTTTGCCACCTTCCCCGCATGGGAGACCATCTCCAATGCGGGCGCCTACCAGTACGTGCACTACTGATTGGTGGGGCCGTATCGCATCCGCGCGCATGCGGGGAGCGAACGGGCTACGCGCTGCGCGATAGGGGAGCGCCGCCAGGCTTCGGCCGGCGGCGCTTCGTGCTATCGTGTTGTGGTTCGCGGGGCAACGACGACAAGGAAGGGAGGTCCCCGATGGCCAAGGAGGAAGGGACGAAGCTCATCGTCCAGAACAAGAAGGCGCGTCACGACTACGTCATCGAGGACAAATACGAGGCCGGCGTCGTGCTCACCGGCACCGAGGTGAAGTCGCTGCGCGAGGGACGCGCCTCGCTCGCCGAGGCGTTCGTCAGTATCGACCGGCGCAACGAGATCTGGCTGGAAGGCGCGAACATCCCCGAATACCTGAACGGCACGTGGAACAACCACGCGCCCAAGCGCAAGCGCAAACTGCTGCTGCACGAACGCGAGATCCTGAAACTCGCCCGCCAGATCGAGGCGAAGGGCTACACGATCGTGCCGATCAGCCTGTACTTCAAGGACGGACGCGTCAAGGCGGAGATCGCGCTGGCGCGAGGCAAGCGCGAATTCGACAAGCGCCAGGCGCTGCGCGAGGCGCAGGACAAGCGCGAGGCCCTGCGCGCCATGCGCTACGCCAACAAGCGCTCGCACTGAGCCCGCATGTCCACGTTGTGGGACGTGGGGGTGAGATTTACGGGTTCGTAGCATGGGGGACCTACTCTCGCGAATCAGTCGGGAAACATACCCGCCCGACCGACATTCTCTGAGAGAGGAAATCCAATGTCATCCAGCATGGGAATCAAGACCTTCACGGCCGCCGCGTTGTGCGCGGCGATGCTGTTCGCCACCGCCGCCTGCGGCACCTCCGACGCGTCCGACTCGTCCGCGTCCGGCTCCGGCTCGTCCGATTCGTCGTCCAAGATCGAAAGCTTCGACGTCTCCGGCATCCAGAAGGACGAGGCGATCGCCAAGCTGCTGCCCGAATCCGTCACCAAGGACGGCGTGCTCACCGTCGGCACCGACACCTCCTACGCCCCGGCCGAGTTCCTCGCCGAGGATGGCAAGACCCCGGTCGGCTACGACGTCGACCTCACCAAGGCCCTGGGCAAGGTCTTCGGCCTCAAGACCGAGAACGTGACCAGCACGTTCGACTCGATCATCCCGTCCGTCGGCTCCAAGTACGACCTCGGCATCAGCTCGTTCACGATCACGCCGGAACGCGCCCAGGCCGTCGACTTCGTCAGCTACTACAAGGCCGGCTCCACGTGGGTCGTCAAGAAGGGCAACCCCGAGAAGTTCGACTCCTCGAACCTGTGCGGCCTCAAGATCGCCGTCCAGACCGGCACCACGCAGGAGGAGGAGGTCACCGCCGCCGACAAGAAGTGCCCGGCCGACAAGAAGATCGACATCCTCTCCAACAAGCTGCAGACCGACGTGACCACCAACGTCGTCACCGGCAAGGCCGTCGCCTTCTACGCCGACTCGCCCGTCGCCGGCTACGCGATCAGCCAGACCGGCGACCAGCTGGAATCCTACGGCGAGGACGTCGGCGTCGCCAAGCAGGGCGTCGCCATCAAGAAGGGCGACACCGCCACCGCCGAAGCCGTGCAGAAGGCCATCCAGAAGCTGATGGACGACGGCACGTATGAGAAGCTGCTCGACCACTGGGGCGTCAAGTCCGGCGCCATCGACAAGGCCGAGATCAACCCGACCGACGTCGAAGGCTGATTCCCGCCGTCGCATTCCCGCCGTTAACCGGTTCGTAGTAGCCGCCCGGTATCATCGCGACTCAGCGAGACGACATCATATTGCATATCTATACGTGATTATGTATACTTATGCATATGTGGCGGGGCGGAGAGTGGCCGCCGTGATGAACGCATCATCGCGGCGGCCGCCGTTTTTCCGTTCCGAGGACCGAAACGCCAGAAGAAGTACCAAGAGAAGAAGGACATCATGTCGTTCACCACCAGGATGAAGACCATCACGGCCGCCGCGCTCGGCGTCGCCATGCTGCTGCCGCTCGCCGCATGCGGCACCACCGACGAAGGCGACGGCTCGACCGGCGGCTCCAGCTCCGCCGCCATCGGCAGCTACGACGTCTCCGGCGTCAAGAAGGACGAGGCGATCGCCAAGCTGCTGCCCGAATCCGTCACCAAGGACGGCGTGCTCACCATCGGCACCAATCCGTCCTACGCCCCGGCCGAGTTCCTCGACGCCGACGGCAAGACGCAGATCGGCTACGACATGGACCTCGCCCGCGCGCTCGGCAACGTCTTCGGCCTCAAGACCGAGGTCGTCTCCTCCAACTTCGACACGATCATCCCCGCCATCGGCTCCAAGTACGATCTCGGCATGGCCGCGTTCACCATCACCCCCGAGCGCATGAAGTCCGTCGACTTCGTCTCCTACTTCACCTCCGGCATGGCCTACGCCGTCAAGACCGGCAACCCGAACAAGGTCGACGAGAAGGACCTGTGCGGCCTCAAGGTCGCCGTCGAGACCGGCACCGTCGAGGAGACCGCCATCAACGAGACCGCCAAGCAGTGCAAGGCCGACGGCAAGAAGGACATCGAGATCCAGTCCTCCAAGCAGCAGACCGACGCCACCACCGCCGTCGTCACCGGCAAGGCCGACGTGTTCTTCGCCGACTCCCCGGTCGTCGGCTATGCGATCGCCCAGACCGACGGCCAGCTTGAACAGCTCGGCAAGGACTTCGACTCCGTGCCGAACGCCATCGCCATCAAGAAGGGCGACACGGGCACCGTCGAAGCCGTGCAGAAGGCCATGCAGAAGCTGATGGACGACGGCACCTACGACAAGATCCTCAAGCACTGGGGCGTCGAATCCGGCGCACTGAAGACCGCCGAGGTCAACCCGGACGTCGAAGGCTGAGCGAAGCACCACTAAGGAGCCGAACATGGCAAAGAAACAAGTCGATGGCGAAGGACTGAACATCCCGAACCGCATCAAGGCGCTGCCCGTCAAGAGCCCGGGGCCCGTCGTGGCCGCCGTGATCGTCGTGCTGCTCGCCGCGATGCTCATCCAAGGACTCGTCACCAATCCGCGACTGGACTGGCCGACCGTCTGGAAGTACCTGTTCAACGAGAACGTGCTCGAAGGCATCGGCTACACGCTGATCCTCACCGTGCTCTCGATGGTCGTCGCGATCATCCTCTCGGTGATCCTCGCGATCATGCGCAAATCCATCAACCCGGTGCTGCGCGGCGTGAGCTGGTTCTTCATCTGGTTCTTCCGCGGCACCCCTGTGTACACGCAGCTCGTGTTCTGGGGCCTGTTCTCCGTGCTCATCCCGAAGATCAGCCTCGGCGTGCCCTTCACCGACATCTCGTTCTGGAGCATCGACTCCTCGGTGGTCATCACCGCGTTCAACGCCGCATGGATCGGCCTCGCCCTCAACGAGGCCGCCTACCTGTCCGAGATCGTGCGCGCCGGCCTCGAAGCCGTCGACCCCGGCCAGACCGAGGCGGCGCAGGCGCTCGGCATGAACCGCACGCTCATCATGCGCCGCATCATCCTGCCGCAGGCCATGCGCATCATCATCCCGCCCACCGGCAACGAGACCATCGGCATGCTCAAGACCACGTCCCTCGTGCTCGCCGTGCCGTTCACGCTGGAACTGCAGTTCGCGACCAACGCGATCGCCAACCGCATCTACAAGCCGATCCCGCTGCTCATCGTGGCCTGCATCTGGTACCTGCTCATCACGTCCATCCTGATGGTCATCCAGTCCCGTCTCGAAAAGCACTTCGGCAAGGGCTTCGACGCCCGCCCGGCCGGCGCGCGCGGCAAGCAGCCGCCGCTGCCCGGCAAGACCGAAGGCGAGCCGAAGGACAATGTCGACAAGCTCAATGACGCCACGTTCAGCGGGCTCACGGCGTGAGCGGGAAGGAAGAGACACGATGACACAGACCAGCATCCCCGCGAACATCCCCGCCACGCCGACCGCCGCCGTGCCGGCCGTCAAGGCCACGCAGGTGCACAAGGCGTTCGGCTCGCTGCACGTGCTCAAAGGCATCGACCTGACCGTCCAGCCCGGCACCGTGACCGTGATCCTCGGACCCTCCGGCTCCGGCAAGTCCACGTTCCTGCGTCTCATCAACCAGCTCGAGACGATCACCGGCGGCTCCATCGAAGTCGACGGCGAGCTCATCGGCTACAAGCACGTGACCAGGAACGGCCAGGACATGCTCCAGACCCTCAACGACAAGGAGATCGCCGCACAGCGCTCCAAGCTCGGCATGGTCTTCCAGCGCTTCAACCTGTTCCCGCACATGACCGCGCTGGAGAACGTGATGGAGGCGCCCGTCCACGTCAAGCACATGAACAAGGCGCAGGCCAAGCAGCTCGCCATCCAGGAGCTGGAGCGCGTCGGCCTCGGCGAACGCCTCAACTACTATCCGGCCGAACTCTCCGGCGGTCAGCAGCAGCGCGTCGCCATCGCGCGCGCCCTCGCCATGCAGCCGGAGATCATGCTGTTCGACGAGCCCACGTCCGCGCTCGACCCCGAGCTCGTCGGCGAGGTCCTCAACGTCATGCTTTCGCTCGCCAAGGCGGGCATGACGATGGTCGTCGTCACGCACGAAATCGGATTCGCGCGCGAGGTCGCCGACCAGGTCGTGTTCATGGACGGCGGCGTGGTCGTCGAGGCTGGCGGCCCCGAAATCATCGACCATCCGACCGAACCGAGGTTCAAGGACTTCCTGCAGCACGTGCTGTAGTTGTAAGCATTCCGTGCAGTTCAGGTGTCCGCGATGGGCGCCGATATCCGCTTAGTGACACGCTCCGGGCCGCTCTGGCCAAGTCTTTACGGTCATACAGCGGATATCGGCGCCCATCGCTCGTTTCGCGGCTGCCTTGCGTTATATGCGCGAAGTGGTCCGTCGCGTTGCCGTCTCTTGGTAAGGTAGAGAGCTATGTGTGGAATCGTTGGATATGCAGGACATGTCGAAACCGCGTGCGGCAAACCGCTGGAGGTCTGCCTCCAAGGTCTGAAGCGACTCGAATACCGTGGCTATGATTCGGCCGGCGTGGCCCTGACCGCGCCCGGCATGGACCACGTCGAGGTGCGCAAGAAGGCGGGCCGCCTCGCCAACCTCGTCGAAAGCATCGAGAAGAAGCCGATGCCGCTGGCGACCGTCGGCATCGGGCACACGCGCTGGGCCACGAACGGCGTGCCGAGCGACGTGAACGCCCACCCGCACACCAGCATGGACGGCAAGGTCGCCATCATCCACAACGGCATCATCGAGAACGCCTCCCAGCTGCGCCTCGACCTGCAGGCCGAAGGTTACCGCTTCGCCTCCGCCACCGACACCGAGGTCGCCGCCAAGCTGCTCGGCAAGATCGTCGACACCATCATCCGCGAGGAAGGCAAGCCGGACCTGTTCAAGGCGGTGCGGCGCATGGCGCGCATGCTCAAGGGCGCGTTCACGATCCTCGCCACCGACTGCCGCCAGCCGGACATCGTCGTCGGCGCACGCCACGACTCCCCGCTCGTCGTCGGCCTCGGCGACGGCGAGAACTTCCTCGGCTCCGACGTGGCCGCGTTCGTCGCGTACACGAAGCGCGCCATGGAGGTCGATCAGGACCAGGCCGTGTGCGTGAGCGCCGACAAGGTCATCGTCACCGACTTCATGGGCAACGTGGTCGAGAACCCGAAGACCTACACCATCGACTGGGACGCCTCCGCCGCCGAGAAGGGCGGATGGGACTCGTTCATGGACAAGGAGATCCACGAGGATCCCGCCGCCGTGCAGCGCACGCTCCTCGGCCGCTACGACAAGAACGGCGACGTCACGCTCGACGAGATCCACATCGACGAACACGACTTCAAGGCCATCGACAAGATCATCGTCATCGCATGCGGCACCGCCGCCTACGCGGGCATGGTCGCCAAGTACGCGATCGAGCATTGGGTGCGCATCCCCGTCGAGGTGGAGCTCGCGCACGAGTTCCGCTACCGCGACCCGATCCTCACCCCGCGCACGCTCGTCGTCGCCATCTCCCAGTCCGGCGAGACGATGGACACGCTCATGGCGCTGCGCCACGCGCGCGAACAGGGCTCCAAGGTGCTCGCCATCTGCAACACGCAGGGCGCGTCCATCCCGCGCGAATCCGACGCCGTGCTGTACACGCACGCCGGCCCGGAGGTCGCCGTCGCCTCCACCAAGGCGTTCGTCGCGCAGATCACCGCCGCCTACGTGCTCGGCCTGTACCTCGCGCAGGTGAAGGGCGCGATGTTCCGCGACGAGATCCAGCAGACCATCGACTCGCTCAAGGACATGCCGCGCAAGATCCAGTGGGTGCTCGACACGCAGACCGGCGCGATCGAGAAGGCCGCGAAGCAGATGCTCAACGCGCAGTCGTTCCTGTTCCTCGGCCGCCACGTCGGCTACCCGGTCGCCATGGAAGGCGCGTTGAAGCTCAAGGAGATCGCGTACACGTTCACCGAGGGCTTCGCCGCCGGCGAGCTCAAGCACGGCCCGATCGCGCTCGTCGACGAAGGCGAGCCGGTCGTGTTCATCGTGCCGCCGGAACGCGGCCGCAACGTGCTGCACGCCAAGGTGCTCTCCGGCATCGAAGAGGTGAAGGCGCGCGGCGCGTACATCATCGCCGTGGCCGAAGAGGGCGACAAGGACGTCGAGCATTATGCGGACGTCGTGTTCTGGCGTCCGAAGTGCCCGACGCTGATGAGCCCGCTCGTCGACGTGGTCCCGCTGCAGCTGTTCGCCATGGACATGGCCAAGCTCAAGGGCTACGACGTCGACAAGCCGCGCAACCTCGCCAAGTCCGTCACCGTGGAGTGATGACGAAGCGACATCGGTATGTGATCGAGGAGCCGCGGATTCCGTTCGAACTGGACGTGGTGTATGAGGATGCGGGGATCGTCGTCGTCGACAAGCCGCATTTCCTCGCCACCACGCCGCGCGGCATGTGGTACCGCGAGACCGCGCTGATGCGCCTGCGTGAGGCGTACGGCGACGACGCGATCGTGCCGGCGCACCGTCTTGACCGGATGACCGCCGGCATCGTCGTGTTCGTAAGGGACCCTGCGTTGCGCGGCGCATACCAGATGCTGTTCCAGGAGCGGCGCGCGGAGAAGACGTATGAATGTCTCGCGCCGTGCGCGCCGGTCGCGCGGCCGCAGTACGGGACGATCGAACGGTTGGAGCCGCCGCGCGTGTTCCCGCTGCGGCGGCGCTCCCGCATCGTCAAGGACCGCGGGGTGCTGCAGGCGTACGAGACGCCGGGCGCGGTGAACGCGGAGACCGTGGTGGAGCTGGGGGTACCGGAGGCGCGCTCACAGAGCACGTCGTCGGCGCGCCCTGCGTTGCGCACGTATACGCTGCATCCGCGGACCGGCAAGACGCATCAGTTGCGCGTGCATATGAATTCGATCGGATTGCCGATCGCCGGCGACGACTTCTACCCGCGCATCCGGCAACGCGCCTACGACGATTTCAGCGAGCCGCTCGCGCTCGTGGCGAAACGCCTCGCATTCACGGACCCGGTCACAGGGGAGCGGCGCGAATTCGTCTCCCGCGTGCCGCTCTAAGCGAGGGAGAGGAGGACATCATGCGTGTGCTGCTGGCATCCGACTCGTTCAAGGGTTCGGCGTCGAGCCTTGAGGTCGAGACGCTGCTCGAGGAGGGCGTGCTCCGCGTCATGCCGGACTGCGATGTCGTGAAGTACCCGATCGCCGACGGCGGCGAAGGCACGGTGGACGCCGTAATCGCCGGCCGTGGCGGCGAGATCCGCGAGGTGCGCGTCTCCGGGCCGCTCGGCGACCCGGTCACCGCCCGCTACGGGCTGTTCGACTCCGGTCGTTCCGCCATCATCGAAATGGCCGAATCGAGCGGCATCACCCTGATCGAACAGAACATGCCGAACGCGCTCGGCGCATGCACGGAAGGTGTCGGACAGCTCATGCTCGACGCGCTCGACGCCGGTGCGCGACGTCTCGTCATCGGCCTCGGCGGCTCCGCCACCAGCGACGGCGGCGCCGGCATGGCGCGTGCGCTCGGCGCGCGCCTGCTCGACGCCGACGGCGCGCCGGTGCCGTGCGGACTCGCCGGACTGCGCCGACTGAAGACCATCGACGTGACCGGCATGGACCCGCGTCTCGCGCACGTCGAGATCGTCGCGCTCACCGACGTGACGAACCCGCTTACCGGACCCGACGGCGCCGTGCGCGTCTACGGGCGGCAGAAGGGCATCGACGCGGCGCGCATGCCGGAACTCGACGGATGGATGCACGACTACGCGCGGCTGCTCGCCGACGCGACCGGGCGCGACCCGGAGCGCGTGCCCGGCGCGGGCGCGGCCGGCGGGCTCGGCGCGGCGCTCGTCGCCTTCTGCTCGGCGCGCATCGTCAGCGGCATCGACGCGGTGCTTGACATCATCGGCCTCGACGACGTGCTCGACGGCGTCGATCTCGTCATCACCGGCGAGGGGCGCATGGACTCCCAGTCCGCGAACGGCAAGGCGCCGATCGGCGTCGCGCGGCTCGCCAAACGGCACGGCAAACCCGTCGTCGCCGTGGTCGGCTCGCGTGCCGACGACCTGGGGCGCGTCTATGAGATGGGCGTCGACCTGGTCGTGCCCGCCGTGACCGCGCCCGCCACGCTCGGCGAGTGCATCGCACGCACCAGCATCTCCATCCCGATCGCCGGCGAAAGCGCGATGCGCGCCTTCCTGCTCGGCGCGGGACGGGCATAACATTTTCCATAGGAAGTTTTTCATACCGGATACGGCCGCGCATCGCGGCCAGAACGAAAGGAACACATCATGAAGGTCGGATTCGTCGGACTCGGAATCATGGGCAAGCCGATGGCGCTCAACGTCATCAAGGCGGGCTACGAGGTGACCGCCTACGACTTCAACAAGGCCCCGCTCGAGGCGATCGAGGCCGCCGGCGGCAAGGCCGCGGCCAACGGCAAGGAGGTCGCCGAAGCCTCCGACGTGGTCATCACCATGCTGCCGAACTCCCCGCACGTGCGCAGCGCGCTGTTCGACGAGAACGGCATCGCCGAAGGCCTGTCCGCCGGCAAGGCCGTGATCGACATGAGCTCGATCGCCCCGCTCGCCAGCCGCGACTTCGCCGAGCGTCTCGCCAAGCTCGACGTCGACTTCCTCGACGCGCCGGTCTCCGGCGGCGAGCCGAAGGCCATCGACGGCACCATCGCCGTGATGGTCGGCGGCGAGCAGAGCGTGTTCGACAAGTACGAGCCGCTGCTCAAGACCATGGCCTCCACCGTCACGCTCGTCGGCGGCGTCGGCGCGGGCAACATCACCAAGCTCGCCAACCAGATGATCGTCGCCGTGAACATCGCCGCCGTCTCCGAGGCGTACTCGCTCGCCAAGAAGGCCGGCGTCTCCCCGGAGAACGTGTACAAGGCGATCCGCTCCGGCCTGGCCGGCAGCGTGGTCATGGACCAGAAGTCGCAGAAGATCTTCGACGGCGACTTCACCCCGGGCTTCCGCATCGACCTGCACATCAAGGACCTGCAGAACGCGCTCGACACCTCGCACGGCGTCAACGTGTCCGCACCGTTCACCTCGCTGGCCATGGAGATCCTCCAGTCGCTCAAGGTGCACGGCCACGGTTCCGACGACCACAGCGGCATCGCCGAGTGGTACGAGATGGTGAACAACTTCAAGCTGCAGAGCGGGGAGTGAGGGGATGACGCGCTTCGCGTGACGTCTTGATGCTGTGAGGGGCCTGCGCCGGTTCGGATGGACGGTGCAGGCCCTTTGTCGTGCTCATGTGTGGGCTGTGGGGTCTACCCCTCAGTCATGCTGCGCATGACAGCTCCCCTGTCAAGGGGAGCCTGAGGGAGGAGAGGGGTGCCTTGACAGGGGAGCCTGAGGGAGGGGCTATTCGGTGAGGTCGCGGACGGAGCCGCGTTCGACGAGTTCGGTGGGGATGACGGTCTTCACGCCGGCGGGGACGCGACCGCCCTCGCACTGGCGCTTGAGCATCGAGAACGCCTCCAGGCCGATCTCGTCGAACTTCATGCGCATCGTGGTCAGGTCGAGGCGCGGCACCATGCCGTCCAGCGAATCGTCGACGCCGACGACGCTCACGTCCTCCGGGACGCGGCGGCCGCCCGCGCGCAGGCCGAGGATCGCGCCGTACGCCATCTGGTCGTTCGCCGCGTAGATGGCCGTGCACTCGGGGTCGTGGGAGAGGGCGAGTCCGGCCTGATAGCCGCTGTCCGCATCCCAGTCGCCCACATAGGTGGGCGGGATGCGCAGGCCCATCTGCTCGAGCGCGTCGCGCCACCCCTGCGCACGGCTCTGCGCCGCACGGGAGGCGGAGGGGCCGGCGATGTGGTAGACGGTCTTGTGTCCCTTGCTCAGCAGGTAGTCGACGATGGCGGTCGAGCAGCCATGCTGGTCGGCGTCGATCGTGGCGCAGGTGTCCGAGGGGTCCTCGCTGATGAGCACGACCGGCAGGTCTCGTGGCGGCGTGAACGAGTTGAAGTCGGGCAAGTTCTCCTCCATGACGATGATCACGCCGTCCACCGGCAGCTGCTTCATGCGCTCCACCGCCGCGGTGAGCGTGCGTTCCTTGTCCTTGCCCAGCATGTGGATGGTGACCGCGTAGCCGCTGGCGTCCGCAGCCATCGCGATGCCCTTGAGGATGCGGGAGTTGCCGAAGCTCGCGATGTTGAACATGACGACGCCGATATCCTGGAAACGCCCGTGCTTCAGGGCGCGGGCCGCGTAGTTCGGGCGGTAGCCGAGCTTGGTCATCGCGGCTTCGACGCGTCGGCGCGTCTCGGGCTTCACGGCGTCGCTGCCGTTGGCCACGCGGGATACGGTCTGCGGTGAGACGCCGGCTTCCTTGGCGACATCCTGCATCGACACCGTTGATGTGCGTTCCATTGCGCTTCTTCTCCATGACAGTTTTATGTTTTCGTTATCAATATAACATAGCGGCTGTGAGCTAAGGCGCGCCGGCGATTGGCGGAAGTTGGATGTGGTGATAACATGATTGCGTAAACATTTTACAGGGTGTTCGGTTCCTCCGATGGGACCGGTCACTCGGACGATCCTTCGAAGGAGAGGGTTGGCATGGCCTCTAGTGATGTGACCGCCGCCGCGACGGCGCGTCATTCTGCTGTTGCCCGGGAGAACCGGCATAAGGCGGATTGGCGTGGTTGGAAGTTCATGGGTCCGTTTGCGGTGGTGTTCGTGTTCGTGTTCATCATCCCGATTGTGTATGCGATCTACATTTCGTTCTTTAAGAAGCAGATGATCGGTGGGACGCAGTTCGTGGGGTTGCAGAACTATGCGCGTCTGTTGGGTGATCAGCAGTTCTGGAGTTCTGTGGGTCGTGTGGCGTTGTTCACGGTGGTGCAGGTGCCGATCATGTTGTTCCTGGCGGCTGCGATGGCGTTGGCGATCGACAGCATGAAGTTGCATGGGACGAAGTTCTTCCGTATCTCGACGTTCCTGCCGTATGCGGTGCCGGCGGTGGTGTCCACCCTGATTTGGGGTTTCGTGTATGGCGCGAAGTACGGTCTGGTGGGTTCGCTGAACGACGTGTTGGGCACGCATATCGACATGTTCGCGCCGAACGTGTTGTTGGCGTCGATCGGGAACATCAACACGTGGGAGTTCACGGGCTATAACATGCTGATCTTCTACAGCTCGCTGTCGACGATCCCGCATTCGCTGTATGAGGCGGCTTCCATTGATGGCGCGTCGGAGTGGCAGATCGTGAAGTCGATCAAGCTGCCGGAGCTGAGGGGTTCGTTGGCGATCACGGTGATCTTCTCGATCATCGGTTCGTTCCAGTTGTTCAACGAGCCGAGCATTTTGCAGAACATGGTGCCGGGCAATGCGATCACGACGTACTACACGCCGAACATGTACGCGTACAACCTGTCGTTCTCGGGTAACCAGTCGAATTATGCGGCCGCGTTGGCGATCGTGATGGCGGTGATCACGATGGCGATCGCGTATGCGGTGCAGTTGAACAGCATGAAGGAGCAGATGAAGTGAGTGCGACGACGGGTATCGAGACGTTGACTCCGGCCGAGCTCAAGGCGCAGGAGAAGGCCGCGAGGGCGGCGGAGAAGGCCAGGCAGAAGCGGGTCGCCAAAGACGAGGCCGCGGAGCGGCGCCGCGCGGAGAGGAGCGGGTTCGCGAACGTGAACAATCCGCGTCGCAGCACTCTGATGACGGTGTTGTGCGCGATCTTCGCGGTGTACTGCCTGTTCCCGTTCGTGTATCTGATGATCAACGCGACGAAGACGCAGGCCGACTTCACGAGTACGTTCGGCCTCGGGTTCGGCAAGTCGTTCGCCCTGTGGGACAACATCGTGACGGTGTTCACGTACCAGGATGGTATCTTCGGCCGTTGGCTGGTGAACACGCTCCTGTATGTGGTGGTGGGCGCGGGCGGCGCGACCCTGTTGGCGATCATGGGCGGCTACGCGTTGGCGAAGTTCCGGTTCCCGGGCAGGAAGGCCGTGTTCGCGGTGATCATCGGTTCGATCTCGGTGCCGGGCATCGCGTTGGCGGTCCCGCAGTTCCTCCTGTTCGCCAAGCTGGGCCTGACGAACACGCCGTGGGCCATGATCATCCCGTCGCTGATCAGCCCGTTCGGCTTGTATCTGATGTGGATCTTCTCGGAGCAGGCCGTGCCGACCGAGCTTCTTGAGGCGGCGCGCGTGGATGGTGCGAGCGAGTTCCGCACGTTCTGGCAGATCAGCCTGCCGTTGCTCGCGCCGGGTATCGTGACGACGGCGTTGTTCACGATCGTGGCGACGTGGAACAACTATTTCCTGCCGTTGATCATGTTGAAGGACGCGGACTGGTATCCGTTGACGATCGGCTTGAACCAGTGGAAGGACCAGGCTTCCACGGCGGGCGGCCAGGCGATCCAGAACCTGGTGATCACGGGTTCGCTGATCACGATCATCCCGTTGGTGGTCGCGTTCCTGTGCCTGCAGAAGTACTGGCAGTCCGGCCTGGCCGCCGGCGCCGTCAAGGAGTGACACGGTCGGCCCCCTCTGACGAGGGGGCTCCCGGCGGAGCCGGGTGGGGGAGAGACCGCGGCCGTAGGCCGCGGGGAACGGTATCGGTCTTGCGGCCGATGTGGCTTCCTGCCTCCCTCTGACGAGGGAGGTGCCGGCCATGGGCTGGCGGAGGGAGAGAAGGAGAGCGGCCATAAGGCCGCGGGGAGATCGCATCGGCCGAAGGCCGATCCTGTTTCCTGCGGCCTGCGGCCGCTGTCTCTCCCTCAGTCCGCCTGCGGCGGACAGCTCCCTCGTCAGAGGGAGCCCACCCCCTCAGCCGCGCTTCGCGCGCCAGCTCCCCCTAAAGGGGGCGCAGAAATACCGAATCGGGCTCACGCCCGATTCCGCGGCGATTCCGAAGCCGATTCCGAAGCTTGATACTAAGGATTTTGTTATGAGTGAACATAGGACGTTCCAGTGGCCGCAGCCGTTGGGCGGCGGCAAGCCGCGCATCTGGTATGGCGGCGACTACAACCCCGACCAGTGGCCCGAAGAGGTGTGGGACGAGGACATCACCCTGATGAAGGAGGCCGGCGTCAACCTCGTGTCCGTCGCCATCTTCAGTTGGGCGAAGCTCGAACCGCGTGAGGGCGAATACGATTTCGACTGGCTCGACCGCGTGATCGACAAACTCGGCAAGGCCGGCATCGCCGTCGACCTCGCCTCCGGCACCGCCTCGCCGCCGATGTGGATGACGCAGGCGCACCCGGAGATCCTCTGGGTCGACTACCGCGGCGACGTGTGCCAGCCCGGCGCCCGCCAGCATTGGCGCGCCACCAGCCCGGTCTTCCTCGACTACGCGCTGAAGCTGTGCCGCAAGATGGCCGAGCACTACAAGGACAACCCGTATGTGGTCGCCTGGCATGTGAGCAACGAGTACGGCTGCCACAACCGCTTCGACTACTCGGACGACGCCGCGCGCGCCTTCCGTGACTGGTGCGAGAAGCGCTACGGCACGATCGAGGCCGTCAACGAGGCGTGGGGCACCGCGTTCTGGGCGCAGCACATGAACGACTTCTCCGAGATCATCCCGCCGCGCTTCATCGGCGACGGCAACTTCATGAACCCGGGCAAGCTGCTCGACTGGAAGCGTTTCAGCTCCGACGCGCTGCTCGACTTCTACAAGGCCGAACGCGACACGCTGCTCGAGATCGCACCCAAGCCGCAGACCACGAACTTCATGGTCTCCGCCGGCGGCACCGGCCTCGACTACGACAAGTGGGGCTACGACGTCGACTTCGTGTCCAACGACCACTACTTCACGCCCGGCGAGGCGCATCTCGACGAGCTCGCCTACTCGGCGTCCCTCACCGACGGCATCGCGCGCAAGCATCCGTGGTTCCTCATGGAGCACTCCACGTCGTCCGTGAACTGGCGTCCGATCAACTACCGCAACGAGCCGGGTGAGCTCGTGCGCGACTCGCTCGCGCATCTCGCCATGGGCGCGGACGCGATCTGCTACTTCCAGTGGCGCCAGTCCAAGGCAGGCGCCGAGAAGTGGCACTCCGCGATGGTTCCCCACGCGGGCCCCGACTCGCAGGTGTTCCGCGACGTGTGCGAACTCGGCGACGACCTGAACCTGCTCGCCGACGAAGGCCTTCTCGGCACCACGCTCGTCAAGTCCAAGGTGGCCGTGGTCTTCGACTACGAGTCGCAGTGGGCCACCGAGCACACCGCGACGCCCACCCAGAACGTGCGCCACTGGACCGAGCCGCTCGACTGGTTCCGCGCCCTCGCCGACGTCGGCGTCACCGCCGACGTGGTGCCGGTGCGCGGCGACTGGGACGGCTACGACACCGTCGTGCTGCCCGCCGTCTACATCCTCTCCGAGGAGACGTCGCGCCGCGTGCGCGAGTACGTGGCGAACGGCGGCAAGGTCATCGTCACCTACTACACGGGACTGTCCGACGAACGCGACCACATCTGGCTCGGCGGCTACCCCGGCTCGATCCGCGACGTCGTCGGCGTGCGCGTCGAGGAGCACGCGCCGATGGGCGACGACTTCCCCGGCACGATGGACCATCTGGACCTCTCGAACGGCGCCGTCGCGCACGACATCGCCGACGTGATCGGCTCCGTGGCCGAGACGACCCGCGTGCTCGAGACCTTCAAGGCCGACAAGTGGACCGGCTTCGACGGCGCGCCCGCCATCACCGTCAACGATTTCGGCGACGGCAAGGCCGTGTACGTCGGCGCGAAGCTCGGGCGCGAGGGGCTGGCGACGAGCCTGCCGGAGATCCTCGACGTGCTCGGCGTCGAGATCCCGGCCGAGGACGACCGCGGCGAGGTGCTGCGCATCGAACGCGCGGACGTGACGGACGAGAACCACTTCGTGTTCCTGTTCAACCGCACGCACGACGTGGCCGTCGTGGACGTGGAGGGCAAGCCGCTCGTCGCCTCGCTCGCCCAGGTCAACGACAGCGAGCATACGGCCGCCATCCAGCCGAACGGCGTCCTCGTCGTCAAGCTGTGACGGAACGGGACCGCGCCCATCCCGGTCGCGGCCCCGTCCGGTCCGTCGTGGCCGCGACCGGTGTGGTTGCGATAACACGCCGGACCGGGTGGCGGAATATCGCGTTATATGTATAATTGATGTTATCGCAACCATCAATGACGAAGAAGGTAGGAACCACAACGGATTCCCACGGCCGGGAGTTCAGGATCGTACGAATCCCGGAGTCGTCGATGGAAGTGGTAGACAACAGGTCTTCGGCCGGACGGACGGTCGAAGGGAAGGAGCACAAGGACGATGAAGTTCACCAATGCGAAGAAGGCCATCGCGCTGACCGGCGCGATCGCGATGCTCGCCAGCGTCGCGGCCTGCGGTTCCGATACCAACTCGCAGCCGGCTCAGGAGAAGGACGCCAAGGAGATCACCGTGTGGGCCTGGGAGCCCACGCTGACCCAGGTGGCGAAGGACTTCACGAAGAAGACCGGCATCAAGGTCAACCTCAAGAACGTCGGTACCAACACCAAGGAGTACACGCAGCTCGACAACGCGATCGAGGCCGGCTCCGGCGCCCCGGACGTCGCCCAGATCGAGTACTACGCGATCCCGCAGTACGCCATCAAGGGCAACCTGCTCGACATCACCGACAAGACCTCCGGCTACAAGGACTTCTACACGCCCGGCCCGTGGGCCTCCGTGCAGTTCGCCGGCAAGGTCTACGGCCTGCCGATGGATTCCGGCCCGATGGCGTTCTTCTACAACAAGGACGTCTTCGACAAGGCCGGCGTCGACGCCACCCAGATCAAGACCTGGGACGACTACTACCAGGCCGCCAAGAAGATCCACGCCCTCGGCGACAACTACTACATCACCTCCGACACCGGTGACGCCGGCTTCTACGATTCGATGACCTGGCTGGCGGGCGCCACCCCGTTCAAGACCTCCTCCGACGGCTCCGAGGTGACCATCAACCTCACCGGCGACGAGAAGGTCAAGGAGTTCAACGACTTCTGGCAGAAGATGCTCGACGAGGGCCTGCTCGACACCAAGACCACCGGCTGGTCCGAGGACTGGTTCAAGGGCATGACCGACGGCACCATCGCCTCCCTGCTCACCGGCGCGTGGATGCCGGCCAACCTGGCCAACTCCGCGGCCGCGGGCGCCGGCAAGTGGCGCGTCGCC
Organism: Bifidobacterium sp. LH_426; assembly: GCF_056356875.1. Lineage (NCBI taxonomy): Bacteria > Bacillati > Actinomycetota > Actinomycetes > Bifidobacteriales > Bifidobacteriaceae > Bifidobacterium > Bifidobacterium sp. LH_426. The sequence continues at coordinate 300,260 of NZ_JBKEVB010000002.1, forward strand.
CCGATGCCGACCGCCGACGGCTCCGCCACCAACTCCGAGAACGGCGGCTCCTCGCTGGCCGTGCTGAAGTCCTCCACCAAGTCCGACGCCGCGTACAAGTTCATCGAGTACGCGAACCACGGAGACGGCGTGGCCACCCGTGTGGCCGGCGGCGCCTTCCCGGCCGACAAGAAGTCGATGGAGTCCGATTCCTTCAAGAACGCCACCACGGTGAAGAACTCCGAAGGCCAGGACGTCGACTACTTCGGCGGCCAGAAGTACAACGAGGTCCTCGCCCAGGCGGCCGAGGACGTCTCCTCCGACTACCAGTTCCTGCCCTTCGAGGTCAAGGCCCGCACCATCTTCGGTGACTACATGGGCAAGTCCTACACCGGCGACCAGAAGCTCTCCGACGGCATCGCCGCCTGGCAGAAGGCCCTGCAGGACTACGGCAAGGACCAGGGCTTCACCGTCAAGTGAGCCTCCGAGCCTTGATTCGGCGGCATCCCATGACGGGATGAGCCGATGGAATCCCAAGCCCCGTCGTTCCCCGCGACCGACGGGGCTTTCCCATGCCCGGAACAGCGCGGCCCCGGTGTGTAGACTGGTCGGCATGGCATCACGAATCGTCGCACGGATCAGACGCGCCGCCGCCGTGGCGTGCGCCTCGCTCGCCGTCGTCGCGGCCGCCGCATGCGGCGCCGCGACGGACACGCGCACGCACATCACCGTGTGGAGCTGGGAGCCGAGCATGGAGGAGGTCGTCGACCGCTTCGAACAGGACAATCCGGACGTCGTCGTCGAACTGCGGAACATCTCCGGCTACGAGGACCTCAACACCGCCATCCAGGACGGCTACGGCATGCCCGACGTGGCGCAGATCGAATACTTCGCGCTCCTGCAGTACGCCGTGTCCGGCCAGCTGCTCGACATCTCCGACTACGTGGGCGACGACTACGTGAACTTCTACACGCCCGGCACCTGGTCGAGCGTCCAGCTCGCCGGGCGCGTCTACGGCCTGCCGATGGATTCCGGCCCGATGGCGTTCTTCTACAACAAATCCGTGTTCGACCAGGTCGGTGTCGACGCCTCGCAGATCAGGACCTGGGACGACTACTACGAGGCGGCGAAGAAACTCAAGCAGATCGGCGTGTACATCGCCGCCGACGCGGGCGACGCCAGCTTCTACGACGCGATGATCTGGCTCGCCGGCGGACAGCCGTTCCACACCAGTCCGGACGGCAAGACCGTCACCGTGAACCTGACCGGCGACGACGGCACGAAACGGTTCACCGCGTTCTGGCAGAAGATGATCGACGAAGGACTCATCGACACGCACCGCACCACATGGTCGGACAGCTGGAAGCGCGCGCTCGGCACCGGCGACATCGCCTCCGTGTTCTCCGGCGCGTGGATGCCGTCGATGCTGCTGTCGAACGTGCTCGGCGCCGCCGGACTGTGGCGCGTCGCGCCGATGCCCACGCCCGACGGGCAGCCCACCAACGCGGAGAACGGCGGATCGGCGATGACCGTCCTCCAATCCACGCGCAAGCCGGAGGCCGCCTACCGCTTCGTCGACTTCGTCACGCACGACCGGCAGGGCATCGAGGCGCGCGTCGCCGGCGGCTCGTTCCCCGCCGACCTCGCCACGCTGTCCAGCCGCGAATTCCTTACCAAGACCACCGTGCGCGCCTCCAACGGCATCGACATCCCGTACTTCGGCGGACAGCAGTTCAACCGGGTGCTCGCCGACGCGGCCGAGAACGTGTCCGTCGGCTACCAGTACCTGCCGTTCGAGGTGTACGCGCGATCCGACTTCCGCGCCACCGTCGGCAAATCCTACCGGTGGTCGAGCGCCTGGCAGTCGTATGTCAAACGCCGCCATGAGATCCGCCTCGGCATGACCGACGAGGACGGCAACCCGCTGCAGCCGCGCGAGAACCCGGGCGAGAAGATCACCCTCAGGAAGGGCATCGCCGCCTGGCAGGCCGACGTGCGCGAATACGGCGTGAACCAGGGCTTCAACGTGCTCAGCCGCTGACGGGCCGAAGCCGGCCCCCACCCGGCTTCGGCTCCGGCCCCGGCTCCGGCCCCGCTCACGCGTTGCGCGAGTAGATGTACGCCATGCCCTTGAAGATCAGGTCCGGATCGTAGATGTCGATCATGTCCGTGTCGTCCTTGAAGATGCGGCTCAACCCGCCCGTCGCCACCACCTGGAACGGCTCGTCGATCTCCCTGCGGAACTGGTCGATCGTGCGTTCGATGCCGCCGAGGAACGTGTAGTAGAGACCCGCCTGCATGGCGGTGCGTGTGTTCGTCGCCAGAATCGACTTCGGACGCGTGATCTCCACCTCCGGCAGCTGCGCGGTCTGGCCCCACAGCGCCTCGGCGCCGGTGCGGATGCCCGTCGTGATGAATCCGGAGACGATCGTGCCGGTCCCGTCCACGTAGTTGAACGTCGTCGCCGTGCCGAAGTCGGCCACCAGGATCGGCCCGCCGTACGTGTGGTAGGCGCCCGCGCAGTCGGCGATGCAGTCCGAGCCGAGCGTCTTCGGATCGTCGAGACGGATGTTCATGCCGGTCTTGATGCCCGGTCCGACGATCATCGGCTCCATGCCGAGGAACTTGATGATCGACGAACGGAACGAGTACATGACCTTCGGCACCACCGAGCAGACGATCACGTCGTCCACGTCGCGGGCCGTGTAGTGGCTCAGCGCGAGGTACTGCGTGATCATGAGCCCGTACTCGTCCGACGTGTGCGTCGCCTTCGTGGTGATGCGGTAGGAGCCGACGATGCGGTCGCCCTCCAGAAAACCGATCACGATGTTCGTGTTGCCGATATCGACGGCCATCAGCATGATGCGTATCTCCTTTGATTCGTCAGAGGGAGGTGATGGATGGTATCGGCCCGGGGCCGATGCCGTGGTTACTTGCGCAGGGCGGCGAGACGGAGGAGCAGGCGCTTGGCGAGGGCGGTCTTGTCCATCAGGTCCCAGTGCTCGATGTGCGGGGTCTGCTCGTCCTTGCCGCCCGGCGTGAGTACGGTCACCACGTTCGTGTCCGTCGCGAATCCGGCGCCAGGCTCGCGCAGATCGTTCGCCACGAGCATGTCGCAATGCTTGCCGGCGAGCTTCCTGGCCGCGTTGCGCACCAGATGCTCGGTCTCCATCGCGAACCCGCACAGCACCTGCGAGCCGTCGTCGCGCTTGCGTCCGCCCGCCCACGCGAGGATGTCCGGATTCGCCACGAGCGTCAGCGTGATCGACTCGCGCCCCGCCTTCTTGATCTTCTCCGGGGCGACGTCGTCGACGCGGAAGTCGCCGACCGCCGCCGCCATCACCGTGATGTCCGCCGCGGCGAACGAATCCGACACCGCCTCGAACATGTCGCGCGCCGTGGTCACGTGCACGACGTCCACGCCCTCCGGCTCCGCCAGCGAGACCGGGCCGGAGACCAGCGTGACGTGCGCGCCCAGCTCGGCCGCCGACGCGGCCAGCGCGTAGCCCATCTTGCCGGTCGAATGGTTCGTCAGGTACCGCACCGGGTCGAGCGGCTCCTGCGTCGGTCCCGCCGTGACCAGCACGTTGAGGCCCCTGAGCGGCAGGGATGCGGTCGCGCCATGGGAATCCGCCCCGTCGATGCGCTCGGTCGGCGTATCGTCCGCGTCGGCGTGTCCGTCGTGATCGTCGCGCGCGTCCGCGGCGTCATGCCCGTCGCCGCCCGCCAGCAGCGCGGCGGCCGCCCGTTCGATTTCCTCCGGCTCGGGCATGCGGCCGCGGCCCGTGTCGCCGCAGGCGAGCGTGCCGGACGCCGGATCGAGCACCGTCCAGCCGAAATCACGGCAGACGCCGATGTTGCGTTGCGTGGCCGGATTGTCGTACATGTGTACGTTCATCGCCGGGCACAGGAGCTTCGGGCCCTCGTAGGCGAGGATCGTGGAGGTGAGTGTGTCGTCGGCCATCCCGGCGGCGATGCGCGCGATCACGTCGGCGCTCGCCGGCGCCACGACCAGCAGGTCCGCCCAGGCGGCGTCCTTCACATGGTTGATGGTCGCCGGGGCCGGATTCGCGGCCACATCGCCGGGGACGGCGGGGGAGTCGGGGAACATCGCGGTGCGCGTCGGTTCGCCGGTCAGCGAGGTGAAGGTGAGCGGCGTGACGAACCGTTCCGCCGCCGCCGTCTCGACCACGCGGACCGTGTGCCCCGCCTTCGTCCAGTCGGACGCGAGATGGCAGGCCTTGAACGCGGCGATGCTGCCGGTGACCCCCAGAAGAATACGTGCCATGGTTGTGAAAAGCCTCCCGGCCGGGAATCCCGGTCGAACCTATGCCGATGCCGCCGTGCACTGCGGTCGCCGCGGACCACCCGTCGACGCCGCACACCAGTATAGCGGCCGCGCGTGGGAATCCCCTTAGAATGGCAGGGAATGAAAGGAGCCGCGGCATGGGGTTCAGCGTGTTCGGTCATGTGGACGACGACTATGACGACGGCTACGCCGGTGCCGGTGCCGATGACGTCAGCGGTGCCGACGCCGGCGCGTTCGGCGGATTCGGTTACGGCGCGTGGGACGCGGACGGGGATCAGGGCGACGCGGGCTACGGCGTCCCCCTGAACGCCCTGCGCCGTTCGCTGTCGGACGACGCCTCGCCCGTGGTGCTCATGCGCGCCCATACGATCGCCGCGGCGCGCAGCCGCATGATTGACGGCTGCGCCTACGAACTGGACGCGCGCACCGGACTCGCGACGATCTCCGGGCGGATCCGCGGCAGCTCCAGCCCGTCCAGCCGCTACACGGTCAACGTGTACTTCCACACGGACACCGGCGACGTGACCGGCGGCGGATGCACCTGCCCCGCCTACGCGCGCGGCTACGACATCTGCAAGCACATGGCCGCGCTCGTGCTCGCGTTCGTCGCCGACCCGGAGGGGTTCGCCGGGTACGGCGCGAAGTCGGCGGTGCGTTCGTCGCGCGGCCTGCTCGCCGCGATGCAGCGCATCGACGAGCAGGAGGAGACGACGCGTCAGGCGAAACGCCGCGCCGCCATGATCGCCGCCGGCACATCGGACGGCATGGGCGGTCGCGCGTCCGGCGCCCGGCGCGGCGCGGGAGCCGACCCCCGCGCGCCGCGCCCCGGCGAGGTGGAGCTCACGCCGACCCTCACTTACCTGTCCGACCGGTGGAGCGTCCAGTTCCGCATCGGCGCGCGCAGCGGCGCCTCCTACGTGCTCAAATCGATCGACGACCTGCTCGACGACGTGCGGTTCCACCGGTACCGGGAGTACGGGAAGAAACTCGCGTTCACGCACACGCGCGGCATGTTCGACGACCGGTCGCGCGCGCTGCTCGGCTTCCTCGACCGCGTCGCGGACGTGCGCCGCGCCGTCGACGTGCAGGACGTGCGCTACGGCCGTTTCGGCGGCGTGGAACTCGGTCGGCATCTCACGCTCGCCACCTCGGAGGTCGCGCGTCTGCTCGACCTGGTCGCGGGGAGCGAGATCGGGCTCGTGCTCGATTCATGGTACGAGTCGTCGCCATCCACCGTGCGCGTAGAGGGGATGCCCGGCGGCTCCGGCGGAACGGACGGCGGGCCGGCCGAGTTCGCGCCGATCGTGACGATGACGCGCATCGGCGGCGACGGCGGCGTCGACGGGTACGCGCTCGCCGGCACGCCCCCGGTCGCGGCCGTGATCGCGGGGGAGCGGGGCATGTGGCTGATGCTGCCGCCCGCGGACGGGAACGGACGCGCGGTGCGCCCCGGCGGCACGGCGCTCTCCCGGCGCGGGCGCGAGACTCTGCACGTGAGCGCCGCCGGATACCGGTTCGTGCGCTGTCCGAAGGCGTTGGAGCCGGTCGCCGACCTGCTGCCCGTCGTGTGCGCCGCGCCGGACGCGCGGGATGCGCTGGCGGGTGTGGGGCACGCCGGCGGCGCGGGCGCTCCGGAGGGCGAGCGCATCGCCTTCGACGACGCGCCCCTGTTCGCGCGCACGCTGCTGCCGCGTCTGCTCGACAGCGGCCTCATGCCCGCGGGCAACGTGCCGAAGGAGATCTCGCTGATGCGGCCCGTCGAGTGCGAACCCGAGTTCTACCTCGACCGCGATGAGAAGGGCGTCACCTGCGAGGCGAAGGCCCGGTACGGTTCGCGCGTGATGACGGTCGTGCCGCAGCGCGGCGGCGATTTCGCGCCGGGACTCACGCCTGAGGTCGGCGCGGGACGTGACTTCGGCGCCGAGAGGGCCATGCTCGACCTCGTGCGCACGTATTTCTCGGTGGACGACCCCGCGCGGCCGGCGCGCATCGGCCGCGACGAGACGACGCGCATCGTCGCCCTGTTCGACGAGGGCCTCGACGCGTTGCGCGCGCAGGGCAAGGTGTTCACCACGCCCGCGTTCGACCGCATGCTCGCGCCGAAGCCGCCGAGCGTGAAGGTCGGCCTGTCCGTCACGTCGAACCTCGTGGAGATCTCGCCGATCGCCGACGAGGTGCCGCCCGACGAGGTCGGCTCGCTGCTCGCCGCCTACCGCCGCCGCCAACGCTTCCACCGGCTCAAGGACGGCACGTTCGTCGACCTGCGCGGCGCCGACCTGGACGCGCTCGACCGGTTCGCCGGCGACTTCGACCTGTCCGAGAACGAACTCGACGCGGGGCCGGTCACGCTGCCCGGTATGCAGGCGTTCCTGCTCGACGGCGAACTCGCCGGCGGTGACGTCGTCAAGGAGCCCTCGTTCATGGCGTACGTGGACGAGCTCAAGACCATCGACCCCGCGCGCTACCAGGTGCCGGCGTCGCTCGCCCGGGTGCTCAGGCCGTATCAGGTGGACGGCTACCGGTGGCTGCGCACGCTATGCGACAAGGGATTCGGCGGCATCCTCGCCGACGAGATGGGACTCGGCAAATCCGTGCAGCTCATCACCCTGCTCGTCGCGCTCGCCGAGGCGCGCCGGAACGCCGGAACGCCGCCGGAACGCGCCCTGCCGTCGCTCATCGTCTGCCCGGCGTCGCTCGTCTACAACTGGGCCGCCGAGTTCGCGAAATTCGCGCCCGGCGTGCGCGCCGTCACGGTCGCCGGGACGAAGGCGGAACGCCGCGCCGCCATCGCGCGGTGCGCGGGCGGCGCGGCGGACGGCGAGGACGGCGGCGGCGACGTGACGGATGCGGCGGGCGACGCCGCGGCCACCGTGCTCATCACCTCCTACGACCTGCTGCGCCGCGACGTGGACGACTACCGCGGCGTGCGGTTCGACGTGATGGCGCTCGACGAGGCGCAGGTCATCAAGAACCACACGACGAAGATCGCCAAAGCCGTCAAGACCGTGGACGCCGCGCACCGGTTCGCGCTGACCGGCACGCCGATCGAGAACCGGCTGAGCGAACTGTGGAGCATCTTCGACTTCCTCATGCCGGGGCTGCTCGGCTCGTACAAGCGGTTCCACGAGCGCTACGAACTGCCGATCTCCAACGCGCGCGCCGCCGACGCGTCGAGCCCCGAAGGGCGCGCCGCCGCGCAGGTCAACCCGGAAGGGCTACGCGTGGCACGGCGTCTCCAGGCGCTCGTCGGCGTGTTCATCAAACGACGGCTCAAGTCGCAGGTGCTCACCGACCTGCCCGACAAGATCGAGACCACCGTCACCGTGCAATTGGAGGGCGAACAGCGCAAGCTGTACGCGGCGCACGAGCAGCGCCTGCGCAAACAGCTCGAACACGAGGAGGACGACGACTTCAACACGTCGAAGATCCGCATCCTCGCCGAACTGACCGGACTGCGCCAGATCTGCTGCGACCCGCGGCTCCTCTACGCGAACGCGAAGGACCGGTCCGCGAAGCTCGCCGCCATCGCCGAACTCGTCTCCAGCTGCATGTCCGAAGGCAAGAAGGCGCTCGTCTTCTCGCAGTTCACCGGATTCCTCGACCTGATCGGCGAACGGCTCGACGCGCAGGGCGTCGCCTGGTACCGGATCGACGGCTCCACGCCGAAGAAACGCCGCCTCGAACTCGTCGACCGGTTCAACGCCGATGCGACCCCCGTGTTCCTCATCTCGCTCAAAGCGGGCAACACGGGTTTGAACCTCGTGGGCGCGAGCGTCGTCATCCACGCCGACCCGTGGTGGAACGCGGCCGCGCAGGACCAGGCCACCGACCGCGCGCACCGCATCGGCCAACGCCATGACGTGGACGTGTACCGGATCGTCGCCAAGGACACGATCGAGGAGCGCATCCTCGAACTGCAGCACGCGAAAAGCGCGCTCGCACGGCAATTCACCGACGCGTCCGCGCTCGCCGGGGCCGCGCCCGCGTCCATCGCCTCGCTCACCCGCGACGACCTGCTGGGTCTGCTGGAATAGCCGCCGGGACCGCCGGAAACGGCTGTCTGACAGGTGGTGTCTGACAGGTGGGCGAAACGGCGGCCGGCGCGACGGCGGTGATAGTCTCGTGACGGATACGACAGCATGGTTCCGCGGGGCCCGCATCCCGCGGTCCTGCAGGGAACGCACTGACGCAAGGAATACAGAAAGACAAGGAGCACAACATGATCAGGGTTTCGGTGGTCGGCGCCAAGGGACGCATGGGATCGCACGTCGTCGACGCGGTGAACGGCGCGGCCGACACGCAGCTCGCGCTCGCGCTCGACGCGGGCGACGACCTCACCGCCATCACGCCGGACAACACGGACGTCGTCGTCGAGTTCACCGTGCCCGCCGTGAGCCTGACGAACGTGCTCGCGCTCGTCGCGCAGGGCGTCGACGTGGTCGTCGGCACCACCGGCTGGACCGAGGAGAAGCTCGCCGAGGTGCGCGAGGCCATCGCCGCCGGTCCGCGCCCGGACACGCAGAAGGTGTTCATCGCGCCGAACTTCGCGATCTCCGCCGTGCTCGCCGACCACTTCTCCACGCAGGCCGCCAAGTACTTCGAATCGGTGGAGGTCATCGAACTGCACCACCCGGACAAGGTGGACGCCCCCTCCGGCACCGCCATCCACACCGCGGCCGGCATCGCCGCCGCGCGCAAGGCCGCCGGACTCGGCCCCGTGCCGGACAACACCCAGACCGACGGCGGCTCGCGCGGCCAGGTCGTCGACGGCGTCCACGTGCACGCCGTGCGCCTGCGCGGCCTCAACGCGCACGAGGAGGTGCTCTTCGGCAACGCCGGCGAGCAGCTCGTCATCCGCGCCGACAGCTTCGACCGCGGCTCGTTCATGCCCGGCGTCCTGCTCGCCGTGCGCAAGCTCGCCGGCGACGCCCCCGCGGGACTCACCGTCGGCCTCGACAAGTTCCTCGACCTGTGATCGCGCCCCGTGATCGCACGTTACAGAAGAGTCCACAACGCGAAGTACGGTGAACACTATGACTGAGAGCGCTATGCATCTGCTGAATCCTGCCCCGTTCGGGCGTATCCTGCCCGCGATGGTCACCCCGATGAAGTCCAACGGCGACGTCGATTACGCGGCGGCGCAGAAGCTCGCCAAGCAGCTCGTCGCCGACGGCGCCGACGGCCTCGTCGTCAACGGCACCACCGGCGAATCGCCCGTCACCCACATGGACGAGAAGGTCGACCTCGTCCGTGCGGTCAAGGAGGTCGTCGACGTGCCGGTCATCTCCGGCGCCGGCTCCAACGACACCGCGCACACCGTGCGCATGGTCGAACAGACCCAGGAGGCGGGCGCCGACGCGGTGCTCGTCGTCATGCCCTACTACTCCCGCCCGTCCCAGGACGGCGTCTTCGGCCACTACAAGGCCGTCGACGAAAGCACCGACAAGCCGATCATCGTCTACGACGTGCCCGGCCGCACCGGCCTCAAGGTGACGGTCGACACCTACGACCGTCTCGCCGAACTCGAGCACGTCGTGGCCGTCAAGGACGCCACCGGCGACCTCGCCGCCGCCGTCGAGAAGCAGCAGCGCACCGGCCTCGCCTGGTATTCGGGCGACGACGGCCTGTTCCTGCCGTTCCTCTCCATCGGCGCCGTCGGCATCATCTCCGTCATCGCGCATGCGGCCGCGAACCCCATGCGTCAGCTCGTCGAGGCCTTCGACCGCGGCGACATCCACGAGGCGCAGCGCCTCGCCAACCAGCTCGCACCGCTCGTCCACGCGCTCAACGGCGACGGCTACCAGGCCGTCATGGCCAAGGCCGCGCTGAAGGTCCGCGGCGTGCTCGACTCCACGTTCATGCGTCTGCCGAACGTCGGCCCGGACGCCACCCAGCTCGAGAAGGCCGAGATGGGCATGCGGGCCGCAGGCCTGCTGTAACGGGCGACGAGGCCCCGGCGCCCCCGGCGCGCGCGTCATGACGACGCCGACGCGCGGGGGAGCCGGGGCCGTTCGCGTTCACACGCATACGCGCATACGTGGGTTCCCGCGTGCATGGGCCGGCCGCGAGCCGACACATCTGTCGCCTTCGTGAGAGCACGAAGGCAAGAATTACAGGAAACACAAGAAAGCAATGGCACAAGACAAAGACAAGAACACCAAGAACTCCTCCAAGAACTCGGGCGCATCGCGCCGCCGCGGCTCCTCGACCCGCGGCAAGGGCACCGGCCGCGGCCGCGGCGGGGCCTCCCGCGCCCGCCACCAGAACGTCGGCACGCAGGCCACCGCGCCCCAGCAGGACGCCGTGCTCATCGCCCCGCCGAAGTACCGCAAGGGCTCGATGCGCATCACGCCGCTCGGCGGCCTCGGCGAGATCGGCCGCAACATGAACGTCATCGAATACAACGGCCACCTGCTGCTCATCGACTGCGGCGTGCTCTTCCCCGAGGAGGAGCAGCCGGGCGTCGACCTCATCCTGCCCGATTTCCACTACATCAAGGACCGTCTCGACAAGGTCGAGGCGCTCGTGCTCACCCACGGCCACGAGGACCACATCGGCGGCGTGCCCTACCTGCTCAAGCTGCGCGAGGACATCCCGCTGATCGGCTCCAAGCTCACCCTCGCCTTCGTCGACGCGAAGTGCAAGGAGCACCACATCAACCCCACCAAGGTGGAGGTCGAAGGCCGCGACAAGCTCAAGGTCGGCCCGTTCGACCTCGAGTTCATCACCGTGACCCACTCCATCCCGGACGCGCTCGCCGTGCACGTGAAGACCCCGGCCGGCTCCCTGATCGACACCGGCGACATCAAGCTCGACCAGCTGCCGCTCGACCACAAGATCACCGACCTCGTCGAGTTCGGCAAGATCGGCGAGAAGGGCGTGGACCTGCTCATGATGGACTCCACGAACGCCGAGGTGCCGGGCTTCGTCAAGCCGGAGACCTCCATCGGCCCGGCGCTCGACCAGGCGTTCGCGCAGGCCACCCGCAAGATCATCGTCGCGAGCTTCTCCTCGCACGTGCACCGCGTGCAGCAGGTCGTCGACACCGCCCACAAGTACGGCCGCAAGGTCGTGTTCGTCGGCCGTTCGATGGTGCGCAACATGTCCATCGCCGCCGACCTCGGCTACCTGCACATCCCCGAAGGCACCGTCGTGGACCTCAAGCAGGCCAACGACATCCAGGACGACAAGCTCGTCTACATGTGCACCGGCTCCCAGGGCGAGCCGATGGCCGCCCTCGGCCGCATCGCCGACGGCAACCACCGCGACATCCACATCAACGAGTTCGACACCGTGATCCTCGCCAGCTCGCTCATCCCGGGCAACGAGCACGGCGTGTACAAGGTCATCAACAAGCTCGTCCAGCTCGGCGCGAAGGTCGTCAACCGCGACAACGCGGCCGTGCACGTCTCCGGCCACTGCAACGAGGGCGAGCTGCTGTACATGTACAACATCGTCAAGCCGAAGTGCGCGATGCCGATCCACGGCGAGAACCGCCACCTCGTCGCCAACGGCCTGATCGCCGTGAAGACCGGCGTCGACCCGCAGAACGTCGTGCTCGCCGAGGACGGCGACGTCGTCGACCTGTACCACGGCAAGGCCGCGGTCGTCGGCTCCGTGCCGTGCGGCTACGTGTACGTCGACGGCGACTCGGTCGGCGAGCTCACCGACGAGGAGCTGGAGAAGCGCCGCATCCTCGGCACCGAAGGCTTCGTCTCCGCGTTCGTCGTGGTCGACTCCGAGGCCCGCGAGGTCGTCTCCGGCCCGAAGATCTACCTGAACGCCGTGGCCGAGGACGAGAGCGAGTTCGACAAGGTGCGCCACCAGATCGTCGAGCAGCTGAACGACGCGCTCATGGCCGGCACCACCGACACGTACAAGCTGCAGCAGATCATGCGCCGCACGCTCGGCGGCTGGATCGCCCGCCAGCTGCGCCGCAAGCCGATGATCGTGCCCGTCGTGGCCGACATCGCCACCGACGTCACCGAACAGCACTGACCGGAACCCCGGCACACCCCCCCCTCAGTCCGGCCCGACGGCCGGCCAGCTCCCCCTGGTTCCAGGGGGAGCATGTTCATAGGAAAGGAACAGTAGGAACACCATGCCCGGATCGAACCTGACCCGCATCGAGGCCGAGGAACGCAAGTCCATCGTCGAGGCGCCCATCCACTACCACGTGGACCTCGACCTGACCGTCGGCGCCAAGACCTTCGGCTCCCACACCCTGATCTGCTTCAACGCGAAGCCCGGCTCGTCCACCTTCCTCGACCTCATCGCCGACGAGGTGAGCGCGATCACGCTCAACGGCCGCGCGCTCGACCCGGCCGAGGCGTTCGCCGACGACCGCATCGAGCTCGCCGGCCTCGAGGAGAAGAACGAAGTCGTCGTCGAGGCCAAGTGCCGCTACTCCAACACCGGCGAGGGCCTGCACCGCTCCGTCGACCCGTCCGACGGCAACGTGTACCTGTACTCCCAGTTCGAGGTGCCGGACGCCCGCCGCGTGTACGCCGTGTTCGACCAGCCCGATCTCAAGGCCACCTTCGACTTCAAGGTGCTCGCCCCGAAGAGCTGGATCGTCACCTCCAACATGCCGGTCAGGACCGTCGAGGACTTCGCGCGTGAGACCGCCGACGGCACGCTCGAGGCGAAGCCGAACGAGACGACGAAGCTGTGGAGCTTCGAGCCGACCCCGGTGATGAGCTCCTACCTGACCGCCATCTGCGCCGGCCCGTACGCCGAATGGCACACCGAATACGCGAACGAGGACGGCCGCATCGTGCCGATGGCGCAGTACTGCCGCCAGTCGCTCGCCGAGGCGTTCGCCAAGGACGTCGACTACCTGTTCGACATCACCAAGAAGGGCTTCGCCTTCTACGCGAAGACCTGGGGCGTGCCCTACCCGTACGCCAAGTACGACCAGATCTACGTGCCGGAATACAACGCGGGCGCGATGGAGAACATCGGCATGGTCACCATCCGCGACTCCTACGTGTTCGAATCCAAGGTGACCGACGCGCTCGCCGAGCGCCGCGTCGTCACCGTGCTGCACGAGCTCGCCCACATGTGGTTCGGCGACTACGTGACGATGAAGTGGTGGAACGACCTGTGGCTCAACGAGTCCTTCGCCGAGTTCACCTCCACGCTCGCCACCGCCGAGGCCACCGAATGGCACGACGCCTGGGCCACGTTCTGCTCCGGCGAGAAGAGCTGGGCGCTGCGCCAGGACCAGCTGCCCACCACGCATCCGATCGTCGCGCCGATTAACGACCTCAACGACACGTACGTGAACTTCGACGGCATCACCTACGCGAAGGGCGCCTCCGTGTTGAAGCAGCTCGTGTTCTACGTGGGCCGCACGAAGTTCTTCCAGGGCATCCACAACTACCTCGACAAGCACGCGTACGCGAACGCGACGCTCGCCGACCTGCTCGGCGAGCTGGAGGCGACCTCCGGCCGCGACCTCAAGGCGTGGAGCGCGAAGTGGCTGGAGGAATCCGGCATCAACACGATCCTCCCCGCCATCGAGGAGGGCAAGGACGGCGCGATCGCGAAGCTCACGCTCACGCAGACCGCCCCGGCCGAGCACGCCGTGCTCCGCCCGCACCGTCTCGCCGTCGGCTTCTACGATCTCGACGAGGCCACCGGCAAGGTCGTACGCACCGACCGCGTCGAACTCGACGTGGACGGCGAGACCACGATCGTCGAGGCGGCCGCCGGCAAGCGCCGCCCCGCGCTGCTGCTCGTCAACGACGAGGACCTCACCTACACGAAGATCCGCTTCGACGCCGCCTCGCTCGCCTTCGCCGAGGAGCACCTGCAGGACGTTGACGACGCGCTCGCCCGCGCCGTCATCTGGCTCGCCTTCTGGGACATGACCCGCGACGGCGAGTTCCCGGCCGAGCGCTTCGTCGACATGACGTTGCGCCTGCTCGCGCACGAGACCGAATCCACCACGTTCCGCTACGCGCTCGCCTGCATGAGCACCACCGCGCACCACTACGTGGCCGCCTCGCGCCGCGACGAGGTGCTGAAGCACGTGGCCGCCGAGCTGTTCGAGCTCGTGCGCGCCGCCGAACCCGGCTCCGACGCGCAGTTCCAGCTCGCCACTGCCTACCTCGGCTACGGCGAGGAGGGCGACGCCGCGTTCGCCGCCAACGCCCGCGGCCTGCTTTCCGGCGATGTGCGGTTCGACGGCCTCGAGATCGACAACAACTTCACGTGGACGATCGTGAACGCGCTCGCCTCCGTGAACGAGTACTCCGACGACGACATCGACGCGCAGCTCAAGCGCAAGGAGACCACCGAGAACCGCGAGTTCGCCTACGGCGCGCACGCGGTCAAGGGCACCGCCGAGGCGAAGGCCTGGGCGTGGGACCAGGCGCTCCACAACGCGGAGCTCACCAACAGCCAGCTGGAGGCCGTGGCCCGCGGGTTCGCCGCCACGCCGCGCCCCGACCTGGCCGAGCCGTACGCCGCGAAGTACTTCGAGACGATCGACTGGATCTGGTCGAACAAGACCTACCACATGGCCGAGGCGCTGCTCAACGGCCTCTACCCGGGCTACGCCGATCCGGCCACGCTGGTCTCGCTCGGCGACGCCTGGCTCGCCGCCCACGCCGACGCCGACGACGCCCTGAAGCGTCTCGTCGTCGAGAACGTCGCCTCCTCGCGCCGTACCCTCGCCGTCCGCCGGTACAACGAGAGCCTGTGACGCAGTCCGCATAGCAAGAGAAAACCCGCGCCCGTCCCCCAACGGCGTATTCTCCCTACAAGGTCATGGGCCTTCGCCCATGGAGCCTTGCATGAGAGGAGCCGAAGGGATGGTCGCGGGTTTTTCCGTCGTCACGCTGCTGTTGATCCTGCTCGCCGGGGTGGGCGCGGGATTCGTCGGGTACGCGGTGGGCGCGTCGTCGCTCGTGTCGTATCCGGCGCTGCTCGCCTGCGGCATCCCGCCGGTGCTCGCGAACGCGTCGAACACGGTGGGCGTGGTCGGCACCGGCATCGGCGGCGTGATGGGTGCGCACCGCGAGCTCAAGGGGCAGGCGCTGCGTGTCGCCGTCTACGTGGCCATCGGCGCGGTGGGCGGCGTGGCCGGCGCGTACCTGCTGCTCGAACTCGACCCGAAGGTGTTCGAATTCGCCGCGCCCGCGCTGATCCTGTTCTCGTCGCTCATCATCGCCGTCAACCCGCGCGGGCGCATGCAGGCCAAGCAGGCGGCCGCCGACGCGCACGCGCAGCTCGCGCGCATGCAGGACGGTGCATCCGGTGCTACCGACGTGGCCGGAGCATCCGGCGCGGATTCCCTCGAACGGCCCGTGCAGCCGCTGAAGCAGGATTCCTGGTGGGTGTGGATCGGCGTCGTCGCGGTCGCCGTCTATTCCGGGTACTTCGGCGCCGGCGCGGGCACGCTCGCGCTCGCCGTGCTCGACGCGGCGAAGATCGGCCCGTTCCACAAGATCAACGCGTTGAAGACGCTGATCGGCACGGGCGCGAACATCACCGCGTCCGTTGTGTTCATCGTGCGCGGCGCGGTCGACTGGCCGGCCGCGATCATGCTGTGCATCGGATGCTTCATCGGCGGCTACATCGCCCCGCCCATCACCCGCCGCATCCCCGCGAACGTCATGCGCGCCGCCGCCGTGATCGCCGGTGTCGTCCTCACCATCGACCTCGCGCTGAAGACCTACTGAACGCCGCCTACCGAACGCCGCCGCGGAAGTCGGCACGGACTCCCGCATCGTGCGTCACCGTGCGTGCGTCGCCGTGCGCGCGTCGCCGTGCGCGCGGCGCACGATTGTGGCCGATTTGGGCGGCAATCGGGCGAGCCGGGTGATTTGCCGGCCCACGCCGATTACCATGGGGCAAGGTAACGGGGACGCGCCGGCGTGCGCCATGCGGCGCGCGGCGCGCGGCTCCCCGACGATGTCCGGATATTCGAATGAAGGATGCAGAACAATGCCGAAGATGTTTGGAACCGATGGTGTCCGCGGATTGGCGAACCGTGATCTGACCGCGCGTCTCGCGCTCGACCTGGGCGACGCCGCCGTGCGCGTGCTGGGCAAGGCCGGACAGAAGGACGAGACGCAGCCCGAGGGCCGCCGTCGCGCGCTCGTCGGCCGCGACACGCGCGTGTCCGGCGACTTCCTCGCCTCCGCGCTGTCCGCGGGCATGGCCGCCGGCGGCTTCGACGTGATCGACGCCGGCATCATCCCGACGCCGGGCGTCGCGTTCCTCACCTCCGTGCTCAACGTGGAGATGGGCGCCGTGATCTCCGCCTCCCACAACCCGATGCCCGACAACGGCATCAAGTTCTTCGCGCGCGGCGGCTACAAGCTGCCCGACGCGAAGGAGGACGAGATCGAGGCGGTGCTCGGCCAGGACTGGGAGCGTCCGACCGGCGCCGGCGTGGGCCGCGTCAGCCACGACACGGTGACCGCCACCAACCTGTACATCGACCATCTCGTCTCGTCGATCGCCCCGCTCAACCCGGACAAGACGCAGCCGAAGCCGTTGCGCGGCCTCAAGATCGTCGCCGACTGCGCGAACGGTGCCACCTCCGTCGTCGCCCCCGAGGCGCTGCGCCGCGCCGGCGCCGACGTGATCGTCATCAACGCCTCCCCGGACGGCTACAACATCAACAAGCACGCCGGCTCCACCCACCCGGAGCAGCTGCAGGCCATGGTCAAGGCCACCGACGCGGTCATGGGCGTCGCGTTCGACGGCGACGCCGACCGCTGCCTCGCCGTGGACGAGGACGGCAACATGGTCAACGGCGATCAGATCATGGGCATCCTCGCGCGCGCCAAGAAGGAGGCGGGCAAGCTCGCCGACAACACGCTCGTCGTCACCGTGATGAGCAACCTGGGCCTGAAGCTCGCCCTGAAGGACATGGGCATCAAGACCGTGCAGACCGCCGTCGGCGACCGCTACGTGCTCGAGGAGATGCTGCGCGGCGGCTACACGCTGGGCGGCGAGCAGTCCGGCCACGTCATCAACCGCGAGTTCGCGACCACCGGCGACGGCACGCTGACCGCCCTCACCCTGTGCAACGAGGTCGTCCGCTCCGGCAAGAGCCTCAAGGAGCTGGCCGCCGACTTCCCGCAGCTGCCGCAGACGCTCGTCAACGTCCCGAACGTCGACAAGATGGCCGCCACGACCAACGCCAAGGTGCAGGCCGCCGTCGAACGCGAGGAGAAGCTGCTCGGCGAGACCGGCCGCGTGCTGCTGCGCCCCTCCGGCACCGAGCCGCTCGTGCGCGTCATGGCCGAGGCCGCCACGCAGGAGCAGGCCGACGAGGTGTGCGACCGCCTCGCCAAGGTCGTCGCCGAGGAACTCGCCCTGTAGGCCACGTCCCGGTCACCCCGCCCACCCCTATAAGGAGTCACGCATGTTCGGCAAGAACACGAAGGTCGACCTCGCGCTCAACCGCGACGTCGAGAAACTCATCAAATCCGGCGGCAAGGAGGGCATCCTGCCGATCGTCGAGGCCGGCGAGCCGGTGCTGCGCATCCAGTGCGCCGCCTACGACGGCCAGCTGTCCAAGCGCACGCTCGCCAAGCTCATCGACGTGATGCGCGCGACGATGCTCGACGCGCCCGGCGTGGGCCTCGCCGGCCCGCAGATCGGGCTCGGCCTCGCGCTCGCCGTCGTCGAGGACCATGTGCGCGACGACGAGGACGATCCGCGCGAGATCGCCGAATTCCCGTTTCATGTGATCATCAACCCGAAGTACACGCCGGTGGGGGAGAAGACCGCCAGCTTCTACGAGGGCTGCCTGAGCTTCGAAGGCTACCAGGCGGTGCGCCGCCGTTGGCTCGACATCGAGGCCGAATGGGACGACGAGGACGGTGCCCATCACAAGGAGCGGCTGCACGGCTGGCCGGCGCGCATCTTCCAGCATGAGACCGACCATCTGAGCGGCGAGCTGTACATCGACCAGGCGGAGATCCGGTCCCTGACGACCACGGAGAACCTCGAGGACTTCTGGTGCGAGGATCCGGTGCCCACCGCGGCCGCCGAGGAGCTCGGCTTCGAGCTGTGACGCGGCGCGGCGGCCCGGCCGCCGATATGGCGAACGCCCCTGCGGCCGATGTGGTCGCAGGGGCGTTCGCCGTCGTTTCCGGTTCTTTTATCTACGCCTGGTTATGCCTGGCTACTCCTCGGTGCTGCCGGTCCCGGTGCCCGTTCCCGTGCCCGATCCGGTTCCGCCGTTGGAACCCGAGCCGCTGGTGCTTCCGGAGCTGTTGCTGCCGGTCCCGGTCCCGGTCCCGGTGCCCGTTCCCGTACCGGTCCCGCCGTTCTGCGTGCCGCTCTGGCTCTGGTCCGTGCCGCCGGTGGTGCCGCTGTCGTACCCATTGCCGTAGTTGTAGCTGCCGTAGCCGTAGTTCGAGTAGCCGTACCCGTTGTTGCCGTTGTTGTAGCTGTTGTTGTCGTAGCCGCTGTTGCCGTAGTTGTAGCTGTTGCCCGTGCCGGTGGAGCCGCTCGTGGAGCCGCTGGTGGTGTACCGCGAGCTCATCGACTCGTTGACCGCGGCGGTGGCGTTCTGGATGTCGGTGAGCGCCTGCTGGAGGTCGGCGGCCTTCGGCTTCTTCTCCTTGAGAAGGCTGTTCGCCTTGTCGACGGCGGACTGGAGGGTCTGGCGGGTCGAATCGTCGGCGACCGCGCCCTCGCTGTCCGTCAGCAGGGTCTGCGCATCGGTCACCGCCTGCTGGAGGTTCTGCTTGATCGTCTCGGCCTCGGCCTCGGATTTCTTGTCCTGGCTGTCGGTCACGGCCTTCACCGCCGAATTCAGCGACTTCGTGGAGGCGGCGAGAGTGCTCGCGAGCTTCGTGTTCTGTTCGGCGTGCGCGTTCAGTTCGGCGGTGGTGAGCGTGGCCGAGCAGGCGTGCGTCGCGTCCGTGGACTGCACGTCGTCGATCGCGTTGGAGAGCTTCGTGAGCGTCTGCGCGTCGGCGAGCTTGTCAGCGGTGATGTTCTGCGCGTCCTTCGCCTTCTTCAGGGCGGCGGCCAGCGCGTCGTTCGCCTCCGTCGCGTCGTTCGCCGAGGTTTTGCACGCGGCGAGGGCGGTGTCGAACCGCGCCTGCTCGCCGGATTGCTGGACGTAGTGGAACGCGGCGACTCCGGCCGCGATGGCGACGACGGCGACCACGCCGATGCCGATGAACAGCTTCCTGCGCGACGGGGCGGACCTGCGCGCCGTCGCACCGCCTCCCGCCGCGCAGGAAGCGACGGGCGGGACGGCGGCGGCACCGGCGTCCGGTTCGCCGTGACCGTCGGTGCCTTCGATGATGCCGCGCAGGCCGGTGGCCTCCGGACGCGCCGGATCCGCCACGGCGTCGATACCGCCGGGCGTGAGCACGGTGGTCGCCTCGGATCCGACCGCGTCGTGGGCCGCGGGGGCCGTCGGACCGTCGCCCACCGGCGGCAGCACGGTGGTCTCGCTGGTCGACGTGGCCTGCGGCAGCGGGACGGCGGGCATGGCCGTATGGCCGGCCGCCACCGTCGTCTCGCCGTCGACCTGCGGGAACGACAGGGAGGGCTTCCCCGCCTTGTGGATTCCCGTCTCGTCCACGGACGGGAACGTGAGCGACGGGATGTCCCAATCGCCGTCGTCCTGCGCGTCGAGCAGCGCCTTCGGCGAGCCGAAGTCCGGCTCGTCCACGGTTCCGTCAGTATGCTTGTTCACCATATCCTCAACTCCTCAACCCCCATGCCTATCGCTGCCCAACATCATAGCGTGCCGGGCGACCCGCGACGAGGGGTCGCCCGGCACGCATGCACGCCGCCGAACGTGCGGAACCAGGTCCGCGACCGGCCACCGGAATCAGGCCTGGCCGGACTCCGCCTTCGCGGCGGCCACATCCAGCTTCTTCGCCTGGGCGATGAGGTCGTCGAGGTCCTCGGCGCGCAGCGCGCCGGCCTGCTGGAACACGACCGAGCCGTCCTTGACGATCATCAGCGTCGGCACCGCCTGGATGCCGGCGGCCGCCGCCAGATCCTGGTTCTGGTCGATGTCGACCTTCGCGAACACGATGTCCTTGTTCTCCGGCTTGTCGCTCGCCTCCTCGTAGATCGGGCCGAACGCGCGGCACGGTCCGCACCACGTCGCCCAGAAATCGACGAATACGATCTCGTTGCCGGTGATGGTCTTCTCGAACTCCGCCGAGGTGATCTGCGTGGTGGCCATGATGACTCCTTCTTATATGTGTCGCTACCGGTACCCAGTAAACCGTCACGGGGGAACAACGGGAAGGGGATTGGGCTGAAGGCTGAGGGGATAGGGCGGGGCGCGTGCGGGCACCCCCTCAGCCCGCCGCGCGGCCAGCTCCCCCTGAAGGGGGCGCAGAGCAAAGGCGAATGTGGGCATGCGGGGGCGCATGTCAGTTCGGCGCGTGATAATGGGGAGCATGCCAGTGATGAATGATGAGGTGCCGGACGAGGGCGACTTCGACGCCGACCGTCCGCGCGGTGAATTCGACCACGTCACCCCGGAGGACTTCATCCGCGGCTCCGGCCACGGCAATCCCCCCGGATGGCTCGACCCCGCGGACATCAACCGCGCCCGAGGCCAGATGCCCATCGCATACGTGGAGATCGTGCCGGTGCGCACCGACGAGTTCGGCCGCGTCGCGCAGGTCGGCTCGCTGCTGCGCGTCACCGACGACGGTTCGGTCGAACGCGCGCTGATCTCCGGCCGCGTGCTCTTCCACGAGACGTTGCGCGAGGCGATCGCCCGCAACGTGGCCAAGGACCTGGGCGACATCGCCCTGCCCATGCTGCCCGTCAACCTGCAGCCGTTCACCGTCGCCGAGTTCTTCCCGACGCCGGGCCTGAGCGAATACTACGATCCGCGCCAGCACGCGATCGCGCTGTGCTACGTGGTGCCGATCGCCGGCGACTGCCATCCGCAGGACGAGACGCTCGACGTGGAATGGGTGGACCCGCATTCGGACCTGCTCGACACGTTCCTCGACCAGATGCCCAACGGCCACGCCCGCATCGTGCGCAAGGCGCTGGAATACTGCGGCGCATAGAAAAAGGAAGTATTGCCATGACGTTTGAAATCCATAACCGGGTGCTGCGCGAGGGGGAGGGGACCCCGCTCGTGCTCGCCAACGCGTATCCGGTCGACGGACGCATGTGGGAGACATGCGCCGCCCGCATCGCCGAGCTCGCCGACGAGGCAGGCCTTCCCGCCTTCCCGATCTGGGCGCCCGACATGCCCGGCTCCGGCCAATCGCCCACGCCAGACGACAAGGCGTCGGGACGCCGCGCCGCGAACGGCTCCTACCCGGACGCGCTCGACCGCATGGCCG
The DNA here is from genome assembly GCF_056356875.1 of Bifidobacterium sp. LH_426. Taxonomy (NCBI): domain Bacteria; kingdom Bacillati; phylum Actinomycetota; class Actinomycetes; order Bifidobacteriales; family Bifidobacteriaceae; genus Bifidobacterium; species Bifidobacterium sp. LH_426. Next base: position 321,863 of record NZ_JBKEVB010000002.1, read on the forward strand.
AATCCTACGTGGACCTGCTCTACCGGAACGGCTTCGAGAAGGCCGTGTGGGTGGGCCTGTCGATGGGCGGCTACCTCGTGACCGACCTGTACCGCCTCCACCCGGAGTCCGTGGCCGGCGTCGCCCTGTGCGACACGATGGCCTCGTCCGACGGCGTCGGCGGCGAGCCGCGTCTCGAGACCTCCGACGCGTGCGAGCGCACCGGCTCCGTCGAGCCGGTCATGCATTTCGCCCAGCCCGCGGACGGCGACTCCACGATCAAGAAGTCACCGGAATTCATCGCGACGATGACCGCGTGGATCCGCGACCAGAAGCCCGCCGGACTCGCCTGGCGCCAGCGCATGACCTACGGCAGGCCGGAACTCGCCGGCGTGCCCGAGACGATGGACGTGCCGGTCGCCGTCGTCTCCGGCGAACTCGACCCCACGTCGAATCCGGGCGTGATGCGCCCGCTCGCCGAACGCATCGGCGCGAACGCCACGTTCACCGCGATCCCCGATTGCGGTCATTTCAGCGCCGTCGAGCACCCCGACACGGTGGCCGCCGCGCTCGTCGACCTGATGAAGCGGGTGATCGCATGAGCGTGTCGTTCAGTCCGCTGGCGTTGACGCGGGCGCTGCCGTTCCTGCCGCTCGCGCAGGGCGACATCGACTATCAGACCGAGCGCCGCGCCGAACCGCATCTCATCTCGGACACGCTCGCCGAGCCGGCGACCAAGGTGATCCTCACGCGCGACGGCAAGATCGCCGTGCCGCGCGGCCAGGGCGAACTCGCCGACTACGAGAACGTGAAGATGCGCCTCGCCACCATCCCCGGCGCATACGTGTCGCGCGAACTCGAGACGCATCCGCAGGCCGTCGCCATGTTCCTCGGCAGCTACGGCGGCCGGCGCGACGAGCACGTCGTCGCCGTGGACGTCACGCGCGTGGCGCGCATCGCCGACGGCGGCGAACGCGGCGCCGACGACGCGTTCGACGAGCCGGAGGACGGCACGAACGGCGGCGTGGTCGCGGCGGGCGGTGCGTTCGGCTTCGGCGCCGGCGCCGGCCGCGGCGCGCACGCGAGTCTGCTCGAACAGGCCGTCGACCGCTTCGACTGGGTGGACCTGCGCGGTTTCGCGCCGCACGCCTCCGCACGCGAGGCGGGGCAGGCGACCAGCGCGATCACGCTGAGCATCTGGCACAACCGCCAGCGCCACTGCCCGACCTGCGGCGCTCCTGTCGAGGCCGCGAACGGCGGCTGGGCGCAGCGCTGCACGAACGACGCGGACGGCCGCCGTCTGCTGTTCCCGCGCGTCGAACCCGCCGTGATCACCATCATCGTGGATTCCGAGGGGCGTGCGCTCCTGCAGCACAACGCGGCGTGGCGCAACCCCACGCTGTATTCGGTGTCCGCCGGATTCGTGGAGGCCGGCGAGAACCTCGAGCATGCGGCCCGCCGCGAGGCGCTTGAGGAGGTCGGCATCCGGCTCGGCGAGGTCAAGTACCTCGGCTCCCAGCCGTGGCCGTTCCCCGCCTCCCTGATGATGGCGTTCAAGGCGCACGCCCTGACCACCGACGTCCATGTGGACGGCGTCGAGACCGTCGAGGCGAAATGGGTCACGCCGGACGAGTACACGGCGGCGCTGGTCTCCGGGCGCATGAGCGCGCCCGGCAAGGCGACGATCGCACGCTACATGATCGAGGAGTGGCTCGGCCGCGAGCTGTGACGTGGGTGGTGCCACGGAAGCCTGACGAAACGACATATCTCGAATAGTGATATATGCCACAAACCGTTGCGCCGACGGCCCAAACGGGGTGTCGCGCACGGTTCCGGGCCGTGCGCTGGGGTGGTGTTGATGTACAGTCGGACGCAGTCCGCGAGGCAATGCGGACATGAAAGCGTAGCAACAGACTAAGGATCGCGAATGACCGACCAACGCAATCAGCAGCCGGCGGAACGCCCGGAATACGGCGCTATGCGTGAGGATTTCGAGGCCACGCAGGCCATGCCGTCGCTGCCCGGCGCCGCGCCCGCCCCGCTCGCCGGCGTGATGGACTCCGCCGCGCGTCCGGAGGACTTGAACATCGGCACCGTCGCGGCCAAGCGCAGGTCGCGCAAGCCGCTCATCATCACCCTCGCCGTCGTGGCCGTCCTGCTGGTGGCGCTCGTCGCGGCGTTCTTCGGCGCCCGCGCGTACTACCAGGACAAGGTTGCGCCCGGCGTGCGGTTCGGCTCGGTCAGCCTCGCCGGCCAGACCCGCGACGAGGTGAAGGCCACCGTCGAGCAGGCGGTCAAGGACACCTCGATCACCGTGAAGGACACGGACGGCAACACCAGCGCCACCGCCTCCCTCACCGATCTGGGCGTGGACATCGACGTCGACCAGACCGTCGACGACATCATGGACGCGAAGTCCTCCTCCAACATCGGCGAGGACATCCTGCGCGTCAACCCGTTCGCCCATCAGGACGTGGCGCTCTCCGCCACCCCGGACAACGCGACGCTCGACGAATACCTGTCCGCCAAGCTCGTCACCGATGCCGAGCGCGCGGTGCCGTCCGCCGTGACCTACGACGGGAACGCGCACGCGTTCGTCGCCTCCGAAGGCCGCCCGGGCAAGGCCCCGAAGCTCGGCGCCGTCGTCAAGGCCGTCAAGCAGGCCATCGCCACGCCCGGCTCGGCCGCGACGGTGAGCGTCACCGACGAGACCATCGACGCCCCGATCGCGCTCGACGCCGCCCAGAAGGCCGCCGACGCCGCGAACCAGCGCCTCGCCAACCCGATCGTCATGACCAACGGCGACGCGAAGCAGTTCGAGCTGCCGGTCGACACCGTGGCCTCGTGGATCAAGACCGAGACCCACCTCGACCAGGGCGCCATCACCATCTCCTACGACGAGACCGCCGTCAAGAAGTTCATGTCCGAGCAGCTGCCCGGACAGCTCAACCAGGACATGGTCTCCCAGGAGGACATCGTCGACGCCAACGGCACGGTGCTCGTCGCCGCGCAGGTCAAGGGCGTGGACGGCGTCACCGTCAAGGACACCGACCAGGCCGCCGACCAGGTCCTCGACGCGCTCAAGGCCGGCAACGGCGGCACCGTGCAGGTCGCCTCCGACGTCAAGAAGTTCGACGTCAAGCAGAAGCAGAGCGAATGGCGCATCGTCATCGACAAGAGCTCGCAGACCGCCGTCGTCTACCACAACGGCCAGCAGGTCAAGAGCTTCCTCGTGTGCACCGGCGGCCCCGGCGGCAACGAGACCGACAGCGGCAACTGGTACATCTACCTCAAGTACCGCGTGCAGGACATGACCGGCCTGAACGACGACGGCAGCCGCTACCTGTCCAAGGGCGTGAAGTGGGTCAGCTACTTCAACGGCGGCGAGGGCTTCCACACCGCCACGTGGAACTACAACGGCATCGCCCGCGGCGACGCCGCCAACCACGGCTCCCACGGCTGCGTGAACATGTACGAGCAGGACGCCGAGTGGGTCTACGAGAACTGCCCGAACGGCACGCTCGTCCAGGTCGTCGGCACCCAGCCGACCGGCCCGGTGCGCTGAACCGTCGGCGCCGAACGGCATCCGACCACGAGGACCCCGTCTTGCGTCATCCGCAAGACGGGGTCCTCCCGTATCCGGGCGTGTTCGCAACAGGTTGGTAGGCTGGTGGCTATGAGCGAAGAACCTGACGACCAGCCGCTGAACCTCGACGTGCCCGAGCACCTCGAATACTCCGACGACCACGTGTGGGTGGACACCACCCTCGACCCGGCCGTGGTCGGCATCACCGAGTACGCCGCCGGCAAGCTCGGCGAACTCGTCTACGTGGACCTGCCCGAAGTCGGCGTGCGCGTCGAGGCGGGCGACGAAGTCCTCGAACTCGAATCGGCGAAGGCGGTCGAACCGCTGATCGCCCCCGTCTCCGGCACGATCCGCTACGTGAACCAGGCCGTCGCCGACGATCCCAGCGTCATCGACTCGGATCCCTACGGCGAAGGCTGGATCCTCAAGATCGAGCTGGAAGACGACGAACCGGACCTGCTGACCGCCGAACAGTACCTGAAGGTCATACGATGACACGCATCGTGCGACCGGTGGAATGCGACGGACGCGGCACGGCGCGCGCGCTCGGCGACATGCGCCGCATGCGCGACGGCGACGGCGGCGACGCGCGCACCGCGCGCGGGACCGCCGCGTCCGCCGCGAGCGGCGACGACATGCCCACCGTGCCGATTCCCGCGCGACGCGCCGTCACCACGTTCGACGCCGCGTCGCGGCGCGAACGCTTCGAGGCGCAGCCGCTGCCGGAACGCATCCTCCGCCGCGCCGTCACGCACGGGTTCAACGCGTGGGTGACGGCGGCGACGCGCACGGCGAAACGGCTCGACTGGTTCCCGCGCGTCGACCCGTACGTCGGGTACGGCACCGGCGACTACTCACGACTCATCTGCCGCACCGTGTACGCGGGGGAGGGCAGCGAGTACGGGCGCGCCACACGCGGCATCCGCGGCATGCTCGCCATCCCCTCGCCGCACACGCAGGTGAAGATCCGCATCGACGACGTCCCGCTCGAAACGGTGCAGATCGGCGATTCCGAACGTTACGACGCGTTGGACGCGCGGCCGGAGCTCGACAGCGAATACGCGATCTCCGACACGTCCGGCTACCTCGACCTCGTCGCCGAACAGCGGCTCGAACCGGGCGTGCACGACGTCTCCTACCGGGTCAACGGGCGCAAACCCGTGCACGCGAAGCTGTTCACGATTCCGAAGGGCGCGAAGGTCGGCATCATCTCCGACGTGGACGACACCGTCATGATCACACAGGCGCCCATATTGTGGAAGGCCGCGTGGAACCTGCTGTTCCTCAACCCGGACAAGAAGGCCTCCGTGCCCGGCATGAGCGTGCTGTTCACCAAGCTCGCCGACCTGTTCCCGGACGCGCCGTTCTTCTACCTGTCCACCTCGCCGTGGAACGTGGAGGGCGCGATCCGCCACTTCCTCGAGAACCACGGGTTCCCGGAAGGCCCGCTGCTGCTGCGCGACCTCGACCCGCGGCCTAAGACGTTCATCCCCTCCGGGCCGCAGCACAAGCTCGAATTCGCCGAACAGCTCATGGCCGACTTCCCCGACATGAAGTTCATCCTCGTCGGCGACGACGGCCAGAAGGACCCCACCACCTACGCGACCATCGTCAGGCGGTACCCCGGCCGCGTGCTCGCCATCGCGATCCGCCAGCTGAGCCCGCGCGAGCTCATGCCGTTCGGCCTCAGGAACCCGGCCGGCATGACCGCCACGCAGCCGATGCCCGACACCGACGTGCCCGTGTTCACCGGCACGACCGGCGCGAACATCATGAAGACGATGCTGCCGTACCTGAAGGCGCATCTGGGGTAGGGGCTTCGCGGGATTCGGTTCCGCGGGGCGACGGTTCCGCGGAGCGACGGTTCCGCGGGTGGGATATGCGCGTACGAAACCGGTTCGAGCGTGCGTATAATCACCCGTATGACCGAAGAGAAGCAACTGGCCGGCAGCGACGACGGCACCTGTATCTGTCCCGAAGTCCCCGTCGCGCACCGTGAGCCGACCCGACGCGAACACCATGGCGACGTGTTCGTCGACCCGTACGAATGGATGCGCGACAAGGACTCGCCGCGCACGCGCGACTACGTGGCCGCGCAGAACCGCCTGTGCGAGGCGCGCAACGCGCATCTCGACGGACTGCGGCATACCCTGTTCGACGAACTCAAGTCGCATGTGCAGGAGACCGACATGTCCGTGCCCGTGCGCATCAACGACTACTGGTACTACGCGCGCACGCAGGAGGGCCGCCAATACGCGGTGCAGTGCCGCATGCGCGTGCGCGGCGCCGACGACTGGAACCCGCCCGAGATCGACCCGTTCGGCGCGCCCGGTTCACTGCCCGGCGAATCGATCGTGTTCGACGCGAACGCGGAGGCGGAAGGACACGACTTCTTCCGGCTCGGCGGCATGGACCTGAGCCGCGACGGCCGATGGATGCTCTACGGCGTCGATACGGCCGGCGACGAACGTTACGACTACCGGATCCGCGATCTTCAGACCGGCGAGGAGCTGCCCGAACTGTTCCACGGCGTCGGCGGCGCCTGCTTCACGCCCGACGCGCGCTACGTGTTCTGGGTGGAACTCGACGACGCGTGGCGCCCGTGCGCGGTCTGGCGGCACAAGGTCGGCACCCCGGTCGAGACGGACGTATGCGTGTACCGCGAGGAGGACGAACGCTTCTGGGTGGGCATCGGCCTGAGCTTCGACGAGCGCAACCTCGTGCTCGGCACCGGCTCCAAGACCACCACCGAAGTGCTCATGCTGCCCGTGACCGACCCGGAAGGCGAATTCCGGGCGTTCATCCCGCGCAAGACCGACGTCGAATACGACGTGAGCTTCGCCTGCTTCGAGAACGCGGGGGAGGACGGCGCCGACATCCCGCTCGCCGTCGTCTACCACAACGCGAAGAACCCGAACTTCGAGATCGACGTGATCGACATGCGTCGGCACGAGCCGCCGTACACGCTCGGCGAAGGCGTGTGCGTCGCCGAAGGCTCGCCGTACGGCTGCGAGCATGCCGCATCGGCCGAGGACCGCGCGAAGGCGATCACCGCGCCGTACTTCAACGCGCACAACCCGGCCATCCTGCAGGGACTGCACGGCCTCGGCATCGAAGGCATCGCCATCCACCGCCACTTCGTCACGCTCGCCTACCGCGCCGACGGCCTGCCGCACGTCGCGATGATGCCGAAGCGCGCCGCCGTCGAGGACTTCCTCGCCGGGCGGCCGTGGCGGTTCGTCGAACTGCTGCCGCCCGCGCTCGAGGACGATTGGGACACGGTGGCCGACGACCGCGACGAGACCGGCGACCACGGCGAGACGCTGTGGGCGGAGGACTGGGACGCGGGGCACGCGGGTGCTGGTGCTGGTGCTGGTGCTGGAGCTGGACGCGTCGGCGTGACCGACCGCACGTCGTCGTCGGACGGCGCGAGCGACGACCACCTGCCCGGCGAGACGCGACGCCTCTACTCGATCGGCACCGGTGGCAACCCGTCCTACGACGCGCCGCGCATGCGCTACTCGTTCACCAGCTACACGCGCCCCGGCGAACTCCACGAGATCGACCCGGTGACCGGCGAGGACCGGCTGCTCAAACGCGCCACCGTGCTCGGCGGCTTCGACCCGCGCGACTACATGGAACGCCGTGTGTGGATCCGCGCCCGCGACGGTGAGCGCATCCCCGTCTCGCTCGTCTGGCGGCGCGACTTCCCCGCGCAGGATTCGCCGATGTTCATCACCGGCTACGGCGCATACGAGATCTCCTCCGACCCGAACTTCTCCGTCGCGAGGCTCAGCATGCTCGACCGCGGCGTGCTGTACGCGGTGCCGCACATCCGCGGCGGCGGCGAGCTTGGACGCGCCTGGTACGAGCAGGGACGCCGGCTGAACAAGAAGCATTCGTTCGAGGACTTCGTCGACGCGACGGCCGCGCTCCAGCGTGCGCATCTGGCCGACCCGCGCCGCACCGTCGCCAACGGCGGCTCGGCGGGCGGCCTGCTGATGGGCGCGGTCGCGAACCTCGCGCCGGAACTGTACGCGGGCGTCGAGGCGGATGTGCCGTTCGTCGACGCGTTGACCTCGATCCTCGACCCGTCGCTGCCGCTCACCGTCACCGAGTGGGACGAGTGGGGCGACCCGCTGCACGACGAGGACGTGTACCGGTACATGAAGTCGTACACGCCGTACGAGAACCTGCCCGCCGCGGATTCGGACGCCGGCCGTGCGTTTCCGCGCGTGTTCGTCACCACGTCGATGAACGACACGCGCGTGCTGTACGTCGAGCCGCTCAAATGGGTGGCCGCCATGCAGTCGCGCGGATTCGACGCAATCGCCAAGATCGAGGTGGAGGCCGGCCACGGCGGCACCTCCGGGCGCTATAAGCAGTGGGAGGAGGTCTCCTACGAGAACGCCTGGTGCCTGGACGTGATGAACCTCAAGTACTGAAACGGATTGAGCCCCTTGGCCGTGAAGGCCAAGGGGCTCAATCATAGGGTTGCCTCCCTCTGACGAGGGAGGTGGCCGCCGCAGGCGGACGGAGGGAGAGACCTACCGCTGCTCCTCGAGGGTGAGGAACTGGTCGCCGACGCGCAGGGTGGCCGGGGCCTCCAGCGGCACGGGCGTGCCTTCGACGACCTGTCGCTCCTCGCCGTCGCGGATGATGAACGTGCCGTTCAACGAGCCGTAGTCCTCGATCCACAGCCGACCGTCCTGGTCGATGCTGATCGCCGCATGGTTGCGGGAGATGGTGCGTGTGGGGTCCTCGATCCGCACGGCCTTCGAACCTTCCGGAATCGCCTCGGACGGGCGACGGCCGAGCAGGACGCTCCTGTCGAGGACGATCGTCTGACCGGTCGCCTCGTTGTGCAGCGTGTAGGTCTTGCGGCCGGGGGCCTGGCCGGCGGCGTTCGCGTCGGAGAGGACCGTGTCGTCCAGACTGCCGTCGTTCGGTTGTGCGGCGGGCTGGACGGTGGGTTGTGTTGGCTGTGCCGCGGGCCGGGCCGCGGGCCGGGCCGCGGCCCGGGCGTCCACTGGATCGTCGGCGTACCAGCCGGGTTCCGGTGCCGGTGGGAATGGAATCGCGTTGCTCATCCGTCTCGCCCCTTTCAGCGGCGACCGGCGAGCGCCGCGTCGACGGCCGGGTCTCCCAGTCGGGACAGCCAGTCGGCGAGCGCCGGGTACAGGTTCGGGTTCTGCGCGAGGGCGGCGTACAGTTCCGGCGCCTTCTGCGCGATTTCGGCCATCTGCATCTGGTCGGTGGTGGTGCGCGCGATCTGTGCGGTGAAGCCGTGCGGGTTCACCGGGGCCTGCGGTTCGGACGCGGCGGTCCGGGGCTCCTGCGTCGTCGTCTGCGATGCCTGTGCCTGCGCGGTCCGCCTGGGCTGCAAGGTCGCGGCCGTGGGGGTGCCGGCCGCGGCGGAGGTGTGCTGCCGCACGGCCACGGTCTCGTCGGACTGTCCGGCGCCGGCCGCATCGTCGGAGACGGCATAGCCCATCTGGCGCACGGTCTCGCGGGCGCGATCGTCGCCGAATTCGGCGAGCCAGCGCAGCAGACCGGGGTAGGCGCGCGGATTCACCGCCACGTTCGCGCCGAACTCCGGATTCTCATAGGCGATCTTCGCGAGAAGGATCGGATCCGCGTTCCGATCCTGAACCGCCGCGACCGCGGCATCGTAATCAACCATCATGCCTCCTAGGTGCTATGGTCCGCAAAGTCTGCAAAGTCACATCGGCGATGTTGCCGATATCCTCCTCATCGCCCAGCTTAGTCACCGACCATGCGTGCCGGGGCGGCGCGAGCACGGGCATGTCCGCGACGATGACGGTGACGTTGTCGCCGCCGCCGGCGTCGAGCGCGGCGCGCAGCAGGGCGTCCGCCGCCTCCTGCGGATCGTCGTGGCGCGCGGCGATCGCGGCGATCTCGTCGTCGCCCGACACCTCGGCGTACAGGCCGTCCGAGCAGATGATGAAGCGGCCGGTCGCATCGGTGAGGAACAGGTCCGGTCTGATGCCGTCCGGATCGCCGACGCACTGGGTGATGATGTTGCGCGGGATGAGCGATTCGGCCATGTCGGGCAGCAGCTCGCCCGTGTCGATCGCCTCCTGGCGCTGGGAATGGTCGCGTGTGATGCGCACGAGCGTCGAGGGATCCCAGCCCGCGCCGTCCCGCGCGGCATCCATATGATAGGTGCGCGAGTCGCCGACGTTGACCACGTAGGCTAGGTTCTCCGTGCTGAACGGCGTCGCGGACGTCCGTTCGCCGGTCTGGGAGCCGTCGTCGATGTCGGGGGCGTCGCCGTGCACGAGGATGAGGCCGGTCACCGTGGTGCCGGCCACGCCGCCGAGCTCGTGGCCGAGCGCGAGCACGTCGGCCTGCGCGTCGGCGAGCACCGTCTCGATGTCCGCGCGGTTGCGCACGGGCAATGCGGCGAGCGCGCGCAGATGATCGGCCGCACGGGCGCTCGCATGCTCGCCGCCCATGCCGCCGCCCATGCCGTCGCACACCACGTACACGCCGTGGCCGGCGTAGCCCGCATCCTGGTTGTTCCTGCGCTTGAGCCCCACATCGGTGGCGAATCCCGCCGCGAGATGTCCGATGGTCATGAACGCTTCCCCTCTGTCCGTGCGCCCGGTTCCCCGGCGGCGGTCGTCTCGCCCATGCCGCGTTCGGCGGCCCAGGCACACATACTCGCCACTATACCTGCTGCACGGTGGGCGCGCCGGGGTCTTCCTCGGCGTGTGAACACTCCGGCGAGGCTGAGCCGTGCACGCCAGCGGCGCGGACGGGGCAACGACGCGAGCATGGCCGCACGCATGGCGTCCACGTCCTCCCAGTACCGGCGGGCCCGATCATCGTCGATGCGTTCGCCGGAGAACGCGGCGTAGTCGGCTTCGCGCGCCAACGTCGCGAGCGTCGAAGCGTCGACGTCCATCCGTCCGCCCATCGCCCGCCCTTCCTCGCGTCGGGTGCCGTGCACGTCGACGCCGCTCTGCCGGGCGAGCGCCGTGACGGCCCGCCATCCGGCGGCGATCCGCATGCGGGGACTGCCGGACCGTCGCGCATGACGCAGCAGAAGCGCCTTCATGAGCAGGATGATTCCGCAGACGGCCGTCATCGCCCATACCGGGCTGCCGTAGACCGCGACGTTCCGAACGGCGCGGCCGAGCGCCGTCCTCAACGGGTCCGCGCCGGTCGCGTCCGCCTCCTCGCCGCCGAGCGTGGAACGACCCCGCATCTGCCGTTCGTCGCGCAGCGGGTCCTGCAGCGGCACCGGAGGCTGGCGCACCAGCTTCCGCGGGTTCGGCGGAGTGGGCTCCTCCTCTGGGTCCGGGACCTTCGTCTCCTCCGGGGTCGGATGGAACGCGGTCCAGCCGTAGCCGTCGAGCTTGATCTCCACCCAGGCCTCGACGTCATCGCCCGTGAACCTGGTGACGGTGTAGGCGCCACGCCGTTCGGAGCGCGCCGTGCCGATCGAGCCGTCGTCGTTCTTCGGGACGAGACCGAGCACCACGCGGCTGGGCAGGCCGAGTTCGCGGGCCATGAGCGCCATCGCGGAGGCGTACTGCTCCGAATCGCCCACCATCCGCGTGCCGTCGAGCAGTCTCCCGATGCGGTAGTTGCCATGGCCGGGCGGCGACGGATAGTCGCCCGCCAAGCCATGTGAGAACCAGCCGGAATCCTTCAGCCCCTCGGCGATCCTGCGCGCCGCGGCGCCACCCGTGGCCTCGCCTCCCGCCATGGCGGTGGCGAGCCGGCCGGCGGCGTCGGGGGAGTCCACCGTTGCGGGCTGGAGGGTCTTCGCCGCCTCGGCGTCGTCGATCTGGCTATCGGAGGGCGTGCGGGGGATGACGCCGCTCTCCGTGTAGGTCAGCCCTTCCGCCATGCCGTCCGGGTAGATCGCCGAATCGGTGTCCGAGTTGTAGTAGAGGTCGCCCCGCCCGTCGGCTGAATCCTCGACGGTGATTTCGGTGGCCGAACCGGCCAACGGCAGCCATCGGTCCGTGAGTCCCTCGCCCACGGTGAACGTGGCCGTGAAACGGGTCCCCTCGGCGTCGTCGGCGATCGTCGTACCCACACGCCGGTAGTTCGACGAGCCGGAGACCGTTGCTGAATCGGACAGGTTCCACACGTTGCCATCGAAACGGTCCATCACCGCGAGACGCACCGATGTGCCCGCGGGAAGACCACGCACGGTGAGCACCGTATCGTCCTTATGGTCCTTGATGTACGCGCGCATGCCGGACAGCGGGCTCGTATAGTCGTACGGGGTCAGCGGCGGCTCGTAGCGGTCGCGCAGGATCAGACGGTGCTGGGGCGTGACGAGGCACACACCCGCGGCGAGACCGGCGGCGATGGCGATGACGGCGAGGGCGCCCGGCAGGCGTCCGGTCTCCAACAGGCCCCATCGGACGGACAGCCAGACTACGAACGTGAGCATGGCGGCGAGGCCGGCGGCGGTCCGCCACCAGCCGGCGGACGTGCCGAGCAGCGCGGCGGTGAACGCGGCGGCCGCGGGCAGGCCGGACGCCGCGGCCAGGCGCGCGTCGTCGGCGAGCGCCGGCAGGCCGGCGAGGAACGCCGTCCACAGCGTCAGCGTCCAGACGGCCATCAGCGAACCCGACGCCGTGCCCACGGGCGGCGTGATGGAGATCAGGTATTTGAACGAGCCGAACATGTCCCACCATCCCTGCGACAGGGTGGCGGCCGTCGGGATTACATGGCCGATCGTCGTGCCGTTCAGGGCGATGACCGGTCCGACGACGGACTGGGCGAACACGAGGGACACGAGCTGCCACCACAGGCGCAGCCGGCGCGTCACTCCGACCAGGGCGATGAGACAGCCGAGCAGCGCGGCAGGCGCGGCGGCCGAGGCCCATGCGGCCGCGTCTCCGTAGACATCGATGAGATTCGACGCGGCGAGCAGCGTGAGCGCCGCGGCCACGGCGAGACCGCCCAAGCGCCGCCCCCATGGGCCGCGGGTGGAGAGGGAAGCTGAAATGGTGTCGTTCCGCCAGTCGGCGTGCCGTCGGCTGGTCATGCGAGCACCCCCATGATGATCGGCAGGTCGTCGAGTCCGCCGACCGTGGCGAGCGTGAAGCCGGGGAACCGGCGGATCGCCCGGGGCATGCCCTCCGCGACCTGCAGCACGAGCGTGGACGCGGACTCCGGCAGCGCGGACGCCATGCGTCCGATGTCGTCCGCGTCGCGCAGCGAACCGACGGTGAGGACGTAGAAGGAGGCGTCCGGGGCGTGCGCGAGCGTGCCGCGCGCGAGGTTCGGATCGTCGGAGCGGTCCGGGACGATCCTGCTGCACGAGTCGAGGAAGTCCGTCGCGCGGCGCGGCGCGGCGTGCGCGGCGCCCGCATGCGTGGACAGCGGCCGACGCCGTGCGAGGCATCGTGCGCCGACCGAGGCGTGGACGGACACGGCGAGCTCGAACTCGCCGGGGCCTGCGTACTCGTCCGGGTCGACGGACATGGTGAGCGCCGTGTCCGTGCGTCGCGTCGCCTCGTATCGGCGGATCATCAACGCGCCCGTCTTCGCGGTGCTCGGCCAGTGCACGTTGCGCACGTCGTCGCCCGGCGCGTATTCGCGCAGACCGTGGAAGTCGAGGTCGTCGTCGACGGTGTCGCCGCTCGGACTCCCCTCGAGATCGCGGACCGATCCCGCGTCGAGCGTCTCCAACGGCACGATGGCGGGGTGGACGAACAGGTCGATTCCGTCGGTGAGCCGCCGCTCGCGGCGGATCAGACCGAACGGGTCGCCCTTGCGGATGCGCAGCGGGCCGACGGCGATCACGGTCCGTCGCGGCGCGCGGAACTCGATGTCGGTCCGCCGGGATTCTCCCGGGGCGAGCGGGGGAACGGCGAACCGCTCGCGCCTGGAGCCGATCGGCAGGTCGCCGCGCGCGGCCGTGGTGGGCTTCCGCCCTGGATTCCGGACATCGATGCGGACGCTCGCCGTATCCCCCACGGTGACGCGGCGTCGCCGCAGGTCGATCGCCGCCCGGAACGAGGTGTTGCCGAGCGACATGACGACGGAGACAAGCATCATCGACAGGGCCGCCACGCCGTATGCCAGCAGCTCGTGCCATCCGAGGGGGACGAAGGCGACGAGCGCCGCCGCGCCCGAGCCGGTCACGGCCCACCCCAGCGGGGAGACGAAGGACGCGAGCGGGGAGACGAAGGGCGCGAGCGGCCGGCGTATCCGGCGCGGCGTCCGTGCGGCGCGTATGGGACGGGGCATGATGTCGGTCTTTCGGTTCGTGGGTTTGGTCCGTGGGTTTGGTTCGGGGCGGTTCGTGGGGGGCGTGGGGAGAGGCTTGGCGATGGGCGCGTCAGCCGCCGAGTGCCGGCGCGGGCACGTCCTCGAGGATGCGCGTGACGACGGCCTGCGGCGTCTCTCCGGCGAACGCGGCTTCGGCGGTGAGATTCAGCCGGTGGGCGAGCACCGGTGTGGCGAGGTCCTTCACATCATCGGGGACGACGTAGCCGCGTCCGTCCGCCGCGGCCCAGATGCGTGCGCAGCGCGCCAGGGCGAGGGCGCCTCGCGTCGAGGAGCCGACCCGGACGCCGTCGTCATGGCGTGTGCGTTCGACGAGTCTGACGATGTATTCGAGGATCGACTCGTCGACGTGGACCGTGTGCGCGACACGCCCCATCGCGATGACGTCGCCGCCGGCCAGCACGGGGGCGACGTCGCCGGCGCGGTCGGCGACGTCGAGCTGGCGCAGCAGTTCCACGGACACGTCGTGGCCCGGGTATCCGAGGGACGTCCTGATGAGGAACCGGTCCATCTGCGCCTCGGGCAGCCGGTACGTGCCGAGCTGCTCCACCGGGTTCTGCGTGGCGATCACGATGAACGGCCGCGGCACGTCATGCGTGACGCCGTCCACGGTGACCTTCCGCTCCTCCATGACCTCGAGCAGCGCGGACTGGGTCTTCGGCGAGGCGCGGTTGATCTCGTCGGCGAGCACGATGGACGCGAAGACCGGTCCCTCGCGGAACGTGAAATCGCCGGTCTTCCGGTCGTAGAAGGTGAGTCCCACCACGTCCGAGGGCAGCAGGTCGGGGGTGAACTGGATGCGTTTGAAGCCGGCGTCGACCGAGTTGGCGAGGGCGCGCGCCAACTGCGTCTTGCCGGTGCCCGGATTGTCCTCGAGCAGCACATGGCCGCCGACCATGAGCGCGGTGAGCACCTCGCGGACCGGGCGGGTCTTGCCTACCACCGCCTGGGAGACGTTCTTCACGAGCAGGTCGAACATGTCCCGGAACCGTTCGATTTCGGGCGTGGCGGCACCGGGGATGGTGCCGGTGGCGGGGACTGTGCCGGTGTCGGGGATGGGGGTGCCCGTCGTGGCGGGAGCGGTGGCGGTGGCGCGGTGCGCGGGCGTCCGCCGCCGCGTGCCGGCCCTGCTGGCTCCCGCGTCCCTGGACAGCAGGGTCCGGTCGTCGACGGACCCGTTGGCGTTCTCGTTCATGATCGCTCCTTGATCGTGTCGTCCCGTTGCCGGGAGATCCTTCCCGGCAACGCCACCGATGCGCCGTCGGCCGTCGGGCGAGATTCCCGTACCGTCCCGGTTTTCTCCACGCCTTCGACGAGCTCGTCCGGCCCGTCGGCCAACGTGATGCGCCACGTCACGTCGCCGTCGAGCCCGGAACCCCTCATATCGAGGGTCCGCGGCTGTCCGCCGACCGCCCATTTGCGCCGCCATGCGGTGCCATCCCCGTCGGTGAGGGTCAGGATGACCGTGGCGCCCTGACCGTAGGTCTCCACATCGCCAGCGATGCGGAGCGTGTCGCGGCCGCTCCACTCCAGTGCGTAGTCGCCGATGCCGGCCTTCGGCCTGTCCGGCATGTCCTGGCTGGAGGCGGTGACGTCGGCGCTGGCGGCGCCGCGGAACGTCTTGCGCACGCTCACCGAGCCGCAGACACGCCAGCCGCCGGGCTCATAGGAGAACGAGGTCCGCGTGGTGGATCCGAACGAGCCGTTCCCGGCCGTGTACTCGAACCGGCCCTCCTTGCCGTCGCCGTCCGTCCACGAGACCACGCAGCGGCCGTCCTCCGCCCGGATGGAGAGACCGGACGGCGCGGCCGGACGGTGGACCGGGACGACGGGGATGCCTTCGCCTCGCACCTCGTCGCCATGCACCGTGACGATGGCGTACCCGGGCGTGAGGGCGTCGCCGAAATCGGAATCCGCGATGTCGAAGGTGTGCGACGTCTGCCCGCACGCGACGTTCCCGGTGTGATCGCCGAGCGTGACGACGACGGAGGCGCACGCGTTGTTGCGCATGTCGCCGATCTCGGCGGACACCGTCACCTCGTCGCCATCGTCCGACTGCGACGTGGAGACGATCGGAGCGTCCGGCACGCCGTACGGCCTGGCGGACTCCGCCGATGCGGCCGCCGCGCCGTCGCCCGCCCGGTTGTGAGGCACGACGGTGGCGGTCACGGCGAACCCGTCCGTGATGTCCGACGATCTGAAGCCGAAGTCGACGGACGAGGCCCCCTCGACGACGGCTCGCATGCCGTTGCTCAGGGTCACGGTGTAGTAGTCGGCCGGCGACCCCGCGTAGACGGGCATCGACCACGAGACGGTCACGACCTGCCTGCCGCCCTCCACCGAGACCCTCGACGGGGCCGGCGGCACTGTGTCGGGCATGCCGGTCACCGTGCCGGAGTCCTCCGACCATCCGATTTCGTTCCTCGCGCGCACACGGAACGAGTACGGTCTGCCGTTCTCCAACCCCGCGATCCGGCAGACCGTCGCGGCGCCGCACGACTTCGAGGAGACACGGTCCCCGTCGCTCCAGCGCACCTCATAGTCGGTGATCGGGCTGCCGTTCGCCGAGCCGGGCGTCCATGTCAGATCCACCGCGCCGTCCTGTGGCTTCGCGTCGACGGGGGAGAGCAGCGGGGCTTCGGGCCTGTCGACCACGGCGACGGTGATCGTGCCCGTGACCCTGCGCTCGGCCATTCCCGTGCCGTCCTCGACGGTGACGAGCACACGGTTCGTGCCGCCTCCGGCGCCCGGGGCGGCGGCGACGTCGACGGACCCCGAGACATCGCATCGGACGGCGACCCCGGATGGGTCGTCCGCCGCGCACCGGATCAGGGTGAGAGGGGATGACGGGAACGGATTGTAGGCGTCGGCGAGCGCGTCCACCGTCCCGTCTCCTCCCGCTTCGAGCTTGAGCGTCCTATCGGGCACGCGCGCCAGCGGACGTGTCGAGGGGACGACGCGGACGGTCATGCCGGCGTCCACCGTGCCACCGTCGTATCCGATCCGCACGGGGACGCCGATCGTCGTCCCCGGCACGGCCGTCTTGTCCGCCTTCACCTCCAGACGGCCGGAACCCGAGACGGAGGCGGTCACCTTGCCGGTGTCCGAACCGCCGGAATACGTGTATCGCTCTTCGTCCCCACTGGGGCCTTCCGGCGCGTGCGTGAGCGCCTTCAGATCGATGGTCGTCGTCCCGTCGCCCGCCGCCACGTCGATCGTGGACGAGGAGAACGTGGGCGGCCTCACGCCGCGTCCGACCACCGTGATCGGCAAGGTGATCACCGCCGAGTTGATGATTCTCGTCCTGCCGGATTCTCTTCTGCCGTCCACCGCGGTGAACGTGATCGAAGCCGGTCCGGCGTAGTCGCCGGGGGCGGTGAACCTGAGCGTCCTGTCGTTCACGTACAGCCGTCCGTCGGCGGCCTTCGTGGCGCTCACCGAATCCTCGCCGCCCACATACGCCTCCTTGCCGGCGCCCACGCGCACGTGGTCGGCGACGTCGATCCTGATGGTCTCATTCGCGTTCACCCTGAGCGCGGGCGCCTTCGGCCGCACGGTCGGCGGGAAGACGCCGTATGCGGGTACCTGGATGAACGCCGTGGAGGTCACGCCGTATCTCGTGTTGGTCACCGTGTAGGGGACGGCCCGGGCGTTCCGCGTCAGATCCACGCTGATGACGGTCGAGCCGTCATCGCCTTTGACGCGTGCATGGGCGTGTGCCGATCCGTGCACGTCGACCCTGAGATCCGAATCCGGGCCGGAGGGGTTCGCGATCCATCGGCCCACGTCCACGTCGACGCTCTTCCTGTCGATGGTGGCCGACGCGGGCACGCGGTAGTCGTAGGCGTCCGGCGGTTCGATCGGCGCGTCCGGGTCGACGTTCACGGTCAATACGGCCGTATCCGACAGTCCCGCCTTGTCCTTCACCGTGTAGACGACGTAGCTCGTCCCCGCCTGACGGGGCGTGGTGAAGCCGATCGCGCCGGCGCTCGCCTTCGCATCGGGTATGGCGGGGGCGTCGAGTCTTCCGTCAAGCGTCAGGTCGGCGTCGTCGCCGGAGACGTCGTTCCGGGTGACCGGCACGGTGGCGGGGGTGCCCGGACGGAGCGTGACCTCGTCGTCGCGCGCGTATACGCCGGAATCGGAGGCTCCCCGGAACACGCCCACGCGGATTCGCGCCTGAGCCCGCTGGCCGGTCCAGTCCTCCACCGCGTAGGAGAAGACGTCGGTGCCGGAGGAGTCGGCGTAGGCCTCGTAGACGAGGTGGTTCGCGCCCACCTCGGTGACGCGGCCCAGCTGCGGCGTCGTGTTGCCCAGGCCGAGCAGCTGGTCGTCGTCGCCGTCCACGTCGATGCCGGTGAGCGCGATCGGGATGCGCACCTTCCGGCCCGCGGCCACCTGCGCCTCCGTGTCGTGCGGCGTGGGCGCGGGCTTGTCCCCCGCGTCGCTCCGATGCACGGCGATGGTGATCGTCCCCGACACCGAGGCGCCGAGACCGTTCTCCACGGTGTAGACGATGGGGAACGTGCCGGTCTCGTCCGACGCCTGATACCGTACGGTGTCGCCGGAGACGAACGCGACCCCCTTGAACGTGGATGCATCGGTCCTCAGCTCGTTCCGCAGTCTGACCGTCGTGCCGTCCGGTTGGCCGGCACGGTCGAGCACATCGATGGATACGATGCCGCCGGTGCGTACCTGGGCGGCCATGTCCGGCGCCTTCGGAGCCGAGTCGGCGTTCGACGACGTCGGCGGATGCAGCACGATCGTGCCCGTCGACGTGCCGGCCGCGTTCGCCACCGTGTAGGTGACGTCGACCGGTTCGGTCGGTATCCGCCGCGCCGTCAGATAGACCCGCCTGTGGCCTACGAGACCGGTCTTGATGCCGGAGGCCGGATCGGCCGTGACCGAAGTGACGGACAGCACGCCGCCCATCGGGTCGACGTCGTTGGACAGCGGTTCCACGATGGCCGTGTTCCCCGCGCCGAGCATCGCCACGTCGTTCGCGGCCACCGGTTTGGCGGCTTGGCCGGATACGGGCTGCACCTCCACCCGGACCAGCCCGGTCGCGGGCACGGTCCCCTGCGTGATCGTGTACGACACGTAGTAGGTGCCCGGGGCGTCCGCCCTGAACCGGAGGGTGAGATCGGCGGCGTTCATCGTCACGGAGGCTCCATCGGGCGCGTCCGCCGCGGACAGACGCGCCGGGCTCGCGCCGGTGGCGTGGACGTACGGCTTCAGGTCGATGGACGCGTCCGTGGCCGGCGAGACGGATTCGGCCACGGGGTCGATGTCGGCGGGCAGGGTGCCTGAGGGCTTGACGGAGAAGTACACCATGCCGGTGCCGGTGCGCTCGCCGTCGGAGACCGCGAGCTCGATGCCGACTCGTCCGGAGGCCATCGAACCGGCGTCGAACGTGAGCAGACCGTCCGCGCGCGTGGAGGCCGTCACCTGATCGGAGCCCTGCGGCGCCGCGGAGACGAGCGTCATCGGATCGCCGTCCGGGTCGGTGAAACCACCCAGCGCGTTGAACTCGTAGGAAGCGCCCTGCTCGACCTCCAGCTCCTGCGGCGTATCGGTCTGGGCGGGGGCGGCGTTCCCGGAACCGGTGAGCGTCAGCCTCACCGTGGCGGAGGACGTCTGGCCGTGCCCGTCGGATATCTCGTAGGAGAAGCCCACCGCGCCGGGGCCCGCCTTCGTGGCGTCGAGTTGGAGGTAGCGACCGTCGTAGACCGGGAAGACCTCGATCACGGCCCCGTCGGGGGCGTTCGCGCGCGTGATCCGCAGCACCGAGCAGTCGGTCTGCCGGTCGTTGCGCAGCACGTCGAGGATCCGTTCGCCGCCGGCCCGCGCCCCGAACTCGTCGTTCTCCGCCTGGATCCCGTCCGAGCCGTGCGAACAGGTCTTGTCGAACTCGCGCCGGTTGTTCGCCGTCTCGTCCCCCTCGCGCCGGTTCTCCTCGGAACGCTCGGTCCGGATCGTGTTCCATTGGAGTCTGATGACGTCGGTCGATGCACGCGGGTCCCACACGTTGCCATCGACCACGTCGTTGAGCACCACCTGCCGGTGGTTCGCGCGAAACACCAGTTCGGAGGTGACATCCACCGAACCGAGGGAACGGAACGTCGCCCCTCCGTCCTCCGCGGAGCATACGGAGACGTAGTTGTCGGCCCGCTGGCTCCACGCGGCGAACACGCAGCCGCCCGAGGAGACCGGGCGAGCCGGCTCCCCGTGCCCGCCGGAACGCAGCGGCACAGGTTCCGGATCCGGCGATGAGAGGGATATGAGGTCCAAGCCGTCCCGGCCGGCCACGACGACCCAACCGGATTGGAGCCCATCCACCGGCGGCGACTGCAGGCTCAGCCTTCCATCCATGCCGGAAGCGGCGCCTCCTCCTCTGAAGAGCACCCGGTTCCCGGCCGTGATGACCGGGACCCCGTCGATCACCGTGAACGAGGAGGCGTCCGTCCTCACCCCGTCGGTGATCGATCCGACCGACGAAGGCGAACGGCTTTGCGGCGAGTCGAGTCTGAACACCATGCCGTCGGAAGGACGGTATCCCCATACCGCGCCGTCGGCGTCGACCACGATCCTGCCTCCCGCACCGAGCCTCAGCCGGGGATCCTCGTGCATGGGGGACGCCGAGCCGACATCGTCGGCGTATCCCGTCCAGACGTCGCCGGTCCCCTCATCGAGGAACGCGATGGTGCCGCCGCCTGCCGCCGATATGGTCCCGTCCCCCGTCTCGGCGCTGGAATCCACTTCTACCGTCGACGCCTTGATCGACGACGCCCGGCCGCCTTCGTCGAGCACGGTGTCGGCGTCATGCTGGAGGACGTCGAAGCGCGGCGCGGACGACGCGACGGCCGCATCCGCCTGCCCGACGCGCACGTTGAACCGGGCCGCCTTACGGTCCTTCAACGAGGTGACCCATACGGATCCGTCGTCGAACCGCACATGACGCTGTGTGACGGAGCTGATGACGATCGCGCCGGCGACCACGCCGAGCAGCAGCATCAGGGCGACGGCCGGGACGGCCCATCCACGCCTGTCCGACGGCGCCGGACGGCGCGTCGGCGCGTCGGTTCCGCGTATCCGCCCGTATGCCGGGGAAGATCTCTTCGCCATGCCGGCTCCCGTCGTAGTTCCGAGCCCGGCCGGTCGGCCGGTACGCCAAATGTAGACCCCGTCGCTGGGTACCGCCTCGGATGCACCGGAGATCGGGGAGACGGCGTGTCGCGTGCGGATCAGCGCCGCGTCGCGCAGACGACCGCGGGCCGGGGCGACATGCGTCGGTCCGCCCTCACGACCGACACCGCGATGCATGTCCGGGCCGTGTCCTTGGAGACGTCGAATGTCACCCGTTCACCCCTCACGATCGACGTGTTCCCCTCGTCCTGCGGGTCCTGGCCGTCGATCGGCCTCCACGCGTACGCGTCACCACTCTTCGGATCGGGGTTGCTCCACGTGAACGTCACCGTGCCGTCGTCGCCGTATTCCCCGTGCAGGTCCGTCGGGGAGGGGACATCGTCGCCGACGACGCCGTCCGGTGTGACATCCGCATCCCGCCCGGCCTCCGTCCCACGACGCGTCGTCGCGTCTCCGACGGATGCGCGGTCGGCGACGGCGCCGGAATCGAGATTCGGCATGACGGCGATCGCGAATACGAGCGCCACGGCGATGACAAAGACGGCGACGGCCAGACCGGCGACGGCTTGACCGGCGACTGCCGGCGTCGCCGCCCTGGCCGGGGCTCCGGTCTGCGGCGTGCCGAAGCGGCGGCGCGCCGCGCGACGATTCGGCGGATACGGATCCCGGCCTTCGGCGACCACGGCGGTCATATGACCGAAATGCTCCTGCTGGACATGCTGCAGGTCACGTGCGAACCGCAACGCGGAATGCTGACGGTCCTCCGGGTCCTTCGACATCGCCCTGCGCAGCACCCGTTCCACGTCCTCCGGCACGTCCGGGCGGTCGATCGGAGGCAGCGGCTTGGTGAGGATGAGCTCCTTCAGCCGCGCGGCCGTGTCCGGCCGGTAGCCGCATTCGAACGGCGAACCGCCCGCCAACGTCGCATACAGCGTCGCCGCCAGCGAATAGATGTCGGCCTCCTCGGCACCGGAACGGCCGTTCAGCACTTCGGGAGGCGCCCACGGCAGCGAATAGCCGGTGAACGTCCTGTCGTAGATGTTCGTCGAGATGCCGAAGTCGGCGAGGACCGGCAGCCCCTGGGCGTCGACGAGCACGTTGCTCGTCTTGATGTCGTGGTGGATGACGCCGGCCCGGTGCGCGGCGGACAGGGCGCCGGCCAGCCTGATCCCGAGATCGAGCATCTGGTCGCAGGTGAGCGGCCGGCGCCGTGCGATCTCCTTATAGGTGCCGTTCGGCGCGTATTCGAACACGATGTAGGCCAATCCGTCCGGCGTCACGCCCGCGCCGTGGACCTGCATGATGTACGGGTGGCTCGACAGACGGGCCATCATATCGGCCTCCCGTGCGAACCTCGCCGCGGCCCGCGGGTCGAGCGGCGTCCTGGACACCTTCACCGCCACATCCCGGTCCGGGACACGTTGCCGGTACAGGTACACGTCGGCCGTGGAACCCGAGCCGAGCGTCCGGACGAACGAATACCCGGGCAGCTCCGGCGGCGCTGTGATCGTGGTGCGCATGATGCCCCCTTCCCCCGAAGGCGTCCCCCTGGGGACTTGCGCCGTCCCCTCGGCACAATGGTACCGCCACGGACGGCGGCGCCTCACCCGCCCATCCGATATGGGCGCGTGAACGGCGGCGTGCCGCCCGTGGCGGGTGCCGGAACCATTGGAACACGCGAGAAAAGGGGAAGTTCCGGTAGATATGCACCGGCGTGGTCGTCACGGTTTAGGCTGGAGCCATGACTGGATACATGGATGCCCACGAGGCGTTGGACGAACTGATCCGCGGCGGCGGAGACGGCGGGAGCGCGCTGCTGGTCGCCGGCGCGCCGCAGACCGGCAAGACGCGATTCGCCTATGACGCGCTCCTGCGCGGCCTGGACGCGTACGGCGACACCCGCGCGGTGATGGCCGTGGCGAACCGCGTCGTCGCCGACGGTCTCGGCGACGAAGTCATCCGCCGCATCGGCGCGTCCGCGCAGGTGCGTCCGGTCACCACGCTCGCCGCATTGGCGTTTCGCGTCATCGCCGACGAGCGGTTCGCCTCCGGTGCTCCCGCACCGAGGCTGCTCAACGGCGCCGAGCAGGACGCGTTGCTGCGCGGGGTGCTCGCCGGGCATGTCGGGCACTCCGAAGCCGGTGATGTGTGCGACGTATGCATGATGCTCCGCGACTATTTCGCGACCGAGGAGTGGTCGTCGTCCATGGGGGTGTTCCCCGACGACGGTTCGGAGGACGGGCGGGACGGTCGTGCCGCCACGGCCGCATTGCTCGAACGTGGCGTGTCGGCGGAATTCGTCGCCCAGCTACGCGACATGCTGGCGCGCATGGACGAACTGGGAGTTTCCCCCGACGGTGAGGAGAAGCTGCTCGGCGTGTTGGAGGAATCCGCCCGCGACGGACGGGACGTGCGCGTGGAACGGCTGCGCGTGCAGTGGCGGCTGGCGTTCGCGCTGCGTCGTGAGTATGCCGCGGCCGTCGAGGCGGCGTATCCGGGCGAATACCGTCTCGATTCCTCACGTCTGCTGGTGGAGGCGGCCACCGTGCTGCGGGGCGGCGGAGGAACGGTCCCCGCGCTGCTGGTCGTCGATGATTTCCAGGATTCCACTCTCGCCGCCATGAGGTTCCTGGAGGAGATCGTACGGCGGGGCACGCGGCTCGTACTCGTGGGGGACCCGGACGAGGCGGTGCAGACCTTCCGTGGGTCCTACCCCGAATATCTGTTCGCCAGGGCCGCGGACGGGCCCATCGCCGCCCGTCGCTGCGTCCTGGACGCACGGCCGCGGGGCGGCCGGGAGTCCGAGACGGCCCCCACGTATCGCGACGTCGTGGTGGCGAGGATCTCCCTGTCGATTCCCTCGCCGCTGGAGGATTCCACGCCGCTGCCCGATCGCCCGTGGAAGCTGCCCCGGCATGAGGGCGCGTGGCCGATCCGCCGGCTCGACGGCGCGTCCCCGTTGCCTGCGGACGGTTCCCTTCGCTGCGCGCTCTACCGCAGTCCCCGGGAGGAGCTTGACGATGTGGTGTGGCGCATCAAGCACGAGCGGCTCGACGGGCACACCCAGTGGAACGACATGGCGGTCATCGCGCACGATAACGGCACCGTGCGCCTGTTCGGCGAACGGCTGCGCCGGGACGGCGTGCCCGTGCGCTATTCGTCCGTCACCCGTCCCCTCGGGGAGGAGCCGTTCGTGCGCGGTCTGTTCGCCCTGATCGAACTGGCGCGTCTGCGTGGGCGCGGCATCGCGGGAGCGGAGTCGGATCCGCGTGCGCTGGCGGCCTATGTGCGTTCCCGCGTCGTCACGCTGATGGCCGGCCCGCTGATCACCGTCGGCTCCATGCCGGGCGAAGGCGCGCCGGGACGCGTGGAACCGGTCGAGGCCGCGATGCGTTCGCTGGAATCCCTCGCGGGGATCGTCGGACAGGCGGTCGCTGCGGATGACGTGGACGATGCGGGTGATGCGGACGACGTGGATGGCGCGTTGGGCGGATTGATGAGGGCGTGGCGTACGTTGGGCGAGGCCTGGCCCGCGGGCGGCGACGTCCGGATCGATGATTCCCTGCTGCGCGGGCGAGACGATGCGACGTCGGAGACCGGGCGGCCCGTCCCGTCCGACGGCGGGGACCGGATCCCGCCGTTCGGAACGGACGCCCAGTACGTGATGCTCGCGCTGGACGATCCCCGGGCTCCCGCATCGCACGTGCTCGCCGTGATCAACCAGGTACTGGGAGGAGACCCGCAGGCCCGGGCCTTCATCCGTCTCTGGACGCTCGTCGGCAAGGTCGCCGCCGCCTTGGGCCGTCTGGAATCCGACGAGCCGCAGTTCGCGCTCGCCGCCGCATGGGACGCCGCGGGCGTGGCGTCGGCATGGCAGCGGCGCGCGCTCGACAACACGTCCGAGGGCAGGGCGGCCAACGACCGGCTGGATGCCGCCATGCGGCTGTTCCAATATGCGGAGGGCGGTGCCGCCGGGCATGACATCGTCACGTTCATCGCCCAGGTGCGCTCCATGCGGATTGAAGCCGATTCACTCGCCCGTGTGAAGCCGATGGAGCAGGCCGTCACCCTCACCACCCCGGCGGGCGCGGCCGGCCGCCACTGGCGTCATGTGTGGCTGCCCGCCGTGCAGCAGGACGTATGGCCCAACCTCGCCGAGCGCAACACCATGTTCGGCGGCGAGGACCTAGCGGATATCATCCTGCGTGGCCCGGAGGCGCATGCCGTCTGGGCCGCCGCCCCCTCCTACGGCGCACGACTGGGCGAGGTGCTCTCCGGAGAGAAGAAGAGCTTCCTGTATGCGCTCACCCGCGCCGAATCGGATGCGCGGGGAACGGGCACGGTGACGATCAGCGCTGTGAGCGACGACGACCTGACCCCGTCCGATTTCCTCTACGGGTATCTGCCAGAATGCTTCGGCCGCGGAGCCGAGGCGAGGTTCGTCGAGGTGGGGGAGCCGTACGGGAACGGTCAGACGGCGGAACGCGCCTCGTCGGACGTGGAGGAGATCTCGCTCGCCGGCCTGGACTGCGATCCCCGCGGACTCGTGGCCGCAGCGCGCCTCATCCTGGCACGGCACCCGTCCGACGACCCGCAGGCGCGGGATGCGGCCGCCGCGCTCGCCCTGCTTGCCGGGAACGGCGTCGCCGCCGCCGATCCGGACGAATGGGCGTACCTGCATACGGCGGAACGTGGCGGCCATGGGACGGCGGACGCATCGGATACGCCGAGCGCGACGGATACGTCGAGCGCGCGGGCGCAGGACGCCGAACCGTGCGTGGTGACGTTGTCCCCATCGGCGGTGGACCGCCTGTGGGAATGCCCGGTGTGCTGGATGCTGGAGAACCGATTCGCCGGGCCACGCCCCGGCAGTGCGGCGACGGGCTTCGGCACGCTGATCCATGCGGTCGCCCAGCAGGGCAGCGGGGAAGGCCTGGACCTGCCCGGCTTCATGCCCGGAGCCGGCGACGAGGAACGTCTGACGGCCGTGACGCGTCGGCTCGTCGAACTCTACGACGGGATGAAGCCCGACCCCGCCGACATCGACGATCCGTCGGCGCGCTATGCGGCGATTCGCAAGGACGAGCAGGCGGGCGCCACGCTCGCCAATCTCGCCTCGTACTTCGTGGCCTCCAACACGTCCGGCTATCTTGGGGAGAACACGGGCAAATTCGACGTGGGCGTGCTCGAACACGCCTCATGCGAGGAGGAGTTCGCCGCGCGGTTCGGGCTCGACGACATCCTCGCCGCATACGACGCCGTGCCCGGTGCCGGTCCGGTCGGACGGCGCGATCTCATGGCGATGATGGGTACGCTCGTCGGAGGCTGGCCGGAGGGCATGGACGAGAACCTGACCATCAGGCTCTCCGGCCGCATCGACCGTAAGGAGACCCGTATCATGGCCGATGGGAGCCGCGCCATACGGCTCATTGACTACAAGACCGGCCAGGTGCCCACCACCCCGCAGCGGTTCAACGACCTGCAGCTCGTGTGCTACCAGCTGGGACTCGCCTTCCCCGAGACGGCCGATGGAAGCGCCGCGCGCGGCGGCCGGCGCCCCGTCGACGCGCCGCCCATCGTGCAGAGCGCGTTGTTCCATGTCGAAGCCCACGAGGCGCCGGCGCAGAGCTACGCCCCCGAAGGCCTGTTCCAGCCGCCCCTGTTCACCGGAGGCTCGCTGAACGCGGAACCGTTCACGCCACGATCCCACTACCGTGACCCGGCGAAGCTCATGGATATCCCCGGCGTTCCCGCCGAACCGCCGCAGGACGTCGACCCGCGCGCATGGGAGCGGTTCGCCGCGCTGCAGGGCACGCAGGCGATGTGGGCGCTCGCCATGATCGCGCGGGTGTTCTATGCGGCGGCGGCGAGCCGTTCGGAGCGTCTGATCGCCCATCCCACCGCGCAGCATCTCGCATACTGTCGCATGCGCACCGTATGCCCGGCCTGCGCCGGCCGGGTCGACACCGTATTCGAAACGAGGCAGGCATGAGCAGCACACCGAAACCCACCGACAGCCCGGAACAGGCCGCCGTCATCAACGCGCCCGTGGCGGACGACGTGCTCGTCGTCGCCGGCGCCGGCTCGGGCAAGACCTACACGATGACGCGCCGCATCATCGAACTCATCCGCCGGGGCGTCGCCCCCGAACGGATCCTCGGCCTCACGTTCACGCGCAAGGCTGCCGGCGAGCTGCTGTCACGCGTGTCCCAGGCCGTGGCCGAGGACGGGACGCGCGGGACGGGACGGGACGACATGCCGGCATCCCCGGAAGGGGTGGGCGGGCACGCCGAGGCGATCCGCGCAGCGGGGGACCGCATGTTCCTCAAGCCCGTCGTCTACACGTACGACGCGTTCTTCCAATCCATCGTGCGCCAGTACGGTCTGCTCGTCGGATTCGACCAGAACACGCAGCCGTTGAGCGAGGCGGGCGCGCTCCAGCTCGCCGCGAACGTCATCGACCGGAACATGGACCGGCTGCGCGGGCGCGACCTCGGCGCGTTCCGCACGCTCGCCTCGAAGGTCCTCGCGCTCTCCGGCGCGATCGGCAGCGCGATGATCGGCCACGGCGTGACCGACATGGAGACCGCCATCGCCCGCGTGCGCGCATGGGACGACGCCTTCGCCGCGCAGGTACGCGACGCCATCGGCTCCGAGCCGATTCCCGACGATGAACCCAAGCTCACCAAGCCGCGACGGTTCAAGAAGGACAGCGACGCCGCATGGACGGCGAAACTCGACGAATACCATGAACGTCTGCGCACGGCCTGCGTGTTCCACTGCGCCAGACTCGTCGACACCGCCGGGCAACGTGACGCGCTGCTCGACCTGGTCGAGGCGTACGCCCAGGAGAAACGACGGCTCAACCTGGCCGAATTCGGCGATTTCACCATCGCCGCCTACCAGCTGGTCACCCGGTTCCCCTCCATCGGCGAACGCTACCGGCAACGGTTCAGCCACGTGCTGCTCGACGAGTACCAGGACACATCCACCACGCAGGCGGCGCTGCTCGCCACCCTGTTCCACGGAGGCGACACGGCCGTCAACGCCGTCGGCGACCCGTTCCAGTCGATCTACGCATGGCGAGGCGCCAGCCCAGGCGCGTTCCGCCTGTTCCAGCAGGACTTCGGCATGCGGGAGAACGATCGTCCCTACGAGCTGAGCGTCACCCGCCGCAACTCACGACTCGTGCTGGAGGCCGCCAACGACCTGACCCTGCCGCTGCGCGGGACTCCCCGCCGTGCAGGCAGCTCGACGATGCGGGAGGTCGACGTCGCGCCGCTCGACGCCCTGCCCGAAGCCGCCGCTGGCACGGTCGGCGTGCTCGGGTACGACACGCTCGGCCAGGAGATCGACGGCATCGTACGATTCTGCCGGCATGCCCTCGCCGTCAACGACCACGGCAATCCGAAGCATCCCCCCACCGCGGCGGTGCTGTTCCGGTCGAAGAAGCACATGGCCGAATACCAGCAGGCGTTGGAGCAGGCCGGATTGAGCACGCTCGTCGTCGGCTATTCGGCGATGCTCGACCGCCCCGAGATCCGTGACATACTCGCCCTGCTGCACGTCGCCTCCGACCACACCGACTCCGGTTCGCTCATGCGGCTGCTCGCCACGCCACGGTTCGGACTCGACGCGTTGACGCTCGCCGCGCTCGCCGCGCTCGCCGACGCGGCCAACACCGAGGTGCGGTACCAGGCGCTCGTCGCCGCCGGTCTGGCGCCGGCCGACGCACCGCGCCAGGACTGTGCCGGCATCGTCCGGGAGCACCGTGACGGCGTCGCCAACGCCGTGTTCCTGCCCGACCTGCTGGAGGATCCCGATCTGCCCGGCCTGCTCGAACGCGATGACCGGTTCGACGAGGCCTCTACGAGAGAGATCCTGCATGCCTCCCGCATGCTGCGCATGGTGCGCGGCACGGTCGGCAGACCCCTGCCCGATGTGGTGCGTGCGGCCGTGCAGGCGCTCGACCTCGACATCGACACCATCGTGGCGCAGGCCATGCGTGCTCGCGGGAACGCGCCCGACCCGACGGTGGCCCGCATCCCCATGGAGACGGTCATCGATCTGGTCGACACGTACGCCAGCGAGATCGCGGCCGATGCCACGCCCACATTGCGCGGATTCATGGCATGGGTGGACGCGTTGCGCAGCATCGAGGACGAGACCGCCGCATTGGACTCCGAACGGCACGTCGACGTGGAGCTGATGACCGTCCACCAGTCCAAGGGACTCGAATGGGATGCGGTCGCCGTGGTGGGCCTCGCCGAAGGCGTGTTCCCCAGCAGCCAGGGCGATCACCTCTCCGTCACACTCGACGACGCCCACCCGGGCGGTGTCGAGAACGGCGTCTGGACGGCACCCGAATACCGCGAGCGCGCCTCCACATGGCTGGACGATCCGACCGCCGTGCCGGTGCCGGTGCGCGCCGACGCGGGCATCCTGCCGCGTTTCCCGCATGACGCGCCAGTCGGTGCGGACCCGCTGGACGCGTTGCGGGCGTTGGACGACGTGGAACTCATCGACGACGAGGTCTACGGGTCGCTGCGCGCCGTCGGCGACGGCGTGAACGACGTCGATCCGGACGGCTGGTACCTCACCCAGGAGGAGGAATACGGCAGGCGACTGCACGCCGACGAACGCCGGCTCATGTACGTGGCCCTGACCCGCGCCCGGTGCGACGTGCTGCTCACCTACAGCCGCAACGGCGAAACGGGCCGCGACCCGTCGGTGCTCGGTGCGAAGCCCCGCATGGCGAAACCCTCCAACTTCTGGTCGGAGGTCCACGACGCCCTGCACTCGCACGACGGGACCGTCATGGCCGGGTCGTCCGGCTCCACCGGGGTGTCCGGCTCCACCGGGGTGTCCGGCTCCACCGGGTCCACCGGGTCGTCCGATACGGCGGCCGATGCCGGGGAACAGCACCGCACGCCGGCGACGACGGGCGCGCCCCGACCCGACGGGTTCTTCACCGGCGATCACGCCGCCGGATACGTGCACGCCGTCATCGACGAGGCATGGGACACGCCTCTTGAGGAACGGGCGGAAGACACCCTGCCTTGGCCGTCCGCGTTGGGAGCAACGACGGCGTCCTCGCTCGTCGGGGCGGCGCGGGCCGTCCGAGCCGCGATGCGCGCCCGAACCGAGGCGAATGGTGCGAATGAGGTGGATGGGGTGGATGATTCCGCGGTGCCAAGTGAGTCCTCGCCGGTCGCCCCGGCACGTGGCACGCTGCTCGACAAGGCCCGGCTGCTCATCGCCGACGACGACCTCATGTCGGGAACGCTCGACGGGGCGGCCCTCGACGAGCGGACCAAGGAGCAGGCGCAGCGCATCCTCGCCGGATCGCGTCAGAGCGTCACCCGTCTGCAGGCCCGCGCGACGGACATGGGGGAGCGCGAGGAACGACGCTACTGGCGCGGCATCGTGCGCCCCATCCCGTCCATCGCCTCGCCCGCGGCCTCCGCCGGCACCAGGTTCCACGCGTGGGCGGAGCGTTTCATCGACGCGGGACTCGACGCGGGAGACGGCACGAGTGCCGAATCGGGTGCCGTCACGGTCATGGACCGCCACGCGATACTCGCCGATCTGGAACGCCGGGAGAAGGCCATCGCCGACGGCACCGCCGGTATGGACGATGCATCCGGCGCGGACGGCGGCGGTCGACGCGCCGCACGCCGGAACACCCGTGTCGAAGCGGAGCTCGTCGCCTGGCAGCGGCGTCTCGCCGAATCG
The DNA here is from genome assembly GCF_056356875.1 of Bifidobacterium sp. LH_426. Lineage (NCBI taxonomy): Bacteria > Bacillati > Actinomycetota > Actinomycetes > Bifidobacteriales > Bifidobacteriaceae > Bifidobacterium > Bifidobacterium sp. LH_426. The sequence goes on from NZ_JBKEVB010000002.1 coordinate 352,593, forward strand.
CCATGGGCACGGCGCACGCCGGTCTGGGCGGAGCGGCAGCTCGTCGTCGCCCTGCCCGAACTCGACGGCATCATCGCCAACGGCAAACTCGACGCCGTGTTCCTCGGCGGCCTCGACCCGGTCGACGCGACAAAACGGTACACCGTCATCGACTGGAAGACCGGCCATCGTCCCCGCAAGCCGAAGGACGTGGCCGACAAGCTCGTGCAGCTCGACCTGTACCGGCTTCTGCTTTCGGCGATGGAAGGCGTGCCGTTGGACAGCATCGACGCCGCTCTCTACTATGTGAGTGAACCCGACGCGAAGCTCCGCGAGCTGCGCGCCGAAGAGAAAACCGAACAAGAGATCATTGCCGAGTTGAGCTCCGGAATCCCCGAGCACACCGACGACGATTAGACCCATCGCCGATCCGCGGCACGACCGCGGACGGTGCCGTGCGGCGCGCAGACGCCACGCACGGCACCCGGCGACAGCGGGTCCCGCGGCTGGAACGCGCCGTGAATGTCTCGCCGGCGGGAGACCGCTACCCTCGTGCAGGCATGTGTGGGCGGGCGCACGTGCTCCACGACACCACCGACATGAAGGAGTGAACCACCCATGGCTGCGACCAGCAACGCAACCACCAGCACCGCAACACACGGCACCACGGGCGCAGACACCGCACGCCGCGCCGCCGTCGCCCCCGGCACCGCCATCACCTACCGCGCCGTCACCTGGGACGACCTCGACGCCATCGTCGACGCGTTCTATGACACGTGGGGCGTGGACGAGCCCGGCGACCCCCACATCGCCCGGCTCACCTCACGCCACTTCGTCCTCCACTACCTCGAACCCGCAACGCGCGGCGAACTCGCCGAAACCGCGGACGGCACGTTCCTCGGCGTCACCCTGTCGCGCGTGGCCGGCAGACCCGTGCTCTTCCCCCAGGTGACCGGCGAACTCGCCCGCGTCAACGCGGAACTCGACGCCACTCCCGCCGGAGCGGACGCGCTCGCCCGCACCGAGGCCTGGCATGCGCTCGAGGAACGCATGGAAGCCGACATCGCCATCAACGACCGCGCCCCCGCCGAACTCGAGCTGTTCGTCGTCGCCCCCGCCGCACGCGGCCACGGCGTCGGCGGCACCCTGTGGCGCAACCTGCTCGTCTCGTTCGCCGAAGCCGGCGCCTCCCGCTACTACCTGCACACCGACTCCAGCTGCGACGTCGGCTTCTACGAGCACAAGGGCCTCGCCCGCGTCGCCGAACGCTACGCCAAAGACCACCCCGACGAACACGTGGGAGACGGGGAGGACATCTATATCTACGAGGGCGAGGTGACCGCGTGAGCGGGGTCGCGGCCGCGAAGCCGCGTTCCCCGTACGCGCGCCTCTTCTCCATCCCCGGCACGAAGGCGTTCTGCGTCTCCGGCGCGGTGGCGCGACTGCCGATCTCCATGATGAGCCTCGGCATCGTGCTCGCCCTGAACCACCTGTACGACAATTGGACGGTCGCCGGCACGATGAGCGCCACCTACGTGTTCGCGCTCTCCTGCGTCACCCCGTTCTACGCGCGCCTGTTCGACCGGTTTGGGCAGCGTCGCGTCGGCCGCGTCGCGCTCGCCGTGCAGGTCGCGGCGATGCTCGCGTTCGCGTTCGCCGCCCTGTTCCGCGTGCCGATCCCGCTGCTGTTCGCGCTCGCCGTCGTGATGGGTCTCACCCAGTTCTCGTTCGGCGCGCTCGTACGCACCCGTTGGGCGTACGCGCTGCGCGGGCGCGACGACGGCGAGACGCTGCTCAACACCGCGTACGCGATGGAGGCGGCCATCGACGAGGTCGTGTTCATCCTGGGCCCGATTCTCGCCGCATGGCTCGCCACCAGCGTGCATCCGGTCAGCCAGCTGTTCGTGCCCACCATCGCCTGCGGCGTGGGCGGCGCGGTCTTCTTCTCGTTGAAATCCACGCAGCCGCCCGCCATCGTCGAGATCATCGAGGTCATGGCGTCTGATGCGGTCCCGCACGTCGCGGGCGGCGCTCCCGACACATCCGAGGCCGCCTCCGGTGCTTCCGCCCCTCCTGCCGACGGCCTGTCCCTCGACCGGCTGCGCCGTCAGGGCGCCAAGCCGAAGAGCGCGCTCCTCTACGGCGGCGTGCTGCCGCTGCTCGTCGTGTTCCTCGTGTTCAACATGAGCTTCACCTCGTTCGACGTGTCGGTCACCGCCACCATGAAGGGCATGGGGCTCGAACGGTTCCTCGGCCTCCAGCTCGCCATGTTCGCCGTCGGCTCGTGCATCGGCGCGATCGTGTTCGGATCACGCACGTTCCGCGGCTCGCATTGGGCGCATATGGTCGTCTTCCTGAGTCTGCTCGTCGTCGGCTACGTGGGCTTCCGCCTCGCGATGGACAACCTCATCCTCCTCGGTGCCATCGAGATCGTGTCCGGACTCGTCGTCTCGCCGCTGTTCACCACCGGCAACCTCATCGTCAAGGACCTGGTGCCGGCGGAAAGCCTCACCGAGGGCCTGAGCTGGGTGACCACCGCCGGCACGGTCGGAACGTCGTTCGGATCGTCGGTCGCCGGCGTCGTGCTCGACGCGTCCAGTCCGCACATCGGCATGCTCCTACCCGCGCTGTTCACCGCATGCGCCGTGCCGCTCGCCCTGCTCGGCTGGGCGCTGGCGCGCCGCCGCTGACCGACGCCCCGCGTCCCACCACTCGGGACGCGGGGCGCGCGTGTCGCGTCTTGCCGATACAACGGGCGGTATGACTGGAGAAGCAAAGCAGCCCGAACAGACGACCCCCGCATCCCCCGTGATGTCCCGCCGCGCCCGCGAGGCGCAGCCGTTCCGCGCCATGGTGTTCGGCGAGAAGGCCGACCGCATGATCGCCAACGGCGTGAGCGTGATCAAACTCTCCCTCGGCGAGCCCGACTTCGGTGCGCCGCCCGCCGTGCGCGACGCGATGCGCGAACAGTACGACGGCCGCGCCCTGCCGTACACGGCCGCCATGGGCCTGCCCGAACTGCGCGAGGCCATCGCCCGCTTCTACCGGGAACGCCACGACCTCGACATCGACCCGAGGCGCATCATCATCACCTCCGGCGGCTCGGCGGCGCTTCTGCTCGCCACCGCGCTCACCGTCGACCCGGGCGACGACGTGATCGTCGCCGACCCCTCCTATCCGTGCAACCGCGAACTCATCAACAGCTTCGAAGGCAACGTCATCGACGTGCCCACCTCCGCGGCCACGCGCTTCCACCTCAACCGCGACCTCGTCGCCGTCCACTGGACCGACCGCACGAAGGCCGTGATGATCACCTCGCCGTCCAACCCGACCGGCACGACCATCGACTTCGACGTGCTGAGGGACGTATGCGACTATGCGCGCGACCACGGCGCGTGGCGCATCGTCGACGAGACGTACATCGACCTCGCCGACCGCGAACCCGACGGCACCGAGATCCGCTCCGTGCTCGCCTGCGACGACGACGCGATCGTGTGCAACAGCTTCTCCAAGTTCTTCGGCATGACCGGCTGGCGACTCGGCTGGGCCGTCATCCCCGACGACGACGCCATCCTCAAGGCCGTCGACGACCTCGCCACGAACTATTACCTGTGCGCGCACACGCCCACCCAGCACGCGGCGCTCGCCTGCTTCACCGAAAGCAGCCTCGCCGAATGCGAACGCCGCCGCCAGGAGCTGCTCGCACGCCGCCGCATCGTCATCGACGGGCTCAAGCGCATCGGCCTGCCCGTCGAAGTCGAACCGAACGGCGCGTTCTACGCGTACTTCAATATCACGTCCACCGGGCTCGACGCGTGGACGTTCTGCGAACGCGCCCTCGACGAGGCCCACGTCGCGCTCACGCCGGGACGCGACTTCGGCGCCGCCACGGCGGACACGCATGTGCGCCTCAGCTACGCGGCGTCGCGCGAGGCGCTCGCCGAAGGACTTGATCGGCTCGGCCGCTGGCTGCCCACGCTACACGCGTGACGGCACACACGTGACGGCACACACGTGACGACGACACGGCAGAACACGATACGAAACGACACATCGACAACCATCGATATATAAAGGAACGACACCGCACATGGTCAACCTGCGCTCGCACACCACCCGACTCGGCGTGCTCGACATCGGCTCGAACACGATCCACATGCTCATCGTCGACGCCGCACCCGGCGCCCGCCCCGACCCGGAGGCCAGCACGAAGACCACCGTGCGCCTCATGCAATACCTGAAGGACGACGGTTCGATCAAAAAGGCCGGCATCGAGGCGATCCTCGAAGCGGTCGACGAGGGCATGAAGCTCGCCGAGGAATATGAGATTACGCAGTTGCTCGCCATGGCCACCAGCGCCATCCGCGAGGCGCCGAACGGCAACAAGGTGCTGCGCAAGATCGAGGAGCGCATCGGCCAGGGCGTGACGGTCCTGTCCGGAACCGACGAGGCGCGGCTCACGTTCCTCGCCGCCCGCCGCTGGTACGGCTGGGACGCGGGCCGACTGCTCATGCTCGACATCGGCGGCGGTTCGTTGGAGGTCGCGATGGGCTCCGACGAGGAGCCGACGGTCGCGCTGTCCGTGCCGGCTGGTGCCGGCCGCGTCACCAAGGAGTTCCTGCCGGAAGGCGTCGCCACGCCCGACGAGCTGGATGAGGCGCGCAAGCAGGTGCGTCGGATCCTCGAACCGATGATCGAGGCGTTCCCCAAGTCGAAGCATCCGAATCACGCGGTCGGCACGTCGAAGACGTTCCGCTCGCTCGCCCGCCTCGCCGGCGCGGTATTGCGCCAGCCGGGCCGCGAGGACACGATGATCATGACGCGCGAGCAGCTGGAGGATTGGATCCCGCGCCTCGCCGCCATCGAACCGGACCAGCGCGTCGCCCTGCCGGGCATCACGCCGGAGCGCACGCTGCAGATCGTGGGCGGCGGCATCGTGGCGGACGAGATCATGAAGGCGCTCGACATCCAGGAGATCGAGATCTGCCCGTGGGCGCTGCGCGAGGGCGCGATCCTGCGCTGGCTCGACCAGTTCGGCCGCACCCGCCTCGGCTTCTGAGCCGGTTTCGCCGTCTTGTCGTGGTTCGCTCCGTGATTTGCCATGGAAAAACGTTGAGGAACGTGGAGCGAACCGTGACGGGGGAGGAGCGAACCGTGACGGGGGAGGAGCGAACCGTCACCCCTCCAACTGCTTGAGCTCCGCGCGCACCTTGGCGAGTTTCGCGAACGCCTCGTTGCGCTGTGCGGGGTTCTTCGCGCGGCCGTGGTCGCGCACGAGCTTCGCCTCCTGCGCCCGCAGCGCGACGACGCGGTCGCGGCGCAACAGGCGTGCGTCCAGATCCGTGTGGTCGGCGGTGCCGAGGATCGCCTGCGAACACAGCGACTCCCACGCGTCATCCATCGAAGCCCCTGTGATCTCCAACAGCAGGTCGCGCGGGTCCGCCCAGTCGGAGACGTGCACGGCGTATTGCGCCGTATGGCCGGGGCGTCCCGGCACCTTGCGCCGCACGGCGAGCGCGCACTGCTCGACGGTCACGTCCGTATCCGCGTCCGTGCCGTCCGTGCCGCCGGCGCCGCCAGCCGTCGCCGCGTGCCCGTCGCGCACGCAGACGAACAGCACGCCGCTGCCCGGCCGCTGCGCCGCGATATGCTCGACCACGTCGGCGGGAACCGCGGTGTCCACGCCGTTGAGCCGCAGCCCGAGCACGAGGATTTCCCTCACCCGCGTTCCCTCGGCGACGCCCGCATTGGCGGGGCGCAGTAGCGCGAGCATGTGGATCGAGGCGACCGCGTGCACGAGATGCTGCTTCAACGTGTTGGAGATCGGCCCCTTCCCGGCGAACAATGCTTTGGGCAGCGTCCCCTTCGCCGCCGGTATCGCCGACCTGTCCGGCAATCCCAGTTCCAGCGCGGTCACCGTGCCGCAGCTCGCCACTCCTCGCGTCGCCTTGCCGGCACCCGTCCCATCGGCCATCGTCGGCCTCCCTTCCTTCGCGCCGCGCATATACGCCGCGACGCCCGCGGATATTGCTACGACACTACACCAGATGCCGGCGCGATGGCGGAGCATGACCGCGCGGGGCCATGCATGGCTGGGGAGATGCTGGTATCCTGAAGATAGGTTGCGAACGGACGGGGCGCGCGTCACAACGAGGTGTCGTGGTCTTGGTCCCTCCCCCGAAGGAGGAGATGGCCATGAGGGCGATTCTCAAACGGTTGCTGTTGGCGGTCGTGGCGCTGTCGTTGCTGCTGGTTTTCTGCAACGTCGTCTATCAAATGGTGACGGGGAATCCGCCGCCGGGGGAGACGTGGCCGTTCGTATCCAATGCGATCCTCTGCCTGGTGCTCTACAAGTTCGTGCTGTGATCGGTCCTGCGCCCGGCATTGCGGCTGGGCGAAAACGAAACCCCTTGGAATCACTGCGATTCCAAGGGGTGACTTGTGCCCCGGATCAGATTCGAACTGACGACACCCGCTTTAGGAGAGCGGTGCTCTATCCCCTGAGCTACCGAGGCGACGGCAATTCATTGTACACGGTTCCCGGCCGGCGGCGCGCATGACGTGTTGCGGCCCGGCTCCACGTCTTTTCTCCGGCTGGCCGCGCATGCCGCGCGCACGGTACAGTGTTGTGGGACGAAGGGAGGTCTGAAGTGGCGAAACGGACGCGGGACGGCTATCTCACCCCCGAGGAGGCGAAGGCCGACGCCCGGCGCGAACTGCTGAGGCGCGCGGCGACGCCGCAGGACGGCGGACGCAAACGCGCGGCGGGGAAGTCCAGCGCGTCATCATCGTCGAAGTCGTCGAAGAAGTCGTCGCAATCGTCGAAATCCGCGAAGTCGTCGTCGAAATCCCCGCATCCACGCACATCATCGAAAACGAAATCCCCGTCGAAATCCTCCACACCATCGTCTCGCGCGGGTACGGCCGGAACCCGTGGCGGGAAGCGCGGCGGCCGTCGTCCCGGCGTGTCCGCGCGCACGCGGCCGGCGGCACGTTCCGGCGTGTCCCGCGGCCGTGCGCCGTCACGCGGAGGCGCGTCCGGCGGCGGGCGTGGTCGCGCCGGCGTCGCCGCGGCGCTCCCGCCCCACCGTCGCGTGTTCGGCGCGCTCGCGGTCGTATGCGCGGCGCTCGCGGCATGCGCCGTCGCCGCCCGCGCGCTGCCGGCCGGGCTCCAGGCGCTCCCGTTCGTGCCAATCGTCGTCTCCGCCACGCCGTGGTTCGCGATCCTGTCCGTCGTCGCGCTGATGTTCGCGCTCGCGTCGCGCCGGTTCGTCGTCGCGCTCGTCGCGGTCGCCACGTTCGCCGTGAACGTGTGGTGGCAGTATCCGTTCCTCCACACGACCGAGCCGTTGACGCGTGCCGCCGACGCCGCGACCGGACAGGCGCACGCGGTCGTCGGCGACGCCTATGCGCGCGTGATGACCTGCAACGTGTACAAGGGGCGCGCCGACGCGCGGCAGATCGTCGATACGGTGCGCGACGAGCGGGTCGAGGTGCTGGCGTTGCAGGAGACGACGGACGCGTTCGTCGCCGCGCTCGAGGAGGCGGGGATTGGCGACTATCTGCCGTACAGCAAGGTCGCGAGCTCCGACGGCGTGTACGGCAACGGACTGTGGTCGGCCTCGCCGCTCATCAGTCCGGCGAACGACGACGTGAACTCGAGCGCCTCGTTCATGCCCGGCGGCACGGTCGCGTTCGCCGGCGGCGTCAAGGTACGGTTCGTGTCCGTGCACACGACCGCCCCCGTGCCCGGCTATTGGGGGCAGTGGAGGCGGGCGCTCGACGAGCTGGGCGCGATGAAGGCGCATACGGACACGCGATACGTGTTCATGGGGGATTTCAACGCGACCTACGATCATGCGCCGTTCCGTGACTTCCTGGGCGACCGGTTCCGCGACGGGGCGCGGATGGCGGGACGCGGGTTCACGTTCACGTGGCCGGCGGACCGGGGGCTGCTGCCGCCGCGGTTCGCCGGCATCGACCATGTGGTCGTCGACAGGGGGATCGTGGCCGGGCGGATGAAGGTGGTGCCGATCGACGGTTCGGACCATGCCGCGCTGCTCGCCACGCTGGCGGTCGGATGAACGACGGTGCATATGCACCGGCCGTGGAACCCGGCGTTATAGTGAGGGCATGAGTTACGACATGAACGCCAACATGCGGGGAACGGCCCCCGGAACCGGGTACGGCGCCGGTGCGGGCTTCGGCGCGCGCGCGGGTGCCGCCGCGGGCACCGGCGCGTCGGCGGCGCCGGACCTGAGCCGGCCGCGCCCGCTCGACCAGCTGCCGCGTATGGCCGCCGACACCACCGCCGAGAACCCCTGGCCGGTGAGCGTGCTGAGCCAGAAGTTCCACAACGCCGTCGCGAAATGGCCGGCCGCGTGGATCTGCGGGCAGATCACCGAGATCAACACGCGGCGCGCCGGATCCGCCTATCTCACGGTGCGCGACGATTTCGAGGACATCGCGATCTCCGTCTCCGGCTGGCGCGCGTTCGCGGCCGCCGCCGCGCAGTTCCGCCAGGGCGACCGGGTCGTCATCCACGGCCGTGCCGACATCTGGGTCAAGCAGACCCGATTGAGCTTCATCGGCGACGAGATCCGCAAGATCGGCGCCGGCGGCCTCAAGGAACAGATTGACGAGCTGCGCAAGAAACTCAAGGGCGAGGGGCTGTTCGACGCGGAGAACAAGGTGCCGCTGCCCGAGTTCCCCAAGTGCATCGGCCTGATCTGCGCCCCGCAGGCGCGCGCCGAAGGCGACGTGGTCACCAACGTGAACCTGAGGTGGCCGGTCGTGCGGTTCAAGATCGTGCACGCGCACGTGCAGGGCGCGCAGTGCCCGCCCGACATCATCGAGGCGATCCGGCGGCTCGACGCCGATCCGGAGGTGGACGTGATCATCGTGGCGCGCGGCGGCGGCGCGTTCGAGGATCTCATCGGATTCTCCGACGAGGGCGTGGTGCGCGCGACCGCCGCGTGCAGGACGCCGATCGTCTCCGCCATCGGCCATGAGGACGACTGGACGCTCATCGACCTGGCCGCCGACCTGCGCGCCTCCACGCCCACCGACGCGGCGAAGAAGGTCGTGCCGGACGTGCGCGAGCAATGGCAGTTGATCGACAACGCGGTGGGACGGATGCGCATGCGCATCTCCTCGCGCGTGGACAACGAGATCCGGCTCGTCGAAGGCTATGCGAACCGGCCGAGCCTCACTCGGCCGCTCACGATGCTCGAACCGCACCAGCGGTTCCTCGACGACGCGCGCGGCCGGCTCGACATCGGCCTGCGGCGTCTCGTCGACGACGCCTCGCTCACCATCGAGAAGGCGCACGCCTCGCTCACCGCGCTGAGCCCACAATCCACGCTGAACCGCGGATACGCCGTCGTGCAGACCGCCGACGGGCATGTGCTCGACGACGCCGCGAAGGTCTCCTCCGGCGACGAGCTCACCCTGACGCTGCGCAGGGGCGTCGTCACCGCCAAGGCGGACTGATCGGCGCGCGGGCGTGACGGCGCCGGCTGCGGCGCCTGCTGGGTGCCGGCATGGACGGCGCCGGCGCGAACGAACCGATACGAACGATCCGACGAACAAACGAAAAGGAATGAACATGACCGACAAGAACACGAACACGACGGAACAGGCCGCGGACGAGACCGTGGAGGCCGGTGCCACGCATGCCGGAACCGCGCAGGCCGGGGCGGAAGGCGCCGCGCCCGCCTCGACGCTCACCGACAAGGAACGCGCCGCCATCGCGCGGATGCCCTACGAGGAGGCGCGCGACAAGCTCATCCAGGCCGTGCAGGCGCTGGAGGCCGGCGGGCTCGACCTCGACCAGTCGATGCGCCAGTGGGAGATCGGCGAGGCGCTCGCCCAGCGGGCGCAGAGCCTGCTGAACGACGTGCGCGCCCGTCTCGACGCCGCGCAGAACGCCCAGGCCGCCACGGCCGATACCGCCGGCACGCAATCCAATCTGGACTAAGCCACCCCGCGGCGCATTCCGGCCCCGGACGAGGGGCCGTCCGCCTCGGCGGACCGGGGGCGCGAAGCCCGATCCGATCCGATCCGATCGCGCCGCCGGGGTGGAAACGCCCTCCGTGCCATTGTCCGGGCGGGTTGGCAACATGCTTTCCGGCCCGCCCTCGGACATGGCCCGCGCGTGCCTGCCATGGCCGGTGCACGACACGCGGAGCCGGGGGATTGTTACGTTAATCACACAGATGTGATTCCGCGAGATTCCGCCGAAAACCACTACCGCTAGTGTTTTGGCGGCGTGCCGCAACTAGATATAGGGGTGGGGATGCCGTACAGTATCTGAGGCTCCGGAAAACGCAGGGTGCTGGACCGCCCGCGGAACCCCGGAAAGAAGATGTACGACTAGGCCCGGAAGGGCCGGGATGGAGATGTGAGATGGAGACAGCAGTCATCAGTCCGACGACCACCACCGTCAGGGCCGCCGGCCGTCCGGTGCAGGTCGAGAAGCGTGACGGCCGCGTCGTCGACTTCGATCCGATCAACATCATCTCCGCCGTCAAGGCCGCGTTCGGCGACCTCGACAAGCAGGTCGGCCCGGAGGAGGAGAAGCTCATCCGCGGTTTCGCCGACCAGGTCGAGGGCGAGATCAAGGAACGCTACGCCGGTCCCGCCAAGATCGAGGACATCCAGAACCTCGTCGAGCACGCGCTCATCGATGCGCACCTGTACGACGTGGCCCGCGCCTACACCACCTACCGCCTCGACAAGGACATCGAGCGCGCGAAGGCCACCGACGTGAACGAGGCCGTGTCCCGCTTCATCAACCAGGACCCGACCCTCATCCACGAGAACGCCAACAAGGACGCCAACGTCTACGCCACCCAGCGCGACCTGCTGGCCGGCGCCGTCTCCAAGGCCGCCGCGTTCAACATGCTGCCGCCGGCCGTGTCCAACGCACACATGAAGGGCGACATCCACTTCCACGACGCCGACTACTCGCCGTTCACCGCGCAGTCCAACTGCTCGCTGCCCAACTTCTGGGACATGCTCGCCAACGGCTTCACCCTCGGCAACGCGCCGATGGCCTCCCCGAAGTCCATCGCCATCGCCGCCACGCAGATCACCCAGATCATGAAGGACGTGGCCTCCAGCCAGTACGGCGGCCAGACCGCCAACCGCGCCGACGAGCATCTCGCCCGCTACGCGAAGCTCGACTACGACAAGTTCCTCGAAGAGGCGCGCGAGATGATCCCGGACGACATGCCGATCGAGTTCGCGCGACGCCAGGTCGCCAACGCGAAGGCCAACGAGCCGGCCAAGCTCCACTTCGAGAAGGGCCGCGAGCCGCTGCCGATGGACACCCCGTTCCACACGGACGTCGACGAGCTCGAGCAGGAGCGCGAGATCCTCGCGAAGATCCGCACCCGCAAGGCCATCTACGACGCCATGCAGACCATGGAGTACCAGATCAACTCCAACCGCGTGTCCAACGGCCAGACCCCGTTCGTCACCGTCGGCTTCGGTCTCGGCGTCGACTGGTTCGCCCGCGAGATCCAGCGCGCCATCCTGCTCAACCGCATCCGTGGCCTCGGCCGCGAGCACCACACCGCGATCTTCCCGAAGCTCGTGTTCACCGTCAAGCACGGCGTGAACGCCGACCCGGGCGACCCGAACTACGACCTCAAGCAGCTGGCCCTCGAATCCGCCACCAAGCGCATGTACCCGGACGTCGTCTTCTACGACAACATCGTCAAGATCACCGGCTCCTTCAAGGCGCCGATGGGCTGCCGCTCCTTCCTGCAGGGCTGGATCAACCCCGCCACCGGCAAGGACGAGGAGGACGGCCGCATGAACCTCGGCGTCGTCTCCGTGAACGTGCCGCGCATCGCCCTCGAATCCCACGGCGACAAGGAACGCTTCTGGAAGCTGTTCGAGGAGCGCATGGAGATCGCCCACCAGGCCCTGCAGTTCCGCATCATGCGCTGCAAGCAGGCCACCCCGGTGAACGCGCCCACCCTGTTCCGCTTCGGCGCTTTCGGCCGCCTCGGCGCGAACGACAGCGTCGACGCCCTGTTCAAGAACGAGCGCGCCACCGTCTCCCTCGGCTACATCGGCCTCGCGGAGACCACCGCCGTGTTCTACGGCAAGAACTGGATCCGCGACCACGGCTGGGATCCGGAAGGCAAGGAGTTCGCGCTGTCCATCGTCAAGCGCATGAGCGAGCTGTGCAAGCAGTGGAGCAAGGCGGAGGGCTACCACTATTCCGTGTACTCCACGCCGGCCGAATCCCTCACCGACCGCTTCAACCGCATGGACCGCGAGAAGTTCGGCCGCGTCGACGGCGTGACCGACCACGACTTCTACACCAACTCCTTCCACTACCCGGTGTGGCTCCAGCCCACCCCGATGGAGAAGCTCAATTACGAGAAGGACTTCCCGTACTACGCGTCCGGCGGCTTCATCAACTACTGCGAGTACCCGTGCCTGCAGGACAACCCGAAGGCGCTCGAGGCCGTGTGGGACTACGCGTACAACGTGGGCATCGGCTACCTCGGCACCAACACGCCGATCGACCACTGCTTCGTGTGCGGTTTCCAGGGCGACTTCGAGCCCACCGACGAGGGCTTCAAGTGCCCCGAGTGCGGCAACTCCGATCCTGACAAGTGCAACGTGACCAAGCGTACCTGCGGCTACCTCGGCAACCCGGTGCAGCGCCCGATGGTGCACGGCCGCCACGAGGAGATCTCCCACCGCGTCAAGCACATGAGCGGCGAGACCGGCCACGTCACCCTCGGCGACGGCTCCACCCGCGAATGGTTCGAAGAGGCCAAGTAGTGAGCGGATTCCAGCAGGCCGCGCTCCGGGAGCCCAAGCGCCGCGACTTCGCGGCGGGGGAGACCGGGCGCGGCCCTTCCGTACCATCCGGCGGACTCGCCAACGATCCGCGGGCCGGGCAATGGGACGGCCGGCGCATGTCCCATCGCATGATCGCCGACTACAAGACCTTCGTCGTCACCGACGGCGAGGGCGTGCGCAACTCCCTGTACGTCTCCGGCTGCCCGTTCCACTGCGTCGACTGCTTCAACTCGTCCATCTGGGATTTCCAGGCCGGCCACGAGTACACGCAGCGGCTCGAAGACAAAATCATCGAGGACCTGAACGCCCCGTGGGTGCAGGGCATCACGTTCCTCGGCGGCGAACCGCTGCTCAACACCCCCGTCCTGTTGCCGCTCGCGCACCGCATCCGCGCCGAATTCGGCGATTCCAAGGACATCTGGTGTTGGACCGGCTACACGTGGGAGGAGCTCGCACGCCCCGGCGAGACCCCGGACAAGCGCGAACTCCTCGGACTCATCGACGTGCTCGTCGACGGGCGGTACTTGAAGACCCAGAAGGACTCGCTCCTGCAGTTCCGCGGCTCCAAGAACCAGCGCATCCTCGACGTGCCCGCCTCCCTCGCGCAAGGCCGCCCCGTCATCTGGGGCAAGCTCCACGACCAGGAACGCGACATCCCCGAGATCTATCTCAAGGACCGCGTCGCCGGCGAAGCCCAGCAGGCCTCGTGACACGCCACTCCCCTCCTTCCCCCCCTCCTTTCTCTCCCATGGTGCGGTGAATCTCCCATGGTGCGGTCGGCCAAAACGGCTTGATTCCGGGGTTGTGGAGGAAGTGTGTTGCCGCACCATGGGAGTTGGCGGGGTAATAGGGAGGGGATTCCCGCGGTATTCCGACAGGACACGCGAAGGCGTTGCGTTTACGGCTTTTCCTGTTAGATGAATCACGCCCGCGCCCCGCGTGACCTGCCTTCCTTGGGCAGGGCTTCGGACTAGAGTATGGGATTTGAGTGGCCGGGCCATACGCGATTTGCTTGCGACTCGCAAGACGCGTCCCGGAAATCGGTTGAAGAGGTTTACATGGTGAACGAAGCACATACCGTGGCGTCGAACCACGATACGAAGCCGTTGCGCGTGGGTTTGGACATCGGCTCCACCACCGTCAAGGCGGTGGTGCTCGACCAGTCCGACTCCCTGAAAGACACGCTGTTCTCCGACTACCGCCGCCATCACGCCAACGTGCGCGCCACCGTCGCCGGCCTGCTCGTCGACATCCACGCGGAGCTCGAGAAGCTCGGCCGCGGCGACGAGCCGATCCGACTCGCCATCACCGGTTCCGGCGGCCTCGCGCTCGCCGACAACCTGCACGTGCCGTTCGTCCAGGAGGTCATCGCCGAGACCGAGGCGATCGACAAGGAATACCCGCAGGCGGACGTCATCATCGAGCTCGGCGGCGAGGACGCCAAGATCACGTACCTGAAGCCCACGCCGGAACAGCGCATGAACGGCTCGTGCGCGGGCGGCACCGGCGCGTTCATCGACCAGATGGCCACCCTGCTCGACACCGACGCGGCCGGCCTCAACGAGATGGCGAAAAGCTACGAGAACCTGTACCCGATCGCGTCCCGATGCGGCGTGTTCGCCAAGACCGATCTCCAGCCGCTCATCAACGACGGCGCCGCCAAGCCGGACCTCGCCGCCTCCATCTTCACCGCCGTGGCCACGCAGACCATCGCCGGACTCGCCTCCGGCCGCCCGATTCACGGCACCGTCATCTTCCTCGGCGGCCCGCTGTTCTTCATGAGCGAGCTTCGCGCCGCGTTCCAGCGCGCGCTCGACGGCAAGGTCGACGAGTTCATCGTCCCCACCGACGCCCACCTGTACGTCGCCTACGGTTCCGCGCTCCAGGCGGACATGGACGTCGACGACGAAGGCCACCATTTCGAGGCGCACACCTGCGACGAGATCCTCAAGCGTCTCGACGAGCTCAAGAACCTGCCCAGCAACACGCCCACCATGCCGCCGCTGTTCCCCACCGAGGCGGACCGCGAGGCATTCAACAAGCGCCACCACCGCGAGCACGTGCACATCGGCACGCTGGAGGGCGCGCACGGCCCGCACTTCCTCGGCATCGACGCGGGCTCCACCACCATCAAGGCGACGCTCGTCAACGACGACCGCGAGATCGTGTGGTCGAGCTACGCGAACAACGAAGGCAGCCCGCTGACCGCCGCCATCAACATCGTCAAGAAAATCCAGTCCGAACTGCCGCCCGAAGCGTGGATCGCCCGCTCCTGCGCCACCGGCTACGGCGAGGGCCTCATCACCACCGGCCTGCACCTCGACGAGGGCGTCGTCGAGACGATGGCCCACTACCGCGGCGCCGAGATGGTCAGCCCCGGCGTCACCGCCGTCATCGACATCGGCGGCCAGGATATGAAGTACCTGGCCATCACCGACGGCGTCATCGACTCGATCGCCGTCAACGAGGCCTGCTCGTCCGGCTGCGGCTCGTTCCTCCAGACCTTCGCCATGTCGATGGGACTGACGATCCAGGAGTTCACGCAGAAGGCGCTCGCCTCCACGCACCCGGTGGACCTCGGCTCGCGCTGCACCGTGTTCATGAACTCGTCCGTCAAGCAGGCGCAGAAGGAGGGCGCGTCCATCGAGGACATCGCCGCCGGCCTGTGCTATTCGGTCGTGCGCAACGCCCTGTACAAGGTCATCAAGCTGCGCGACTCCGGCGAACTCGGCGACACGGTCGTCGTGCAGGGCGGCACGTTCCTCAACGACGCCGTGCTGCGCGCGTTCGAACTGCTCACCGAGCGCGAGGTGACGCGCCCGAACATCGCCGGCCTCATGGGCGCGTTCGGCGCCGCCCTCACCGCCCGCATGCACTACGAGGACGCCGCGGACGGCGACGACACCGGCACGGTCGAGCACACGCGCTCGTCGATCCTCACCGGCGACGCGCTCGACGACATGTCGATGACCACCGAACGCGACGTGTGCAAGCTGTGCCAGAACCACTGCAAGCTCACCATCACCACGTTCTCCGACGGCTCCCGCTTCGTGACCGGCAACCGCTGCGAGCGCGGCGGCGATGCGAAGAAGAAGCGCTCCGACCGTCCGAACCTGTACGACTACAAGTACAAGCGCTGCTTCGCCTACCGCCGCCTGACCGACAAGAAGGCCACGCGCGGCGAGATCGGCATCCCGCGCGCGCTCAACATGTACGAGAACTACCCGTTCTGGTTCACGCTGCTTACCTCGCTCGGCTTCAAGGTGATGATCTCCGGCCGCAGCTCCCACGAACTGTTCGAGACCGGCATCGAATCGATCGCCTCCGAGAACATCTGCTACCCGGCCAAGCTCGTGCACGGCCACATCAAGTGGCTGCTCAACAAAGGCGTCAAGACGATTTTCTACCCGTGCGTGAGCTACGAGGACAATCTCGTGCCCAACACGGACAACCACTACAACTGCCCGGTCGTCGCCAACTACCCGCTCGTCGTCGGCGCGAACATGCCCGAACTGCGTGGGCCCGGCATCCGCTACATGCACCCGTACTTCAACCTCGCCAACCACGAGCTCATGGTCGACCGCATCGTCGAGGAGTTCGCGTGGGCGAACGTGACGCGCGAGGAGGCCGAGACCGCCGTCAAGGCCGCCTACGCGGAGGACAAGGTCTTCAAGCACGACGTGCAGCAGGAGGGTCTCAAGGCGCTCGCCTATATGAAGGAGCACGGTTGCCGTGGCATCGTGCTCGCCGGCCGCCCCTACCACATCGATCCGGAGATCAACCACGGTATTCCCGAGACGATCTGCTCGCTCGGCATGGTCGTGCTCTCCGAGGATTCGATCTGCGAACTGCAGCCGGGGGAGAGGCTCAACCTCACCGAATTCCTCGCCAAGGGTGAGGAGGACCCGCGCAAGAAGAACGCGAACGGCTTCCGCCACGTCGGCGACCGCAAGCTCACCGTCAAGCGCATGCCGCTGCGCGTCACCAACCAGTGGGCCTACCATTCCCGCCTGTACGCGGCCGCCCACTTCGTCGCCTCCTATCCGGGCCTTGAACTCGTCCAGCTCAACTCGTTCGGCTGCGGCCTCGACGCCATCACCACCGACCAGGTCGCCGAGATCCTCGCCGACAAGGCCGACGTCTACACGCTGCTCAAGATCGACGAGGTCTCCAACCTGGGCGCGGCGAAGATCCGTCTGCGCTCGCTCAAGGCCGCCGTCGAGGAGCGTGAGGCGAACAAGGCGCGTCTCGCCGCGGCCGCGTCGACCGCCGCCGGCGCGTCGGTCGCGTCCGGCGCCGTCGACAAGCACGACCAGGTCGTGGACGTCACCGACGAGGCCTCCCGCAAGGCGCAGGAACAGGCGGAAGCCGATCTCGCGGCCGCGAAGGCGGCGCTCGCCGCGGCGCAGGCCGCCGTCGACGCCGCCGAGGCGAAGGTGAAGGCGACCGGCGCGGGCGGCGACGTCCCGGCGGACGCGCCGAAGTCCACCGGATTCCGCAGGACCGGCACGAAGGCGCCGACCGCGGGCCGCCAGATCCTGCTCGACACGACGATGGCCGCCAACCCGAAGCTCACCGAGGCGATGCGCAAGGCGTCGAAGCGCGCCGCGAAGCGCGACGTCGAGAACGCGCGTCTCGCCGCGCTCGGCGACGGCACCACGGCGAACGCGACCGGCGCGAACGCCAAGGCCGCGAAGAAGTCCGGACACAACAACGCGACGATGTCCCGCTACGCGAAGCGCGAGAAGTTCGTCAAGGACATGAAGAAGGACTACACGATCGTCGCCCCGCAGATGAGCCCGATCCACATGTCCCTCGTCGAGGCGGTCATCCGCTCCGGCGGCTACAAGTTCGACATCCTGAAGCACGCCTCCCGCGGCGACGTGGAGACCGGCCTCAAATACGTGAACAACGACGCCTGCTATCCGGCGATCATGGTCATCGGCCAGCTCATCGACGCGATCATCGAAGGCAAGTACGATCCGGACCACGTGGCGCTCGCGATTACGCAGACCGGCGGCATGTGCCGCGCGACCAACTACTTCGGCCTGATCCGCAAGGCGCTGGTCGACGCCGGCTACCCGCAGATCCCGGTCATCGCGATCTCGACGCAGGGCCTGGAGGACAATCCGGGCTTCAAGGCGACGCCGACGCTGCTGCACCGCGCCGTCAAGGCCCTGATTCTCGGCGACCTGCTCATGAAGTGCCTGTACCGCGTGCGCCCGTACGAGGTCGAGAAGGGCTCGGCGAACCGCCTCTACGAGCAGTGGGACACGATCGTGCGCGAGACGATCGAACACCACGGCTACTCGAAGACGGCCGCGAAGACCCCGTGGCTGAGGAAGGGCTACCTGCCGTACGGCCGCCTCGCCAAGGAGATCGTCAAGTCGTTCGACGCGCTGCCGTTGAAGGACGAGCCGCGCAAGGTGCGCGTCGGCGTGGTCGGCGAGATTCTCGTCAAGTACCAGCCGGACGCGAACAACCACGTGGTCGACGTCATCGAATCGCAGGACTGCGAGGCCGTGGTGCCCGGCATCATGGAGTTCATGACGACCCGTCCGTACATCACCGACTGGAACGAGAAGCATCTCGGCACCGGCGGCAACAAGACCCTGTACGCGCTCATGCGCTGGGGCCTCGACCGCTACAACGCGCCGATCAAGGCGGCGATCGCCTCCTCGCACGGCAAGTTCAAACAGGACGACCCGATGCCCGAACTCGTCGAGAAGGCCGCCGAGGTCACGTCGATCGGCGTGCAGGCCGGCGAAGGCTGGCTGCTCACCGCGGAGATCCTGGAGCTCATCGAACAGGGATGTCCGAACGTGATCTGCGCGCAGCCGTTCGCCTGCCTGCCGAACCACGTGACCGGACGCGGCATGTTCGGCAAGATCCGCCGTCTGCACCCGGAGGCCAACATCGTCTCCATCGACTACGATCCGGGCGCCTCCGAGGCGAACCAGCTCAACCGCATCAAGCTGATGATCGCCGCCGCCAAGAAGGCGCACAAGGCGAAGTTCGGCGACGACGAGCCGCAGGGCTTCGTCACCGCCGACTGACGGCGGCCGGGGCCGACGGTCGGTTCGGCCGCCGTCCGCCCACGCAGCGCGCCCGCTATCGGTTTTTCATATAGCCGAATCACGGGCGCGCGGCGGCGCGTGTAGGGCGGCTCGCCTACGATACCCCTTATGGTTACTCCCAGAATCAGCTATGCGCATCTGCTCGCCAAGCCCAATCCGAAGCATGTCGAGAGCCTCCTGAAGTTCTTCGAGGCCGGATGCTCCAAGCGAGGCACCGGTGGTTTCGGCGTCGAGATCGAGCACCTGCCGGTGCATAATTCCGACGACACCGCCGTGACCTACTACGAGGAGAACGGCATCGAGGCGCTGCTCAAACGTCTCGCCCCGTACTACGACGAAAGCAAGGAGTACTGGGAGAACGGGCATCTGGTGGGGCTCGGCCGCAAGGGCGTCTCCGTCTCGCTTGAACCGGGCGGCCAGGTCGAGACCTCGATCGGCATCCTCAAGGAGCCCGCCGACCTCAACCAGCTGTACGGCCAGTTCCGCCGCGAGGCCGATCCGATCCTCGACGAGCTGGGCTTCCGCCTCGTCAACTACGGCTACCAGCCGAAGTCGAGCTATGCGGACGTCCCCGTCAACCCGAAGGACCGCTACGACGCGATGACCGACTATCTCGGCCGCGTCGGCCAGTTCGGCCCGTGCATGATGCGCTGCTCCGCCTCCACGCAGGTGAGCATCGACTTCGTCGACGAGCAGGACGCCATCGACAAGATGCGCGTCGGCACCGCCATCGGTCCGATCCTCGCTTGGTTCTTCCGCAACACCCCGTACTTCGAGGGCCGCGTCAACCCGTACCCGCTGCTGCGCCAGCGCATGTGGGACTACCTCGACTTCCAGCGCACCAACGTGATCCCCGGCCTGTATGACCGCCGGTTCACGTGGGAGGACTACGCGGTGGACGTGCTGTCCACGCCGCTCATGTTCGCCGATCTGACGCACACGCCCGAGGCGGTCGAATCCGGTCTGAGCCGCAAGGAGCTGCACCGCGCCGCCTTCCGCGAGAACGCGGGCGACGTGTACCCGGACCGCGAGCTCAACGCGTACGAGATCAACCACATCATCTCCACGCACTTCAACGACGTGCGCCTCAAGAACTTCATCGAGTTCCGCCATTGGGATTCGCTGCCGATCGAGCGCGCCGAACGCCTCACGGAGATCATCGCCTCCCTGTACTACGTGCCGGCCAACCGCATCCGCATCGAAAGCTACTTCGACGGGCTCACCGAGGAGGACGTGTTCGAGGCCAAGGCCAACATCCAGGCGCACGGCCGCGAATCCGCACCGTACGGCCAGCCGCTCGACTTCTGGCGCGAGTTCCTCGGCCTCGAAGGCCTGCTCGAGGACATCCCCGGCGACCCGAAGCATCCGGATGTCTTCCAGCGCTGATCCATTCGCCGTTTTCCGCCCGTTCCGGCCCATGCCGGGGCGGGCGGCGGCGTTTTCGGCGGATTCGGCGGGACGGGATGGGAGAACGCGCAACGGTGACGGGATGACACGTATCGGGCGCATCGACGGCGTGAACCTCGGCGGCTGGCTGGTGCTGGAGCGGTGGATGACGCCCGGCCTGTTCCGCTCGAGCGGCGAGGAGGACGAGATCTGGCTGCATCGGACGGCCGATCGGTCCGAACTGGAGCGTCTGCTGCGCCGTCATCGCGACACGTACGTCACCGAAGCCGATTTCCACGCCATCGCCTCGCATGGCCTGAACCTCGTGCGCATCCCCGTGCCGTATTTCATCTTCGGCGACGTGCCCGGTCATCCCGGCTGCATCGACTATCTCGACCGCGCGTTCGACTGGGCGGAGACGATCGGGCTTAAGGTGCTCATCGACCTGCACACCGTACCCGGCTCGCAGAACGGATTCGACAACGGCGGCCTGACCGGCGTCGTCCGCTGGCACAGGAGCGCGCGGCAGGTCGCGTTCGCGCTGGACGTGCTCGCGCGTCTCGCGCGCCGTTACCGCGACCGTCCCGCGCTGTACGGCATCGAAGTGCTCAACGAGCCGGTCGATTGGCTCACCTACCTCACGTCGCCGTCGAGCTCACGCGCGAAGGACCCGCGTGAGGCGCGGGGAAGCGGGCACATCCCGATGCGCTTCCTCAAACGGTTCTATCGTGCGGCGTACCGGCGTCTGCGCCCGATACTCGGCGACGGTCCCGTCATCGTGTTCCACGACGGGTTCCGGCTCGGCCGGTGGCGCGGCTGGTTCGCGCGTGAGGGCATGCGGGGCGTCTGCCTCGACACGCACGTCTATCTCGTCATGTCGGAACGGCCCGAGGCGCTGTTCCGCAGGTTGCCGGCCGCGTGGCTCATACGCTGGTACCGGCTGTTCACGGCGTGGCACGAGCGCCGCATCCGCCGCGCCGCGCGGTTCACGCCGGTCATGGTCGGCGAATGGTGCGTCGCTAACCGGCTCGCGGCGCGCGTGGGGGAGCGGGGGAGGTGCGGCGCGTCCGGTGGCGGCGTTTCGCGCGTGGACGACGGCGTTTCGTCGCCCGCCGCGCGGCGCCGCGACGTCTACCGCGCGGTCGCCGCGATGCAGCGTGACGCATGGAACGTCTCCGCCGGTCAGGTCTACTGGAGTTATCGTCTGCGCGGCGGCCGCGACGCGACCGGCCGGCTTGATCGTCTCGCGCCGGTCGGCGGCGACGGCACGGTGACGGACGACTCGCGTCTCGACCCGTGGGACCTGACGCACGTGTGGCACGCGGGATGGATGGAGTGACGCGCGATGATGCTGTGGTGATGGCGGGTGATGGCGGGTGATGGTGGGCCGGCTCAGCGGTAACCGTCCCAGAGGGGCGAGGGGAGCAGGGCGTCCTCGCAGTCGGCCCACATCGCGTTGAGGTCGCGGTCGGGGGAGCGCAGCCAACGCAGCTGGACGCCGTCCATCATCGCGAAGCCGGCTTCGAGCACATGCGCGACGTCCACGCCGTCCGGCACCGACCAGCGGATGTTGAGCGCGTTCGCCACGGTGCGGCGCTCGCGGTCGGCGAAATAATCGTGCGCCGGATGCTTCGGATCGAGGGCCTCGGCGCTCAGCGTGGAGAACATGTGCACCTGATCGGGGCGGGTGCTGTTGAGCGCGACGATACGCCGCCACATCTCGGCGATGAGCGGGCGGTCCATGGCGATCATGTCGGCCATGATCAGGTCTCCCGCACGGTCGTACTCGTCGGTGAGCGCGAGATGGAGCAGTCCCTCCTTGCTGCCCACGTAGTGCAGCACGCCGGCCTTGGTGAGTCCGACGGCGGTGGCGATGCGCTGAATCGACGTGCCGTAGTAGCCGAAGCGCCCGAAGGACAGCGTGGTCGCTTCGAGGATGGAATGACGGCGGTCGGTGTCGTCGGTGAGGTCGTTGGTGGTCATGGTATGTACCATACGGTCGGTTGGTTGGTATTTCAAATGATTCCGGCGTGTTGTGGGCGGTGTTTTGATAATCTACCTACCAACCGGTTGGTTGTGAGTGGTTTGCCTGGGGTTCATGGATGAGGGCCGGGGGACCGCACCGGAACGGGCCGGCCGCATGACTCAACGGAACACGCAAAGGAACTCAAGGAAAGAGGCACACGTCATGAGCGAGCACACCCACCCGTCCGTCAAGGATCTGACGCTGGAGGAGAGGGCCTCCCTCACCTCCGGCGGCGACGCCTGGCATCTGCAGGGCGTCGAGGCCAAGGGCATCCCCGGCTACATGATCACCGACGGTCCGCACGGATTGCGCAAATCCCTCGCCACCAGCACCGGCGAGACCGATCTCGACGACTCCGTGCCCGCCACCTGCTTCCCGCCGGCCGCCGGCCTGTCCAGCTCGTGGAACCCCTCGCTTGTGCGCAAGGTCGGCGAGGCCATGGGCGAGGAGTGCATCCAGGAGAAGGTCGCCGTGATCCTCGGACCCGGCGTCAACATCAAGCGCAACCCGCTCGGCGGCCGCTGCTTCGAATACTGGAGCGAAGACCCGTACCTCGCCGGCCATGAGGCCGTCGGCATCGTCGAAGGCGTGCAATCCAAGGGCGTGGGCACATCGCTCAAGCACTTCGCCGTCAACAACCAGGAGACCGACCGGTTGCGCGTCGACGCGCGCGTCTCCCAGCGCGCCCTGCGCGAAATCTACCTGCCGGCCTTCGAGCACATCGTCAAGACCGCCCAGCCGTGGACCATCATGTGCTCCTACAACCGCGTCAACGGCGTCCACTCCGCCCAGAATGGCTGGCTGCTCACCGACGTGCTGCGCGACGAATGGGGATTCAAGGGCATCGTCATGTCCGACTGGGGCGCCGACCACGACCGCGTCGCCTCCCTCAACGCCGGCCTCAACCTCGAAATGCCGCCGAGCGGCACCGACGACGAGATCGTCTACGCGGCCCGCGACGGCCGCATCGACTCCGCCCAGCTCGACCGCATGGCCCAGGGCATGATCGACCTGACCGACAAAGCCCGCGCGGCCATGAGCGCCGACGGCTACCGCTTCGACGTCGACGCCCACGACGAGGTGGCCCACCAGGCCGCCGTCGAATCGATGGTCCTGCTCAGGAACGAGGATGCGATCCTGCCGCTGGACAGGCGCGCGAAGATCGCCGTCATCGGCGAATTCGCCCGCACCCCGCGCTATCAGGGCGGCGGCTCCTCCCACATCACCCCCACGAAGATGACCTCGTTCCTCGACACGCTCGCCGCACGCGGCATCGAAGCCGACTTCGCCCCCGGCTTCACGCTCGACCTCGAACCCGCCGACTCCGCGCTCGAACTCGAGGCCGTCGAAACCGCCCGTGACGCCGACGTGGCGCTCCTGTTCCTGGGTCTGCCCGAGGCCGCCGAGTCCGAAGGCTTCGACCGCGAGACCCTCGACCTGCCCGCCAAGCAGACCGAACTGCTCGCCAAAATCGCCGCCGTCAACCCGAACGTGGCCATCGTGTTGTCCAACGGATCCGTCGTCTCCGTCGCCCCGTGGGCCGGCCATGCCAAGGGCATCCTCGAATCCTGGCTGCTCGGCCAGGCCGGCGGTCCCGCGCTCGCCGACGTGATCTTCGGCGAGACGAGCCCCTCCGGCAAGCTCGCCCAATCCATTCCGCTGGATATCAACGACGACCCGAGCATGCTCAACTGGCCGGGCGAGGAAGGCCACGTCGACTACGGCGAGGGCGTGTTCGTCGGCTACCGCTACTACGACACCTACGATGTCGCCGTCGACTACCCGTTCGGCTACGGCCTGAGCTACGCCAAATTCGAGATCTCCGACGTCCACGCGGAGAAGACCGGCGCCAACACCGCGTCCGTCACCGCCGCCGTCGCCAACGTCTCCGACGTGGACGGCGCCGAGACCGTGCAGGTGTACGTTGCCCCCGGCAAGGCCGACGTGGCCCGCCCAGCCCACGAACTCAAGGGCTTCGCCAAGGTGTTCCTCAAGGCGGGCGAGTCGAAGACCGTGACGTTCGACCTCGACGAGCGCGCCTTCGCCTACTGGTCCGAGAAATACGGCGACTGGCACATCGAAGCCGGCGCATACGGCATCGAGGTCGGTACGTCCAGCCGCGACATCGCCGCCACTGTCGCGGTCGACCTGGAGGGCGACGGCAAGTCACTGCCGCTCGACGAATGGTCCACCTACGGCGAATGGGAGGCGGACCCGGTCGGCGCGAAGGTCGTCGCGGCGGTCGAGGCCGCCGGTGAATCGGGTACGCTGCCGAAGCTGCCCGACAATGCCATGATGCGCATCTTCCTCAAGTCCATGCCCATCAACTCGATGCCGATGCTGATGAGCGACGGTGGTAGGCGCATCACCGCCTTCATGCTCGCCGAATACGCCAAGCTCACGAAGTAGCCGTCGGCCTCTCCGTGGCCTCTCCGTGGCCCCTCCGGCACGGAGTCGCCGGCCTGTTCATGGCCCCCCTCTGACGAGGGGGCTGTCGGCGAAGCCGACTGGGGGAGAGACCAGTGAAGCGCGGTCATCCCGACTGGGGAGATATGTGAAGCCCACCCTTCCGTGCTCACCTCGAGTCGACTGCCGTCCGAAAGCCCCCACGACCTTACGACCAAGGGGGCTTTCGCCATCATGTGACATACGACACGCCGATTGTTGCATCTGCAACTGTTGTATGCGGGACGTATTACTATCGCACCATGCAAGATGGTTGCATATGCAACAAAACGCATGTCCGACCATGTCCGGAAACGAAGGTGGATGAGTTATGGACAGTCACATCCTCAGCTTCGAGCTGAGGGCGCTGGTCAAGGCGATCAACCGCCATCTCGGCGAGACGATGCCCGAATCGGCGCGCATCGCCACGGGCGGCAACGCCCGCATCATCATGTTCCTCGCCCGCAACCGCGACAAGGACATCTACCAGCACACCATCGAACGCAAGTTCTGCATCACGCGGTCCACCGCTTCGCGCGTGCTCGCGCTGATGGAGAAAAAGGGCCTCATCGCTCGCGAGTCGGTGGCGCATGACGCACGACTCAAGAAGATCGTGCTCACCGCCAAGGCCGACTCCATCGTCGCCTGCCTCTCGGCGAACGGCGAAAGGATGGAACACCGACTGGTGGAGGGATTCACCGACGAGGAGCGGGCCGCCCTCATGGACTACGTGCTGCGCATGCGCGCGAACGTGGACGCGGCGCAACGCGAGTTCGAGGAACGGTCGGCCGCCGGCGCCCCGGTCGGTGATCCATGCGGGGACCTCGCCGGCGACCCCGGCGATCCCGATGACGTCCCGGTCGAGGGGACCGGTGACGCGAACGACACGGACGATACGAAGGAGGAGAACGCATGAGCGACAACACGACCGCGACACGCGACGCGGACGGCCTGACCGCCACCGAGGCGGCCATCATGGCATCGCGCAAGACCGTCGAACCCGACCGGCCGAAACACATCATCCGCACGCTGGCCGGATCGATGCGCGAATACACGAAAGAAAGCTGGCTGGCACCGCTGTTCGTGTTCATCGAAGCCATCCTGGAGATCGTCATCCCCACCGTCATGGCCTCCCTGATCGACCAGGGCATCACCGGCGGGAATATGAACGCCATAGTCAAGTTCGGCCTCATCCTGCTGCTGTGCTCGCTGGTGTCGCTCGCCTGCGGCTTCCTCGCCGGCAAGTACGCGGCCATCGCCGCCGCCGGATTCGCGAAGAACCTGCGCCGCGACCAGTTCGAGAAGGTGCAGGCGTTCAGCTTCACCAACATCGACCGGTTCTCCACCGGCTCGATCATCACGCGTCTGACCACCGACGTGACCAACCTGCAGATGGCCTACGGCATGATGGTCCGCATGGGCGTGCGCGCTCCGATCATGGTCGTCGTCGCGTGGATCTTCTCGTTCCGCATCTCACCGTCCATCTCGCTCGTGTTCCTCGCCTGCGTGCCGATCCTCGCGATCGGCCTGTGCGGCCTCGCGGTGCTCGTCCACCCGGTGTTCGAGCGCGTGTTCCACACGTACGACGCGCTCAACAACGTCGTCGACGAGAACCTGCAGGGCATCCGCGTCGTCAAGTCGTACGACCGCGAATCCTACGAGATCGGCAAGTTCGGCCGCATCTCCCAGCGCATCTTCAAGGACTTCACCAAGGCCGAGCGCATCATGAGCTTCAACAGCCCGATCATGATGTTCTGCATCTACGCCTCGATGATCATGATCTCCTGGATGGGCGCGCAGCAGATCGTCGCCTCCGGCAACAACGCGGCGCTGGGACTCACCACCGGCGACCTCACCGCCCTCGTCACCTACGCGATGCAGATCCTCATGGCCATGATGATGCTCTCCATGATCTTCGTCATGTGCATCATCTCCCAGGCCTCCGCCGAACGCATCTGCCAGGTGCTGCAGGAGGAGAGCACCGTCACCGACCCGGAGCATCCGGTCATGGACGTCAAGGACGGCTCCGTCGAATTCGACCACGTCACCTTCCGCTACTCCGCGTCCTCCGAGAAGCCCGTGCTCGACGACATCGACCTGAAGATCGCCTCCGGCATGACCGTCGGCATCGTCGGCGGCACCGGCTCCGCCAAGTCGAGCCTCGTGCAGCTCGTGCCCCGCCTCTACGACGTGAGTCAGGGCTCGCTCAAGGTCGGCGGCCGCGACGTGCGCGACTACGACCTCGTCACCCTGCGCGACCAGGTCGCCATGGTGCTCCAGAAGAACGTGCTGTTCTCCGGCACCATCGCCGAGAACCTGCGCTGGGGCGACCCCGACGCCACCGACGACCAGATTCGCCACGCCTGCAAGCTCGCGCAGGCCGACGGCTTCATCCAGGAATTCCCCGACAAATACGACACGCACATCGAACAGGGCGGCACCAACGTGTCCGGCGGCCAGAGGCAGCGCCTGTGCATCGCCCGCGCGTTGCTCAAGAAGCCGAAGATCCTCATCCTCGACGACTCCACCAGCGCCGTCGACACGAAGACCGACAAGCTGATCCGCGAGGCGTTCCACCACGAGATCCCCGACACCACGAAGATCATCATCGCCCAGCGCATCGCCTCCGTGCAGGAATCCGACGTGATCCTCGTCATGGACAACGGCCGCATCATGGCCAAGGGCACGCACGACGAACTGCTCGAAACCTGCGACGAATACCGGTCCATCTACGAATCGCAGACCCGCAACACCGCCGCCGGCCAGGCCGAGCTCGAACGCGAGGCGGCTCAACGCGCCGAGCACATGCAGCAGGCCGAACAGGAAGGAGAGAACCGATGAGCGACAAGCAGACCGCGCAGAACCGCAAGCCCGCGATGCGTAAGCCCGCCCCCGGCACCACCAAGCGCATCTTCGGCTACATCATGGCCTACCGGTGGCGCGTCATCGCCATCGTCGCATGCATCCTCGTCGGCGCCGCCGCCCAGGCCGGCTCCGCCCTCTTCCTCCAGTCCCTCATCGACACGTACATCCTGCCGATGGTCGGCGCGACCGACCCCGACTGGGGACCGCTGATCCGCGCCATCACCCTCATGGGATGCCTGTACGTGGCCGGCATCGCCGCCAGCTGGCTGTGGCAGTGGCTCATCGTCACCGTCGAACAGGGCGTGCTCAAGAAGATCCGCGACGACATGTTCGCCCACCAGCAGTGGCTGCCGATCCGCTACTTCGACACCAACGAGCATGGCGACATCATGAGCCACTACACGAACGACACCGACACGCTGCGCCAGGCCATCAGCCAGTCGTTCCCGCAGATGTTCGCCGCCGGCATCTCCGCGCTCGCCGCGATCGTCTCCATGCTGTGGCTGAGCGTGCCGATCACCGCGTTCGTGCTGCTGTTCACCGTCGGACTCTACTTCGTCGTGCGCAAGATCGTCGGCCGCGCAGGCCGCTACTTCGTCAAGCAGCAGTACTGGATCGGCGACGTCAACGCGTTCGTCGAGGAATCCGTCAACGGCCAGAAGGTCATCAAGGTCTTCAACCACGAGCCCGACACCCAGAAGACCTTCGACGAGAAGAACGAGGAGCTGTTCGAAGCGTCCGCCGAGGCGAACACGTGGGGCAATGTCACCATGCCCGTCGTCGGCAACATGGGCTACATGCTCTACATCCTCCTCGCCATCGTCGGCGGCGCCATGGCGCTCGCCGGAGTCGGCAACTTCGGCCTCGCCGGCGCCGGT
The DNA here is from genome assembly GCF_056356875.1 of Bifidobacterium sp. LH_426. Classification (NCBI taxonomy): domain Bacteria; kingdom Bacillati; phylum Actinomycetota; class Actinomycetes; order Bifidobacteriales; family Bifidobacteriaceae; genus Bifidobacterium; species Bifidobacterium sp. LH_426. The sequence continues at coordinate 381,077 of NZ_JBKEVB010000002.1, forward strand.
CCGCTCACGCTCGGCACGCTCATCTCCCTGCTCACCCTGTCCCGCTCGTTCATCAACCCGCTCGGCCAGGTGTCCATGCAGCTCAACATGGTGATGATGGCGCTCGCCGGTGCCTCCCGCATCTTCCAGCTGATGGACGAGCCGGTCGAGGCCGACTCCGGCACCGTCACGCTCGTCAACGTCGAACTCGGCGAGGACGGCCGCACGATGCGCGAAGTCGACCACGAGACCGGCCACTGGGCGTGGAAGCGCGAGGAGGGCGACGACGGCACCCGCTCGCTCAAGGCCGCGGAGAAGCTGCACGGTGCCGCCCGCGAGGTCGCGCTCAAGGCCAAGGAGCAGGCCGTCACCTCGCCCGACGGGCGCTACACGCTGCTCAGGGGCGACGTGCGCTTCACCAACGTGACCTTCGGCTACGATCCGGCCAAGCCGGTCCTGCACGACATCACCTGGTTCGCCAAGCCGGGCCAGAAGATGGCGCTCGTCGGCGCGACCGGCGCCGGCAAGACCACGGTGACCAACCTCATCAACCGCTTCTACGACATCCAGGAAGGCCAGATCCTCTACGACGGCATCGATGTGAAGAACATCAGGAAGCCGGACCTGCGCCGCTCCCTCGGCATCGTGCTGCAGGACGTCAACCTGTTCACCGGCACCGTGATGGACAACATCCGCTACGGCCGTCTCGACGCCACCGACGAGGAGTGCATCGAAGCCGCGAAGCTCGTGAACGCGGACGGCTTCATCCGCATGCTGCCGCAGGGCTACCAGACCGTGCTCGAAGGCGACGGCTCCGGCCTGTCACAGGGCCAGCGCCAGCTCATCTCCATCGCGCGCGCCGCCGTGGCCGACTCCCCGGCGCTGATCCTCGACGAGGCCACATCGTCGATCGACACGCGCACCGAGGAGGTCGTGCAGGCCGGCATGGACGCGCTGATGAAGGGACGCACGGTCTTCGTGATCGCCCACCGCCTCTCCACCGTGCGCAACTCCGACGTGATCATGGTGCTCGACCATGGCAACATCATCGAGCGCGGCTCCCACGACGAGCTCATCGCCCAAAAGGGCGAGTACTACCAGCTCTACACCGGAGCCGTGGAACTCGAGTAAGTTATATATGCCGATGCCCGGGTGCTGGGATGAGACCGCATGCTCATCCCAGCACCCGGGCATCGGCATATTCATCTCCGTTTGACCGGGGTTCGGTGGGATTTCTCGCTTGGAAGGGGTACTTCCACGTCGTTGACCAGCTGTAACCAGCTTCCGAGGGGTATTCAATCCGCGTTACACCGGGTACGGACGGCATCATATCGGCGACGATATCCGGGATGACACTCGTCAGGCACCCCTTGCAATGCAGATGGATGTCCGGGCTTTGAAAGGTGTACCCCTCCCAAGGGAGAAAGCTCCGTCACATGAACAGGGCGGCGCCGTCCTTGACGACGATCAGGACGACGATCGCGAGAATCCACACGAAATCGACCATGAGATCGTAGTTGAGCCGGTAGTACGTGTCGAGGCCGCGCGGCTTCGACATCGCGCCGGACTTGTCGGACTCGTCGGCAGCGACGGCACCGGCGTCATCGGCCCGCACGCCACCGGGCAGCCCCTGCACGACGGCGGTCGCATGGCTCAGCGCCATGAACTGGATCGTCGTGGAGAACATGAGCGCCAGGCACCACGGGCACAGCGCGTTGATCACGAACAGCGACTGCGAAGTCAGCCAGTACGAGTACAGCAACGCCGCCAGCCCGCCGAGCCACGTGCATGCGGCGAACCAGCGCGGCACCCTGACCCGCGCGAGGCCAATCACGGCGATCGTCACGAACACGGATTCCGCGGCGATGCCGAAGAACGCGTTCGGGAAGCTCAGTCCGGCGAACTTCACGATCTCCGACTGCCAGGATTGCGCGACTGTCGAGCAGGAGAGCACCGCGTTCACGTCGCAGCCGAGCTGCTCCTTGGGGTGCCTCGCCAGCTGGAGCGTCTCCGCGCTCAGCACGAACGAGACGATCAGCGCCGCCGCCGAGGCGAGCAGCACGACCAGATACGTCCAGGTCGCGCCATGCCGCCATCCGTGCGGCCTCAGGTCGCGGGTGCCAAGCGTCCGCACCTCCTCGGTCGTCATATCGTCCTCCACGCTCTCGTTCGTCGTCGTGTCATCGGCCATCCGTCATCGTCCCCTTCCGTCGTCGACTATCAAATGCCTTATCGAACGTATCGTATCGTCGCGCGTATCGCGCCGTGCGTGGCGCGACTCACCGCGCCAGCGTCACGTCTCCGACGATCGTCGCGTCGCCGGTGAGCGTCACGTCCGTGTCGCTCACGTCGACGCGCAACGTGCCGCCGCGTACGGTGATGAGCCAGTGGTCGACGCCGGTCTTCGCGCGCAGCGTGATCGCCGTCGCGCACAGTCCGGTGCCGCACGACAGCGTCTCGCCGCAGCCACGCTCGTTGACGCGCATCGTCGCCTCGCCGAAGTCGTCCGCGTCGTCGTCGATGTCGTCGATACGCACGAATTCGACGTTCTGGTCGGATTCGATCACGGGCGCGACGACCGGCTTCGTGACGAGGTCGAGCGCCTCGACGGTCGGCAGCGTGGAGAACGCGTCCTCGATGACGGCGACGACGTGCGGATTGCCCATGTCGACGAACGTGCCGCGGGCCGCGCCCGGCGTGCCGGGAATCGTGACCTCGTACGCGTCGGTCTCGCCGCGCCGCCACGCGCCCATGTCGACGCGGAACACGTGTTCGCCGAGGCCTTCGACCTTCCCGAGCGAGGTGAGGGTCTTGACGCCGGCGCGCGTGCCGAGACGGAACACGTCGCCGTCGAACAGGCCCTCGCGCTGCGCGAACAGGGTGATGGCGCGCGTGCCGTTGCCGCACATCTCCGCCAGCGAGCCGTCGGCGTTGCGGTAGTCCATGAACCATTCGGCGCCGTGCGCCTCGCAGTCGGCGATCTGCTCGCCGCTCAGATCGGACACGTCGCGCGGATGGGCGAGACGGATGAGACCGTCGCCGCCGATGCCGAAATGACGGTCCGTGAGGAAGCGCACCTCCTCCTCGGTGGGTTCGAACCGCCCCTCGCGGTCGAGGTAGACGACGAAATCGTTGCCGGTGGCGTGCGCTTTGGTGACATGCTGCGGAATGCTCATGCACGCCAGCATACCCGTCGCGCCGGCCCCGGGCCCCGCGCTGTTCGCCATGCGCGAGTACGCTGGGACGGCAGTGGACGCGTCGCGGACGCCGACGGGAAACGACCGGCGGGAACGACCGCGGAACGCCTTACGGGAACCATGGGAACGGCAAGGAGGATGGCGATGAGTTCGACGGCGCCGATCGGCGTGTTCGATTCCGGATTGGGCGGCATCTCGGTGGTGCGCCAGCTCGTGCGCGACATGCCGCGCGAGCGGGTCCTCTACTTCGGCGACTCCGCGAACGCGCCGTACGGCGTGAAATCGCCGGAACAGGTGAAGGCGTTGAGCTTCGCGATCGTGGAACGCTTCGTGAAACAAGGCGTCAAGGCGGTGGTGATCGCGTGCAACACGGCCACGTCCGCGGCGGTGAACGATCTGCGTGAGGCGTACGACATCCCGATCATCGGCATGGAGCCGGCGTTGAAGATCGCCTGCGACCGCGGCGACGTGCCCTCCGACCCGCATCACATCCCGCAGCGCGTGATCGTGGCGGCCACGCCGCTGACGCTGCGCGAGCGCAAGTTCGCGAAGCTGATGGAGCGTTTCGACTCGGACAACGAGATCTATAAGGAGCCGTGCCCCGATCTGGTGGAGATCGTCGAATCGGGGCGGCTCGGCGACCATGATCTGGTGATGCGCACGCTGCACGGCTACTTCGACCAGTACGATCTCGACCGCATCGACTCGGTGGTGCTCGGCTGCACGCATTTCGTGTTCTACCGCGACTACTTCCGCGAGCTTCTGCCCGAGCGCGCGGCCGTCATCGATGGCAACGAGGGCACGGTGCGGCACTTGGGCGTCGTGCTCGAATCGCTCGGCCATCTCGCGCCGGAATCGGCGGAGGGCGGCGTGGAGCTCGCGAACTCCGACCCGTCGGAGCGCATCGCCGCGCTGTCGCGCGAGCTGCTGCACGCGTGAATCGCGTGAATCACGTGAGACGGAGCGGAACCATCCCGCGTTGCGACGGTTCCGCTCCGCCTGTCCAATAACCACGGGGATGTCCCGGCTTGTGGCGTAGTGTCGGCCTGACGGATCACGGAACGCAAGGGGGAAATGACATGGCGAACAGGACGGCGATGATCGACGTGGGCGGCGGCTTCCGCGCGATCTTCGGATGCGGCGTGATGGACTACATGCTCGAGGAGGGCATCGACGTGGATATGTGCTACGGCGTCTCCGCGGGCGCTGCGAACATGACCTCGTTCATCGCGCGCCAGCACGGCCGCAACCACACGTTCTATACGAAGTTCGCGTTCCGCAAGGAGTATGCGAGCGCGGAGAGCTTCTTCAAGAACCATAATTTCGCGAACCTCGACTACATCTACGGCACGCTGAGCAACCACGACGGCGAGTATCCGGTGGACTTCGACGCGTTCGAGGCGAATCCGACCGGCTTCACCGTGGTCGCCTGCAACGCGGAGGACGGTTCGACCAAGTACTTCGACAAGTCGCGCATCCGCTTCGACGATTTCGACGCGGTGAAGGCGTCGTCCGCGGTGCCGGTGGCGTGCGAGCCGTACGTGGTGGACGGCGTGCCGTACTACGACGGCGGCATCGCCGATCCGGTGCCGGTCCAGAAGGCGCTGGACGACGGCTACGACCGCGTGATCCTCATCCTGTCGCGTCTGCGCGACGCGGTGCGCCAGCAGCGCAAGGACCTCGCGCCGGCGCGCATCCTCGAGCGCACGTATCCGGCGGCGGCCGAGCGTCTGCGCATGCGCTACAAGACGTACAACGACGAGATCGAACTGGCGAAGCGCTACGAGGCGGAGGGCCGCGTGCTCATCCTCGCGCCGGAGGACCTGTATGGCCTCAACACCCTGAGGAAGAGTTTCGAAGGCCTGGAGATGATGTACCGCAAGGGGTACGCGGCGGCGGAGTCGTCGGTGAAGACGTTCCTCGAAAGCTGAGCGCGGTTCGCGACGTGTGCGATGTGTGTGGTCGGGGTGCCGGCGGAATCATCCGCTGCCGGCACCCCGACCACGTCGTATAGGGCGTTTCTCGTTTCCCGGTTTATTCCGCCTACCGCCGCACGTTGGCGAGCGGTTCGCCGGCCGCGTAGCGTCGCACGTTCTCCAATGCGATGGCGATGATGCGTCGTTCGGTGGCTTCCAGATGGTTGCCGCCGGCCACGTGCGGGGTGATGAGGCAGTGCGGCTCGTCCCACAGCGGACTCGAGGCCGGCAGCGGTTCGGGCTCGGTCACGTCGAGTCCGGCGCCGTGCAGCTGGTCCTCGGCGAGCGCGGCGGCGAGCGCGCGCGGGTCGACGGCGTTGCCGCGTCCCGCGTTGAGCAGCACGCATGTGGATTTGAGTAGGTGGAGCCGGCGTGCGTCGATGAGATGGTCCGTGTCGGGCGAGGCGGGCACGGCGAGCGCGACCACGTCCGCGTCGGGCAGGAGCGCGTCGAGTTCGTCGAAGCCGTGCATCTCGTCGATGCCGTCGGCCGGTTTCGTACGATCGCGGCGCACGCCGACCGTGTGCGCGCCGACCGCCTTGGCGAGCGTCGCGAAATGCGAGCCGATGTCGCCGGTGCCGACGACGAGCACGGTCGCGCCTTCCGGGGTGAGCGCGCGGCCGAGGTCGTGCCAGCGGTGCTCGTCCTGCTGGCGTGCGTAGGCGGGGATGTTGCGCATGAGCGCCCACATCATCGCGAACAGGTGTTCGCCGACGGTCTGCCCGTAGGCGCCGGTCGCGTTGGTGACGGTGACGCCGTCGGCGAGGACGCCGGGCGCGACGTATTTGTCGACGCCGGCGCTCCACGTCTGGAGCCATTCGAGCCGCGGGTAGTCGCGGGCGTCGGCGGGCGGGATGTTGCCGATGACGGCGGTGGCGGCGTGGCGCAGTTCGGCCGGGACACGCGCCTTCCACGTCATCGTGCCGCGTTCGATCGGATTGCCGACGAACTCCTGGCGCACGCCGGGCGCGGCGGATACGAAAGCCTGCCGCTCGGCGTCGCTGAGCGGCAGGCAGTTGATGATGGTCTTCGCGGATTCGGTGCTTTCGCTCATACCGTCATTGTAGGCATCGCAGGTCCGCGGGCTCCCTACTTGCCTTGCGTTTCGGAGGCGGTGAGCATGGCCTTGGTGACCTGCTCGTAGAGGTCCTGGTAGCCGCCCGGCGTGGAGGCGGGCAGCACCACGGTCTTCGCGTTGCTGGATTCGGAGAGCGAACGCATCACGTCGAGATACTGGTTGAACAGCACCACGTTGTTCACGTCGTTGATGTTCATGCCCACGGCCTGCAGGCTCTTGATCTGGTCGACGATGCCGTTGGCGATCTCGCGGCGGTAGTTCGCCTGGCCTTCGCCCTGCAGTCGCGTCTTCTCGGCTTCGGCGGCGGCCTGCGTCTCGATCTGGATGCGCTGCGCCTCGGCGCGCTGGCGTGTCGCCTCCTTCTCGCGCTGGGCGGCGTTGATCGAATCCATCGCGTTCTTCACCTGCGGCGAGGGGTCGATGGCGGTGATGAGCGTCTTGACGACGGTGAAGCCGAAGCGGCTCATCTCGTTGCCGACGGTCTTCTGCACGTCGAACGCGACGTCGTCCTTGCGGGCGAACGCGTCGTCGAGGGTCAACGCGGGGATGGCGGAACGCAGCGCATCCTCCATGTAGGAGCGCAGCTGGCCGGCCGGGTCGCGCAGCTCGTAGTAGGCGGTGGCCACGTTCTGCGCGTTGACGCGGAACTGCGTGGAGGCGACGACGGTGACGAACACGTTGTCGAGCGTCTTGGTCTCCAGTTGCACGTTGAGCTGGTTGACGCGCATGTTCGTCTTCATCGCGATGCGGTCGACGAACGGGATGCGGATGTGGATGCCGGCGAACTGCACCGACTGGAATTTGCCGAACCGTTCGATGATGTACGCCTGCTGCTGCGGAACGATGAAGATGGACGAGAACACGAGGACGAGTACGACCACCACGATGGGGATGATCACGCCTCCCAATACCGCGCCTATCATTTTCTGTTTTCCCTTCCGTTGTGCCGTGACCTTCGTTAGTCACATGGCCCAGTACCGTCGATTCTACCAGCGCGGCGCGGGCACGTCGATGTGCGGGAGGCCTCCGGGCCCGGGTTACGATAGAACGTATGACTGGATACGTTGCGCCCACCGAACCACCGAAGCAGGGATGGGATCTTCACTGCCACACCGTGTTCTCCGACGGCACGCGCACGCCCGCCGAGATGCTCGCCGAGGCGGGGGAGCGGGGGCTTGTCGGCGTCGCCATCACCGATCACGACACGACGGCGGGTTGGGAGAGCGCCCAGAAGGCGGCGAAGGCGCAGGGGCTGCCGCTGCTGCGCGGCAGCGAGATCACCGCGTGCGACGAGGACGTGTCGGTGCACATGCTCGCCTACCAGTACGACCCGCGCAACCTGCACATCACGCGCCTGTTCGCGGCGACGCGCGAGGCCAGGCTCAAGCGCACCGAACGCATGGTCGCGCGTCTCGCCGAGGACTATCCGATCAGCTGGGAGTCGGTGATGGCGCAGGTCAAGGAGGGCGGCAGGACGACGGTGGGACGCCCGCACATCGCCGACGCGCTGGTGGCGGCCGGCGTGTACGCGAACCGTTCGGAGGCGTTCGCCGACGCGGTGAGCGCCGATTCGAAGTACTACATACCCACGCCCTCGCCGACCACGCACGAGGTGGTGCGTGCGGTGAACGAGGCGGGCGGCGTGGTCGTCATCGCGCATGCGGGCGATTTGAGCCGCAATCGCCGGTTGCTCTCCGACGAGCAGATCGAACGGCTGATCGGAGAGGGACTCGACGGGCTCGAGGTGTGGCATCGCGGCAACCCGCCCGAACAGCGCGCACGCCTGCTCGCCATCGCGAACGCGCACGGGCTGCTCGTCACGGGCGGTTCGGACTGGCACGGCGCCGGCAAGCCGAACCTGCTGGGGGAGAACCTCACCGACGAGGCGACGGTGCGCCGCATCGTCGAACGCGGCGCGATCCCCCTGTGGCGGTAAGGACCGCGCCGCGTCCGGTCACAGCGCGCCGAAACCGACGGCGTGCTTGGTCTCCGAGCCGACGATCGCGTAGCCGAGCGCGTCGGCCGGCACGATGATGCGGCGGCCCTTGTCGTCGGTGAGGACGACCGGCTGATGCGCGTCCAGCGCCTTGGCGATGGTCTCGTTCACCTGGTCGGCGGAATCCTCGGTGCTGAAGGTGACGGTGCGCGCCACGTTGCGGATGCCCAGTTCGATATCCATGTTGCTCCTTTGTGTGATTCGTGTGCGATTGTGGTCGTCGATGTTCCATTGTGCCCGTCCGCCGCGTCATGCCGCGGCGGACGGGCGTGATTACGCCGTCGGCGTGGCGTCCCGCGCCTCGTCGGGCACGGTGACGGCCTCGCCGGTGTCATCGTCCGGTTCGTCATTCGGCTCGCCGGCGGCTTCGGATGATTCGGCTTCGGATGATTCGGCTTCGGGCGTCTCGGCTTCGTCCGTTTCGCCGTTGCCTGGTTCGGCTTCGTCTGTTTCGCCCGTCGGCTCGGCGTTCCGCGCCTCGCCGGCGGCCACCATGCCGGTGGAGGCGACCATCGCGACCGACGGCGCAGCCACGACCATCGGCGTCACCGACGGCGTGTCGTCGATCGCCTCGTCGGCGTCCTCGCCGTCGCCGGTGCCGGAACCGAGGCCGGCGTCGTCCGTCTCCTCCGGCTCCGCCACGATCCGCGGCGTCCCGTCGGCCGCGGGCGGGACGTAGTCGCCATCCGCCTGCGGCGCGTCGTCGGAGGTCGCATCCTCGAGCTCGAGTCCCGCGCGCGCGTCGCGCAGCGCACGCTCCTCGCGTTCGAGCAGCGGGATCACGACGGTCGCGGACGTGTCCGCCGGCGGCTCATACGCTCCGTCAGCGGGAGCCTCGTCGTGGGGCCCGTCCACGTGCACGGCGGCCGCCCCCGACGTCGCCGTGCGGGAGAGCGGATTGATCGGCGCGATCGTGGGGGGCATCTGCATGCCGCCCACGGTGCGGCGTCCGTCGTTCGAGGTCTCGGTCGCCGTGGAGTCCGCATCCGTCACATTCGCGCTCGCGTCCGCGTTTCCGCTCACGGGACCCTGAGACCCCTGCCGCAGCGCGATCGTGGCCGACGAGTCGGAGCCGTCCGCGCCGGCCGGCGCATACGCCCCCGCCGACCTGATCGGCGTGCGCGACGTGTCGTCCGCGTCCGCGCCGCCCGGCGCGTATTCGCCGGCGGCGACGATATCGGCCGAACCGGTGCTGTCCGTCTCGCCCGCCGTGGCGCGCGTCGCGGCCGCGGCCGTCTCGGCGGCGGCTCGGCGGCGCTCTCCGGCCTCGAGCAGCGTGCCCACGGTGATCGTCGACGGCGGCTTCTCCCGTCCCTCGTCCACCGCCGGCGCGCCGGCGCGGCGGGCGCCCGGACGGTACGACGCCGGCTTCGGCTCGGCGGCGCGCGCGGCGAGCGACAGCTGGTGCGCGAGACGGTCCACCTGCGCCTTGAACCGGATGATCTGCTGCGAGTCGGCGCGCTTGACCGCCTGGATGAAGTCGCCGACCTGCTCCATCTGCACCCACAGGTTCGCGCGCAGCATGATGAGCCCGTCGAGACGGTTGCCCATCATGCGGCCGTACGCGGTGAGCACCGCGTTGCGGTGGGCCTCGTCGAGCTTGGAGAAGATCCACGCCAGGTCGCGCGCCGGATCGTTCACCTGCATGTTCTGCCAGTTGTTGATCGCGGTGATCGTCGACCCGCTGAAGCGCACGTCGCCGTCCTCGAAGCCGCCGTGCACCATGCACGTGTTGAACGACCACAGGCCTTCGGTCTCCATGATCTTCGACCAGCTGGAGGTGATCTCCGGCGGCACATGGCCCGCGTTCTTCAGGCGTGCGATCCACGCGGTCAGCTGCGCGCGGATCTGCCCGGTGGCATACGCCGGGTACCCGGCGGGGCCGAGGAACGACGGGTTGAGCCGGTGGATCGCGCCGATCGCCGTGCCCATCGCGGCGCAGTCGTCCAAGGTGAGGAAGTTGAGGTCGCGTTCGACGCCGTCCTGATGCATCGCCACCATGACGGCCGTGTCGCCGGTGGCGCCCTGCGGGTCCGTGCCGGGCGCGAAGCCGAGCACGCGGTCGAGCGCGAAGCCCAGTCCGCCCGGATCGCGGGCCTCGGCCAGCGTCCTCGCCGCCTTGACCCTCGCCGCGAGCTTCCGCCGCCCCTCCTCGGTGTTGGAGGCGTAGACGTCGTACGTCTTGCCGGTCACGTCACGCACCTGCGCCTGGTCGACGCCGTCCGCATGCGTCATCCCCGGGAAGACGCCGGCCACGACGACGGACGGCAGGGCGGCGGAGGTGAGGGCCGCCAGCATCAGTTCATTACGTTCTGTCACACTCCCACATTAGTACACGCCGACCGCGTCGCGCCCGCCCGCCGCGCGGTGTGCCACAATGAGGGCATGGACAGGCTGCTCGACGGGTTGGATGAGGCGCAGACGGCGGCGGCGACCGCGCTGGACGGTCCGGTGCGGATCGTCGCGGGCGCCGGCGCGGGCAAGACGCGCACGGTGACGCGCCGCATCGCGCACGCGTGCGCGACCGGCGCGTGGGATCCGTCGCGCACGCTCGCCGTCACGTTCTCGGTCAAGGCGGCCGCCGAGATGCGCGTGCGTCTCGCGTCGCTCGGCGTGGGTGAGCAGGTCACGGCGTCCACGTTCCACGCGACGGCGCTGCGCCAGCTGCGCCGCGTGTGGACCGACGTGTGCGACGCGCCGTTCCCGCGGCTCGTCGAGGACGCGCGCGACATCACGGCGCGCGCCCTGCGCCGCGTCGACGCGGGCGTGGACGAGGACGACGCGACGGTGCGCGCGGTGCGTGACGAGATCAACTGGGCGAAGATCTCGCTCGTCGCGCCGGACCAGGCGACGCGCGTCGCCGCCGTCACCGGCCGCTGCCGTCCCGCCGGCCTCGAACCGGACCGGTTCGCCGACGTGTACGACGCGTACGAGCGGGAGAAGACGTCGCGCGGCGAGATGGATTTCGACGACATCCTGCTGATGGCGTGCCATGTGATCGAGGATTTCGACGAGGCGGCCGCCGCGATTCGACGCTCGGTCAGATGGCTCACTGTCGACGAGTACCAGGACGTCTCGCCGCTGCAGCACCGTCTGATGCGATTGTGGCTGGGCGACAACCGCAACGTGTGCGTGGTGGGCGATCCGGCGCAGACGATTTACTCGTTCGCCGGCGCGTCCAGCTACGACCTGCTCGCCTTCGCCGACGAGTTCAAACCGCTTTCGGCCGACATCTCCCTCAACACGGACTACCGTTCCACGCCGCAGATCGTCTCCTACGCGAACCGGGTGCTCGCCGCCTCGCCGGTGAGGCACGAGTATCTGAAATTGGTCTCGGCGCGCGAAGGCGGCCGGCGCATCGAACGCACCGTGTACGAGACGGACGACGAGGAGGCGCGCGGCGTGGCCATGCGCCTCCGCCGGCTCATCGACCAGGGGGAGGACCCGGCCGACTGCGCGATCCTCACGCGCATCAACGCGCAGCAGGCCGTATGCTGCGCGGCGCTGCGGCATGCGGGGATCGGCTACCGGGTGAAGCGCGACAACGGCTGGGCGTCCGCTTCGCCGGTGGCGGACATGGACATGGCCGCGCGGCTCGCGATGGCGGAGACGCTGCGCGAGCACGACGAGGCCCAGGACGCCCGCCGGCTCGCGGCGAAGCTGGGGCGCGTGACCGTGTCCACCGTGCACGCCTCGAAGGGCCTCGAGTTCAAACACGTGTTCGTGATCGGCTGTTCGGAGGGCCTCATGCCCTACGGCTCGCCCCAGCCGGGGGATGAACTGGAGGAGGAGCGCCGCCTCATGTACGTGGCGATCACGCGCGCCGAGGACACGCTCCATGTCTCCTACGCCCGGTCCAAGGACGGCATGGGCTCCCAGTACCGTCGCTTGAGCCGTTTCCTCAGCTGATCATTCGGCCGAGGAAACGTCCGAGGGACCGTCGCCTTCCTCGCCGAGCAGCTTCGAGAGCTCCGCATCCCAGTCGGTGCCGGTGGAACCGGATCCGCCCTTGCCATCGGAAGCATCGCCCTTGCCGTCGCCGTCCTTGCCGGAATCCGCGTCGGCCGTGGCCCCCGTGGCCCCCGGCTGCGCGGCCGTGCCGTCGTCGCCGGCGAGCACGGGCAGCAGATCCGGGTGCGACCATTTCGCGTCACGCGCCTCGACGCCCTCCGCGGAGGTGATCATCTCCCACATGCCGGCCGCCTCGCGCATGCGCTTCGGGCGCAGCTCCAGGCCCAGCAGGCTTTCGAACGTGCGCTCGGCCGGGCCGCCGGTCGCGCGTTCGCGGCGCATCATCTCGCGCAACTGCTCGATATGCGGGATGTGCGCCATGCCGGCACGCCACACCACGCAGTCCACCCAGCCCTCGACCATCGCGAGCAGGGATTCGAGCGCGGCCAGCGCCTCCCGCTGCTCCGGCGTGTCCGGGATGCCGACCTTGGTGAGGTTCACCGCGCCGGAGATCGAATCCGGGTCGAGCGCGCCCGCGTCGCGCAGCTGCTCCTCCATCGCGTCCAGGTCGATGGAGATGCCGCGCGCGTACTTGCCGATCAGGGCCTCGAAGCGCGGCATCAGCCACGGCACCGCCGAATAGAGGCGCGCGTGCGCCACCTCGCGCAGGGCGAGGAACGCCATGACCTCCTCGGCGGGAATCGGGTCGGGGCGCACGATGTCGTCGAACAGGGCCTCGGTCTCGGGGTCGGAGGCCGGGTGATCGGCGGGCTTCGCCGACGTGAAGCCGATCGGGTTGGACGCGGTGCCCGCGCCGGTGCCGTTGCTGTCCGCGGTTCCGGCATCGGCGGAGCCGCCCTCGCCGTTGAGCTGCTTCGTGTACTCCTCGACGTTCTGCGCGACCAGCGCGCCCGCCGGGTTCGACAGCAGCGCAATGCCCTGGTCGAAGCCGCCGTGCACCTCGCGGCTCAGCGAGCCGGCCGCATGACCCAGCTGCATCGCGAACGACGTGTTGCCGAGCAGCTTGACCAGCTGCTTCGGGTCCTTCATGCCGTCTGGAATCGGAATCGGCACCGGGCCGGCGAACATGCCGGCGATCTCGCCGTCGAACGCGCCGCCGAGACGTTCGGAGATCACCGAGGCGAGCGCCTCGCCCATCGAGGAGGCGACCGGCGCGGCGAACTTCGCCCACGCGTCGAGCGTGTCCTCCACCCAGCCGGCGCGGGTGAGCGCCTGCGGCTCGCCGGGTGCCGGATCGAACTCGCACGCCGTGTCCAGCCACAGGTTCGCCTCGCTCATCGCACGGCGCACCGCCGCGCCCTCGGCGGCGGTGACGCTCGTGCGCGAGCCGTCCGCGTTCGCCTGCTGGAGGGCGAGCGATCGGGCGAGCTTCACGTTGATCGGCCCCTCCTCGACCACCTGGTTCATGTCGCCCATCGTGTTGAGGCCGCCCGCGGTGAACGCGGCCATCATCTGCTGCACCTCCGCCGGGTTCGGCAGGGTGCTCGGATCCTGGCTCATCAGCTGTTCGCGGATCGAATCGGGCAGCTGGGAGATCTGCTGCCACGCCATCTCGCCCTGCACCGGGCCGAAGCATTTGATCAGCCACTCGTGGATTGCGTTCTCGTCCATATGGATCCTCTTGTCTGTCGCCGTCGGGTTGCGTTTCCTGCCGTCCATATTAGGGTGTCCCGGGCATGTTTCGCGCAAAGCGTGCGCTGGTATGATGCGCGGTATGCCCATGCCTTTCCCCGATTCCCCGAACGCCGGTTCCCCGCGTGCCGGCTCCCTGCGCGCCGCGCCCGCGCGCCTCGTCCGCTACGTCCGCTCCCGCTCGCCCCGGTGGTTCGCCGGCGCGGCGGCCGTCATCCTGTGCGCGGTGACGCTGTGCCTGCCGAGCGCGTATGCGACCGAATGGCCCGGACCCACCCGCGACGTGCTCGGCGCCGTCCCGTCCGGGAAAGGCGACGCCTCCCAGGTGATCGGCGTGACCGGCATCGCCACGCACAAGGATTCCGGCAGGCTCCTGCTCGTCACGATCTCCGCGAACGGCGTGCCCGGCTATCCGCTGACCAACGCCGAAGTGATCTGGTCGTGGCTCGACCCGCAGCGCGTCGTCACGCCGCGCGAGGCGGTTGTGCCGGCCGGCCAGACCACCGACGAGTACCGCAAGGAGACGAGCAAGGAGATGACCTCCTCGCAGGATGACGCCGTGAAGGCGGCGAAGCGCTTCCTGAAGAAGAAGGGCGTCGACGTGTCCGGCATGAAGGTCGCGATGCACGTCGACGACATCGGCGGCCCGTCCGCCGGCATGATGTACACGCTCGGCCTCATCGACAAGGTCACCCCCGAAAACGAGACCGGCGGCAGGACGATCGCCGGCACCGGCACCATCGACGCGAAGGGGAAGGTCGGGCGCATCGGCGGCATCCGGCTCAAGATGATCGGCGCGAAACGTGACGGCGCCACCTGGTTCCTCGCGCCGAAGTCCAACTGCGACGAGGTCGTCGGCCACGTGCCGGCGGGGCTGCGCGACGTGAGCGTGTCCACGCTCGACGAGGCGTACGCGGCGCTCGTCGCCATCGGCGAGGGCAAGGGGGAGTCCCTGCCGCACTGCGTGGCGAAGTGAGGCGGCGGGGCGGGCGCGCGCGGCGTCGCGCCGACCGCCGCCATGCGCGCCTCGCCGCGCGTCCGTCTCATTTTTCCCCGTTTGTTAACGCTCCTGTTCGCCGTGTGTTGGTATTGTGGTCTGCGTGAATCAAACCGCATCACAGAACGCTGAGGAATTTGGGTTTAAACCCGGCGACATCGTGCAGGAATGGCTGTGGGATGACGACGTGGACGATACGATCCGTGAGAAGATCGAGAATCTGACCGGGCAGGATCTCGTCGACGAGGACTACGACTCCGCCGTGGACGGCGTGATTCTGTGGTGGCGGGACGGCGACGACGAGGACGAGCTGTCCGACACGATCGTCGACGCGTACGCCGTGCTCGGCGACGACGGCCCGCTGTGGGTGCTCACCCCGAAGCCCGGACGCGACGGCGCCGCGAGCTCCAGCACCGTGCAGTCCGCCGCGAAGACCGCGGGCATGAACGCGGCCACGCCGATTACCGTGAGCCCCGACTGGAACGGCATCCATCTGCGCGCCTACGGCAAGGGCCGCTGACGGCCTGATACGACGAAGAGGCTTGGAATCCGCATGATTCCAAGCCTCTTCGGTCGATTGTGGGCGATGAGGGGCTCGAACCCCCGACATCCACCGTGTAAAGGTGGCGCTCTAGCCGACTGAGCTAATCGCCCGCACCGCAACACCATAGCGTAACCCCCGGCGAAACACGCGAAGACGGCCGCACGCGGGGGTCCGGGCGCCCGGCCGCGTCCCAACAATCACGTAAGGTGACTGACAGTACCGTTCGTTCCTCTAGGAGGTTGATAGCCCATGGCGCAGCAATCCGAAGCCGGAATCCCCAGGGCAGGCAAGCGCAAGTGGGGCTACGACCCCGCCCAGGTGGACGCGTTTCTGGAGCGGGCGCACGCGTTGTACGACAGCGACGGCGCCCAGCTGACGCAGCGGGACATCCAGAACGTGTCCTTCGATCTGACCCGCGGCGGCTATGAGGTCGCACAGGTGGACGCGGCGCTCGCCCGCCTCGAACGCGCCGTGGTCGACAAGCAGACCACGTGGGAGATCTCCCAGCACGGGCGCATCGCGTGGAAGGCGAAGACGGAGGAGCTGTACCGCGAGATCGTCAAGCACCTCGACCGCGCCGAAGGCGAACGCTTCGGCTCCGGCAAGCCGCGCACCCCCTCCTACGACCGCAAGCAGGTCGACAGGCTCTCCGACCAGATCGCCGACAAGGCGGCCTCCGAGCTCGGGCTCGACGGCGTATCCAAGAAGGACGTGGGCGATCTCGACAAGATCACCGCGGACTTCGTCTCCAACTCCGTGTTCACGCAGCGCAAGGGCAAGAAGGGCTACGACGAGCGCCAGGTCGACTACTTCCTCAACACGTGCGCGCAGCTGCTGAGCCGTCTCGAATCCTTCGCCCGCATCGCCGACTACATCACCACCGGCGACGATGACGCCTCCGCTTCCGTGTCCGCGCAGTCGGCGTCGTCCGACGCCGCGCCGGTCGACGGCGTCGCCCCGCTGTTCTCCCCGGACGCCCAGTACCAGCGTCCGGCCGCGCCGCAGGCCGACGTCTCCGATGCACCGCAGAGCTACGCGCCGCCGGCCGTCGCGCCCGCCCCGCCCGTCGCCGCGGCCCCGGCCGTGTCCGCGCCCGTTGCGCCGGCCCGGGACGCCGCGGCCCGCGCCGAGAGCTTCGACGCGTTGAGCCAGGCCGAGCAGAGCCTGTTCACCCCGTCGCCCGAGCCGCCGGTCGCCTCGCCGTCCGTCGTGCTCGCCGGCAACGCCGCCGCGGCGTCCGTCGCGTCCACGCCGGTCGCGCCGGTCGCGTCCACGCCGGCGGTCGCCCCCGCGGTCACGCCGGTCGTGACGCCCGCCCCGGCCGCGGCTCCCGCGCAGACGATGCCGGTGCAGCCGGTGGCCGCCGCTCAGGCCACGGTCCCGGTCCAGACGGCTCCCGTACAGACGATGCCGGTGCAGACGGCTCCGGTCGAGCCGGCGGCCCCTGTCGCCCAGCCTGTCTCCTTTACGCCGTCCGCGCAGCCGGTGCATGCGGCGCAACCGGTGACTCCGGCTCCGGTCATGACGCCCGCTCCGGTGCAGACTGTTCCGGTGCAGGCCGCACCGTCCTTTGCGCCTGCCCAGACCGCCACGGCTCCTACGGCCGCGCCCGTCGAGGCTCCCGCGCAGCCGGTGCAGCCGGCGCCGTCGACGTACCCGACCCAGCCGATCAGCGTCGCGGCTGCCGCGCAGCCGGTCGCGCAGCCCGCTCCCGTGGCCTCCGCTCCCGCGACCCACGAGACGACCGCCCCGGCCCCCGCCGCGGCCGCCGAAACCGAGCCCACCACCGGCTCCTTGGCCGCCTTGGCCCATATGGCCGCGGTCTCGCAGGAGTTCCCGGCCATCGACGCGCCGTCGTTCACGCCGCAGATGCCGCGCCTCGACATCCCGTCCGTGACGTCCTCGCAGGCTCCGGTCGCGGCCCCCGCGCCGGCGCCCACCCGTGCGTCGCACGCGGCGCATGCGGCCCACGCCGCGCCGGCCCAGACCAATCCGGCCCCGGCCCCCGCGGTCCAGGCCAACCCGTTCTCGTTGCTGTCCACCGACGACGGCAACCTCGAAATCCCCAACCTGTCGTTCCCGGGTCTCGGCAACGACGAAAAGAAGCAGCAGTGATCCACAGCAACACCGTCGTCATCCTGGGCTCCACCGGCTCCATCGGCACCCAGGGACTGGACGTCATCTCCCGTCACCCCGAACGTTTCACCGTCGTCGGACTCGCCGCCGGCGGCGCGCACATCGACCTGCTCGCGCGGCAGGCCGCCGAGTTCCACGTGCCGCAGGTCGCCGTCTTCGACGAGACGAAGGCGGCCGCGCTGCGCGAGGCGCTCGAGCAGGCCGGCGCGAAGCACACGCAGGTGCAGGCCGGACCGGACGCGGTCATCGCGATGGCCGGCTCCGGCGCGAACGTCGTGCTCAACGGCATCACCGGCTCGATCGGCCTCGAACCGTCGATCGCCGCGCTGAGGGCCGGCTCGCAGCTCGCCCTCGCCAACAAGGAGTCCGTCGTCGCCGGCGGCCACCTGCTGTTCGGCGCGCAGACGCGCGAGGACCAGATCAACCCGGTCGATTCCGAACATTCCGCGATCTGGCAGTCGCTGCGCTCCGGCACGCACGCCGAGGTGGCGCGCCTCGTCGTCACCGCGTCCGGCGGCCCGTTCCGCGGCATGAAGCGCGACCAGATGACCGATATCACGCCCGAGCAGGCGCTCAACCACCCGACGTGGAACATGGGCCCGGTCGTCACCATCAACTCGTCCACGCTGATGAACAAGGGACTCGAGGTCATCGAGGCGTCCCGGCTGTTCAACATCCCGCCCGAACGCGTCGCCGTGACCGTGCACCCGCAGTCCATCGTCCATTCGATGGTCGAATTCGTCGACGGCGCGACCATCTGCCAGGCCTCCCCGCCGGACATGCGCCTGCCGATCGCGCTCGGCCTGTCCGCGCCGGCGCGCATGCCGAACGTGGCCGCCGCGTGCGACTGGACGAAGGCCGCCTCGTGGACGTTCGAGCCGCTCGACGACGAGGCGTTCCCCGCCGTCTCCCTCGCGCGCCACTGCCTCAACGCCTCCGAGAAGCACACGGCGGTCCTCAACGCCGCCAACGAGCAGGCCGTGCACGCGTTCCTCGAACATCGCCTGCCCTACCTCGGCATCGTCGACACGGTCAGGGCCGTGCTCGACCTGATGGACGCCGAGCTGCGCGGCGACCCGCTGTTCCGTGACGTGGAGGAAATGGAACAGCTCGAACGCGAGGCCCGCGCCAAGGCCGACGAGCTGATAGACAAGCAGTGATGAATACGTTGAATACCGTGAACCCCGTCAACAAACCGTTCCGCAAGACCGGCGACCCGGTCGAGCTGACCAGCGAGTCGCCGCTCCACCCGCGCCGCAAATCCCGCCGCATCATGGTCGGCCCGGTGCCGGTCGGCGGCGGCGCGCCCATCTCCGTGCAGTCGATGACCAACACGCTCACCGCGGACGTGCCCGCCACGCTCCAGCAGATCGCCGAGCTCACGGCCGCCGGCTGCGACATCGTGCGCGTCGCCGTCCCGAGCCAGGACGACGCTGACGCGCTGCCCGAGATCTGCCGCAAGTCGCCGATTCCGGTCATCGCCGACATCCACTTCCAGTCGAAGTACGTGTTCCAGGCGATCGACGCCGGCTGTGCGGCCGTGCGCGTCAACCCGGGCAACATCCGCAAGTTCGACCAGGTCGGCCCCGACATCTGCAAGGCCGCGACCGACGCGGGCATCTCCCTGCGCATCGGCGTGAACGCCGGCTCGCTCGACAAGGAGCTGTACGCCAAGTACGGCGGGCCGACCCCCGAAGCGCTCGTCGCCTCCGCGTTGAAGGAGGCCCACATGTTCGAGGACGTCGGCTTCCACGACTTCAAGATCTCCGTCAAGCACCACGACGTGATCACGATGGTCCAGACCTACCGCCTGCTCGCCTCCAAGGGCGACTGGCCGCTGCACCTCGGCGTCACCGAGGCCGGCCCGCAATGGCAGGGCACCATCAAGTCGTGCCTCGCGTTCGGCGCCCTGCTCGCCGAAGGCATCGGCGACACGATCCGCGTCTCCCTCTCCGCCCCGCCCGTCGAAGAGGTGAAGGTCGGCTGCAAGCTGCTCGAATACATGGGCCTGCGCCCGCGCAAGTTCGACATCATCTCCTGCCCGAGCTGCGGCCGCGCCCAAGTGGACGTCATCCAGCTCGCCTCCGCCGTGACCGACGGCCTCAAGAACGTTACCGCGCCGATTCGCGTGGCCGTCATGGGCTGCATCGTCAACGGCCCGGGCGAGGCGCGCGAGGCCGACCTCGGCGTCGCCTCCGGCAACGGCAAGGGCCAGATCTTCATCAAGGGCAAGGTCATCAAGACCGTGCCCGAGGACCAGATCGTCGAAACGCTGCTCGAGATCGCCAACGACATGGCCGCGAAGATGGAGGCCGCGGGCCAGGTGCCCGACGGCTCCACCGGCCCGGTCGTCGTGCCGATCCAGCATCCCGGCCACTGAGCCGGACGCGGGGGAGCGGCGTGACGCGCGACGAGCATGCATCGGACAGCACTGACGCGACACGGGAGATGCCGTGGTCGCGATGGCGCAGGCTGTCCGTCAGCCTGCCGATTTTCATCATCCTGATCGGCCTGCTCGTCTCCGTGTCGAACCTCACCACCGTGCCGTGGGACAACGAACCGACCGGACGCACTGTCGCGACGCTCACCGACGACACGTCCGTCACGTTCGACGGCGCGTCGGGCGGCGCCGCGACAGGCGCCGCGACGACCGCCGGCGAAGGCGCGTACGACGTGAGGGAGTCGGCGGTCTCCATCACCGTGCGCCGCGACGGCACGCAGGTCGGCGGCGCACGCCGGGTGAAGGTCGACGCCGCCGCGGACTCGACGTGGCGCGTGCACGGCGACGGCGACGGCGAGACACAGGACGTGACCGTGCTCATCCGCCGACCGGCCGGCGCGGCCGGCAAACGCCCCGGCATCGTGTTCATGCACGGCGCCGGCTTCGGCACCGCCTACAACTCGTTCGGTGACATGGCCACGGCGCTCGCCTCGGCCGGTTTCGTCACCGCCGTCATCGACAAGCCCGTCTGGTCCACCACCGACATCACGCGCGACTATCCGGCCTCCGCGCGCGTCTACGACGCCGCGATCGGCCTGCTGCGCGCGCGGAGCGACGTGGACGCGGCCAAGGTCGGCATCTACGCGACCAGCGAATCGACGTGGATCTCGCAGTACCTGCTCGCCGACGATCCGGACGTCGCGTTCCAGATCCTCCTGTCGCCGATGGTGTTCACGCCGCGCCGCTCGCTCGGCTTCTTCGTCTCCCAGGACTTCGCGCTTGTCGGCGCGAACGACGGCTACCAGTCGATCGTGCGTCGCGTGTTCAACGCGGACACGGCGCTGTTCGGCCTGCACAACTTCGACCTCGACCTGCCCGAGACATCCGCGTACGCCATACCCACGCTCATCGCCTACGGGTCGAAGGACGTGATGACCGCGCAGGTCGACGGCGTCACGCACATGCTCGCCCTCGCCCACGCGGCCGGCAACAAGGACGTGACCGTACGCAGCTACCCGGTCGCCAACCACGTGCTGCGGCTCGGCGACGAGGCGGAGACCGGCACCAAATTCGCCGACGCCTACGTGGACGACGTGATCGCCTGGGCGTCCGGCACCGCCGCGGGACTTCGCCAGACATCGGAACGCGTCGCCGGCGACACGATCTACCAGTCGATCGCCGTGCCCGACGACCTCACGCCGCGACGCTCGCTCACCATCTACGGTACGGTGCTGCACGCGGGCATGCTCGTGCTGCTGCTGGCGACGCTCGTCGCCTGGCTTATCGCGCTGGGCCGGCGCATCGCGTTCCGATTGCGGCGGCGCAACCGGGGCGTGCGCTACCCGGGGCTCGGATTCCGGCACGGATTCGGCAACGCGCTCGTCACGCTCACCGTCACCACGATGGCGACGCTCCTCCTGTTCGCCGCCGGCCTCGGCCAGGTGGTCATGGCCGTGGTCAGACTCGCCTGGGGTGCCGCGCCCGACGAGGAGCCGGGCATGATCTGGTGGAGCTGGCCGGTCATCGAGATCGTGTGCACGCTCGTCGTCTGGGCGTGGTCGCGCGTGTTCGCGCGGCTCATCGAAGTCGCCTCCCGGCGCGGCGTGCTGCGCTGGCCGCCCCGGCGCGACGCCATCCACGGCATCGTGACCGGACGCGAACCGGTGCTCGCCGACACGCGCTTTGGACGCGTCCTGTTCTGGCTCACCGCCGTCGCCATGCTCCACGTCCTCTTCTTCTTCGCCTTCTGGGGCCTCTTCGTCTACTGATGTGTTTCTTTCTCTGGTTTCTCTCTGGCTCCCCCTTGAGGGGGAGCTGTCGGTGAAGCCGACTGAGGGGGTGTCCCGGCCGTACGTCGCCGGTCACACGTCGCACCATAATGGGGAACCATGCCGCTGTATCGAGACGAAGGGGTGGTGCTGCGCACCGCGAAACTCGGCGAGGCCGACCGGATCATCACCCTGCTCACCCGCAACCACGGGAAGATCCGCGCCGTCGCCAAAGGCGTGCGCCGCGTCAAATCACGCTTCGGCGCACGCCTCGAACCGTTCATGCGCGCCGACCTGCTCATCGCGCAGGGCCGTTCGCTCGACGTCGTCTCCCAGGCCGAATCCGTCGCCGCCTACGCCGAACCGATCTGCGCCGACTACGACGCGTACACGGCCGCCAACGTGATCGTCGAGACCGCCGACAAGATCGTCGGCGCGGAGGAGGAGCGCGTGGCCGGCCAATACCGGCTGCTCATCGGCGCGCTGAACGCGCTCGCCAAGCACGCGCACGCCTCCGACCAGATCTCCGCCTCCTACGTGATGCGCGCGCTCGCGCTCGCCGGCTGGTCGCCGCGCCTGCACGCGTGCGTCGTCTGCGGGCAACGGCGTTTCACAGATGGTTTCACAGGCGGTTCCACGGAAGGCGGCACGGCGGAAACCCAGCAGCCGCAACGTTTCACGGACGGTTTCACGGGCGGCCTTTCCGCCGGCGTGTACCTGTCCATCCCCGCCGGTGGCCTCATGTGCGCGAAGGACCACACGCCCGAGGCGAAGTGCATCACGCCGCTCGCGCTCGCCCAGCTCGAGGCGCTGACCGACGGCGACTGGACGGAGCTCGACGGCCGCGGGCTCCTGCCCGAGACCGCGCGTCTCGTGGAGGATTGGGCCGAGTACTATCTCGAGCGCCCGCTACGTTCCATGCGACTGCTAGATTGACAGACATGGCTTTCGAAAACGTGGACTACACGTCGCTGAACATCCCGGCGGCCCCCTTCTCCGACCCCTCCCGCATCCCCGACTTCCCCAAGGGCAAGGTGCCCCGCCACGTGGGCGTCATCATGGACGGCAACGGGCGTTGGGCCAAGGAGCGCGGCATGATCCGCACCAACGGCCACCAGGCCGCCGAACCGGTCGTGTTCGACACGATCGCCGGCGCGATCGAGGCGGGCGTGCGCTACCTGTCGCTGTACACGTTCTCCACCGAGAACTGGAAGCGCAGCCCGCAGGAGGTGCGCTTCCTCATGGGCTTCTCGCGTGAGATCATCCACCGCCGCGTCGCGCAGATGGACGAGTGGGGCGTGCGTGTGCGCTGGTCCGGCCGCCGCCCGAAGCTGTGGAAGTCCGTCATCGACGAGCTCGAGGTCGCGCAGGAGCGCACGAAGCACAACAAGGTCATCGACGTGGTGTTCTGCATCAACTACGGCGGCCGCGCCGAGATCGCCGACGCCTGCGCCGCCATCGCGAAGGACGTGCGCGATGGGAAGATCAGCGGCGACCGCGTCACCGAGAAGATGATCGCCGACCACCTCTACCTGCCCGACGTGCCCGACTGCGATCTGGTGATCCGCACCTCCGGCGAGCAGCGCACCTCGAACTTCCTGCCCTGGCAGGCCGCCTATGCCGAGCTCGACTTCGTGCCCGAGCTGTTCCCCGACTGCGGCCGCGAGGTCCTGTGGCGCTCCATCGACCACTACATCCACCGCGATCGCAGGTTCGGCGGCGTGAAGAAGTGAGTCGGGGAGGCGTCAGAGATACCTCAGCAGCGGCCGGGCGTCGCACATCATGGCGAGACGGTCGGTGAACTCGCCGACGAAACGGTCCGCGTCCACGCCGAGGGCGACGTGGACGCGCGGCACGTCCGGCGTGACGAGCCCCACGGGGTCGCCGGTGGTGCGTCCGCGCACGCCGGTGAAGTCGCCGGTCGCCGTCTCGGCGCGCAGGGCGACGTCGAACGTGGAGACCAGCGTCGGGTCGAGGGCGACCGCCGCGGCCAGCGGGTCGTGCAACGGCATGCCGGCCGCGAAGAGCTTCGGATCGGCGTTGCGGTTCGCGGCGATGGAGAATCCGGCGATCCGCGCGAGGAACCGGCCGCGGTCGGTGCCGGCGTCGAGCCATCGGGCGACCGCGCGCCGCGGCAGCAGGCACTGGTGCGTCACGTCGAGGCCGACCATCGTCACGTCCGCGCCGGAATGGAACACGCGGTCCGCGGCCTCCGGATCCTGGATGATGTTCGTTTCGGCCACCGCGTCCCAGCAGTTGCCCGGCTGGGTGAGCGTGCCGCCCATCATCACGAGCCTGAGCCTCGGGGCGATGTCCGGCGCGCGTCGGATCGCCGCGTCCACGTCGGTGAGCGGTCCGGTGGAGAGCACCGTCACGCGGCGGCCGAACATGCGCACCGCGTCGATGAGGAAGTCGATGCCGTCCCCGTCCGCGTCCAGACCGGCGTAGGCCGTGGACGTGGGCCGGTGGGGGCAGCCGTACGATAATCCGGCGACGGGACGGGAGGCTGCCGGCGAGGCCGGAGCCGCCGGATTCGCATGCGGGTCGTCCGTCCGGTATCCGCCCACGGACACGATCGCGCCTTCCGGTACCGACGGGTCGGACGGGTCGGACGGTTCGGCCGCCGCCGCGCCGACGGTCCCGCCCAGCCCATCGGCCCCATGGAACTGCGCGCATCCCGCGTCGGGGATGAACGCGTCCGCCCATGAGGGATGCGTCGAGGAACGGAACACGGGGACGTCGTGCCCGCCGAACAGGTCGAGCACGATCCGCGTGTTCCGTTCGGCCGTGGCCACGTCCACGTTCCCGTAGCCGGCGAGCACGCCGAGCAGTTCGCATTCGCCCGCCGAGGCGAGCAGATACGCGAGCGCCATCGCGTCGTCGACGCCCGTGTCCACGCACGCGACGACGCGGGTCCTGCAGGCCGTATGGTCGATGTCCATATAATCGTCCCCTCCCATGATGGCTATGCCGACCAGTCTACCGAACGACAAAGCCCCCTCGTCAGAGGGGGCTGTAAGGGGAGCCGACTGGGGGAGAGCACGCCGTCGTATATACGCGGTCGACTACCCCTCAGTCCCGCTTCGCGGGCCAGCTCCCCTGACAAGGGGAGCCGTTACAGAGTCGGCGTTACTTGCCGAGGAACTCGTTGGTGGCGAAGTCCTTCGTGTTCGGGGCCTGGTGGATCACCTTGTCGTGGGAATCCGTGTAGGCGTCCTCCTGGGCGAGGAAGTCGAAGTACTTCTGCGGCTCGACGAAGTCGTTGGTGCCGAGCACGAAGGAGCCGTCCTTGATCTTGGCCGGGTCGCCCCAGTACTGGCCGTCGACGATGGTCTGCATGCTCTTGCGCACGAACTTCGTCTCGAGGTTCGCGTCCGGGGCCTCCTTGACGAGGATGTCCGCCGCGTCGTCCGGGTGGGAGTACGCGTACTCGTAGCCCTTCTGGGTGGCCTGCGTGAACTTCTTCACGAGGTCCGGGTTCTCCTTGATGGTCTTGTCGCTGGTGATCACGCCGATCGCGTCCGCGTTGCCGGGCACGCCGTAGTCGGGCTCGGTGAAGCAGTTGAGCTTCGGGCCGTACATGTCGGCCTGCACGCCCTCCCAGGTGGCGTAGAAGCCGCCGAAGTCGGCCTTGCCGGATTCGAGCGTCTTGAACGTGGAGGTGCCGACGGTCACCTTGTCGAACTCGCCCTTGCCGCCGTCGGTCTGGATCATGCGGCGCACCACCGCGTCGGACTCGTTGGAGCCGAACGTGGCGAACGTCTTGCCGTCCAGGTCCTTCGGGGACTTGATGGCGGTGTTCGAGGCGAGCGCGCACCAGATGGCGCTCGGCTTCTGCTGGACCTGCAGCACCTGCTTGAGGTGCGCGCCCTTGAGGTTGTACATGCCCACGTTGGTGAGGTTGGACAGCGCGAAGTCGGCGTTGCCGTTGTTCACGGCCTGCTCGGCGCCGGCCTGCGCGACGGCCACGATGTCCACGTCGAGGCCCTGGTCCTTGAACCAACCCTTGTTCTTGGCCACGTAGACGCCGATGTGGTTCGTGTCCGGTGCCCAGGACAGCATGAACGTGACCTTCTTGAGGCCGTCGGTGGAGGAGGAGTCGTTGCTCTGGCCGCACGCGGCGACGCCGATCGTCATGGCGATCGCGCCCACGAGGGCGATGGCCTTGGTCACAAGGCTGTGCTTCATGATGAATCCCTAGTTCGTTGTCTCTCAACCGTTCTCTGGGTGTCGCTCCGGACGGACGATCGGCAGAGAACGGCATGGAGGGCCTGACAGTCCGCCCGACCGGCGCCCCGGCCGCCCTCCCATGCGAAGCGAAAAGGGGAGAGGGGGCCGTTTGCCACACGCCGGACAAGCGCTTGCCATTATAGAGGGGAGGGTAGAGGGGTGATGGCGGCGATGCCGGGGCCAGTTCGCGGCAGGGTACCCCCTCAGTCAGGCGGGGCCTGACAGCTCCCCCTGGAAGGGGGAGCAGCGGGGGGAACGAGGCGTATGGGGAGCGTCACTGGTCCGCGTCGGGATCGGCGTCGTCGCCGACCGGGCCGAGCAGCAGGCGCTCGCTCAGGTTCACGGCGATGAGCAGCAGGCAGGTCATCGCGATGATCGTGAACGTGGCGGAGAAGATGAGCGGCGTGCGGAACGAGTTGTACGCGGCCTGCAGCCAGATGCCGAGGCCCTTGCGCGCGCCCAGGTATTCGGCGGTGGAGGCGGTGGCGAAGATGTATGCGGCGGTCACACGGATGCCGCCGTAGATCTGGCGGGCCGCGACGCGGAGCTTCACGTGCCACAGGGTCCACCAGCGGGTCGCCCCGCAGGTCAGGGCCACGTCCGAATAGAATTCGGGCACCGCCTCGAGCCCGCGCACGGTCTGCACGGCCACCGGGAAGAGACCGAACACGGCGGTGATGACGATCTTGCCGGACGTCTCGAAGCCGAACCAGATGAGGAACAGCGGCGCGATGGAGATGAGCGGCATGGTCTGCGCGGCGGCGAGCAGCGGGTAGAACGCGGCGTTGAACACGCGCGAGCAGTACAGTCCGATGCCGACGAGCACGCCCAGCAGCACGGCGAACAGGAATCCGACGACGCCCTCGTATGTGGTCACGGCCGCCGCCGGTCCGAGCGTCGGCCATACCTCGATCGTCGCCTGGAGAATCTCGCTCGGCGCGGGGATCATCGTGGAGGGCACGTGGCCGATGCGCACCCACGCCTCCCAGACGCCGAACAGCGCGACCACGGCGATGATGGTGGGGATGCGGCGCGAGACCGCCGCGATGACGCGCGTCCACGCGGACGGTTCCGTCGGTCCCGCGTGCGGGGTCGTGTGCGTCGTTCCTGTCATGAGGGTCACCTTGCTTCCTTCTCGCGGCCGGGACGTGGGACAGTAAGGTGAGGAGCCTGCGCGTCGTCCGGTCGCATCGTGTCGTTCGCGCGCCGCCGTTCCCGGCCGGCGCGCGTCTGCCGCACACAGTATAGGCCGTGACGGGGCCGTCCGCGGACCGTCGCCGCCGCGCCGCCGCGCGCGGGGCGGCGACGGCCTCGACGGCGCCTCGGCGACGCTCTTGTGGTATGATGGGACGCAATCGGGATGTTTGCGCAAACATTCCGGGCGTCGGGTGAAGGAGCCGACGCGGACGCCGGAACCGGTGGAACGGCCCACATGCGAAGACGCGGTGCCGCATCGATGGCGACGGCGGAACGACAAGGCAAGGAGAATCAATGAAATCACTGGGAAGGTCGCTCGCGGCGCTGGTAGCCGCGGCGACGCTCACGACGGGCGGCGCGTTCGCGGCCGTCGGCACGGCGAACGCCGCCGACGCCGGCGCCACGGCCGTCACCGTGACGCCGAACCCGTGGTACGCCAACGAGTTCGACGGCTGGGGGACCTCGCTCGCATGGTTCGCGAACGCGACCGGCAGCCTCGGCGAGGAATCGTCCATCACCACCAACCTCGGCGACGAGGCGTCCAAGCAGAAGGCCGTCGCATACGGCAAGCAGCTGCGCGAGCAGTTCTACCAGTCCATCTTCGGCTCGGACGGCCTCGACCTCAACATGGCCCGCTACAACGTGGGCGGCGGCAACGCCTCCGACGTGGCGTACGGCTACCCGTTCATGCGCCAGGGCGCCGCCGTGCCCGGCACGTGGAAGGACGACGCCGACGGCTCCAAGAACGTCTACGGCGGCGTCACCACGAAGCAGGCCGACAAGGACAAGCTCGCCGCCGCGTTCGACCCGACCGACGACAGCCAGTACGACTTCAGCAAGTCCGCCGCCCAGGACTGGTGGATCAAGCGCGGCGCCGAAGGCACGAACGGCAAGGCCGACATCACCGACATCGAGGCGTTCGCCAACTCCGCCCCGTGGTTCCTCACCAGCAGCGGCTACGCGACCGGCGGATACAACTCCGGCTCCAACAACCTCAAGGACCCGCAGAAGTTCGCCCAGTACATGGCCAAGAACGTCGAGCACCTGGAAAGCCTCGGCGCGAACGTGAACGTCGACACCGTCGAGCCGTTCAACGAGTCCGAGACCAACTATTGGGGCACCCCGTCCCAGAAGGCCTCCGACTACGACGGCAAGGGCGACTCCAACGAGAACCTCATCAACAACTACTGGAGCAAGTACTACTCCGACAAGGACAAGACCGTCACGCCGTACTCCAACGCGCTGAAGAAGCCGCAGGAGGGCATGCACGTCAACAACGCCGAGCAGCAGGCCACCATCAAGGCCCTGTCCGAGGCGCTCAAGGGCAACGCGGACACGATCATCTCCGCCACCGACGCCACCAACTCCGCCGACTTCGTCAAGTCGTACAACGCCTACCCGCAGGAGGTCAAGGACCTCGTCGGCCAGTACAACGTGCACGCCTACTCCACCGGCAGCCAGATGCTCGCCCGCGACATCGCGCAGGCCGACGGCAAGAAGCTCTCGATGAGCGAGGTGGACGGCTCCTGGCAGTCCGGCTCGTACAACCCGTACGGCTTCGACAACGCGCTCGGCATGATGAGCTACATCAGCTCCAACGTGCCCCGCCTGCAGTCCAAGGACTTCACGTTCTGGCAGGTCGTCGAGGACCTCTACAACATGCAGATGGGTTCGAACGTCAACCCGGCCGGCGAGAACACCAACTGGGGCACCGTGCTCATCGACTTCGACTGCACCGTGGCCGGCAAGGACGGCAAGCTGTACTCGGAGCGCCGCGTCAACAACAACGGCGGCACGACCGACGGCCTCGCCCCGTGCACCGTCATCGCGAACGCGAAGTACAACGGCGTCAAGGCCATCACCCGCTTCATCCACGCCGGCGACAAGGTCATCGCCAACAACGACACCGACAACACGATGACCGCCACCTCCGCCGACGGCGCGACCCAGACGATCGTGCACCGCAACTCCGGCACCAACGCCCAGACGTTCGTCATCGACCTGTCCAAGTACGGCCAGATCGCCGACGACGCGTCCGGCGACCTCTACCTGACGACCGAGACCGCCCAGTCCGACAAGGACAAGGGCGTCGACTCCGCCACCCCCGAGGTGTTCGCCAAGACCAGCAACGTCAAGCAGGCCGCGGGCTCCGTCGTGATCGACAAGGCCGCGAAGACCGCCACCGTGACGGTCCCCGCCCGCTCGATCGCCTCCATCCAGTTGAAGGGCGTCACCGGCCACTCCGACTCCGCCGTCGCCGCCGCGACCGGCCGCACGTACCAGCTCGTCGGCAAGCAGTCCGGCAAGGCCGTCGCCGAGGTCGCCAAGGACGACTCCGCGCTCTCCCTCGCCGACGTGGCCTCCACCGCCGCCGACGCGAAGAAGCAGACCTGGACGTTCACCCAGATCGACCAGTCCGGCACCGAGCGCCCCGACCTCAAGGCGTACGTGATCACCGACGCCGACGGCAAGGTGCTCGTCTCCAAGGACGGCACCAACGCCCTGTCCGACGAATCCGTCGAACAGGCGAAGACCGACCCGGCCGCCAAGTGGATCCTCAACACCGGCGACGGGTCCGGCTACCAGCTGCTCAACGCCGCCGCCAAGCGGAACCTCGACGTGAACGGCTCGGGCACCGCCGCCGGCACAAAGGTCGGCCTGTGGACCTCCTCCACCGCGAACACGCCCGCGAACAACCAGACGTGGACGCTGCGCGACGTCACCCCGACCGGCGCCAAGGCCGTGAACGTGCAGACCGCCGTGAACGCGGCCGCCGCGCTGCCGAAGACCGTCACCCTCTACTACACGTGGGGCGAGGGCAAGGCCGACGTCACCGCCGCCGGCTGGGACGTCTCCAAGGTGGACGTCACCAAGGAAGGCACCTATGAGGCGACCGCCGTCGCCAAGGACGTCTACGGCAACGAGTTCCCGGTCACCGCGACCGTGACCGTCGGCGCGTTCACCGCGACCGACCCGGCGTCCGTCACCGTCGCCGCCGGCTCCACCGTCGACGACGTCAAGGCCGCCGCCCCCGCCACCGCCGACGCGCATGTGCGCGCCTCCGGAGCGTTCGCGCGCGACGTGACGTGGGACTGGTCCGCTCTTTCCGATGACAAGCTCGCCTCGACCGGCACCGTGACCATCAAGGGCACCGTCGACGACGGCAGCGGCACCGGCGCGACCATCCCCGCCACGCTCACCGTGTACGTGACCAAGGGCGAGACCGTCAACGGCGAGAACCTCGCCAAGACGTTCTGCGCCAACGCGCAGGCCTCCTCCACCGAAGGCTCGAACGTCATCGGCAACACCTGCGACGGCGCGACCGACGGCAAGGCGTGGTCGAACTGGAAGAGCGAATCCTCCGCCGACGACAAGGACCCGTGGGTGAGCTACACGTTCGACAAGGCGCGCACGCTCCACTCGCTCGACTTCGTCTCGTTCGGCGAAGCCACCCCGAAGTCGTTCGCCGTGCAGGTCCTCGACGCGGACGGCACGACCTGGAAGGACTCCGGCGTCACCGCCGAAACCGGCCCGCGCATCAACCAGGGCGACGTGACCACCGTCTCGCTCGACAAGCTGCCCGCCACCAGGGGCGTGCGCCTGAAGCTCACCTACGCGGACAACGCGAACTACTACGCGAAGATCTCCGAGGTGCGCATCTACGAGGCGAAGCAGGTCGCGGCCCCCGCCGCCGACGCGACGCTCGGCGACCTGCGTCTCGACGGCGCGACCGTCAGCGGCTTCGACCCGGCCAAGACCGACTACACGGTCGCGCTGCCGATCGACGCCGAAGCGAACCCGGTCCTGCAGGCCTACGCCAAGGACAACGCGGCCACCGTCAAGGTGACCGGCGACGCGGTCAAGACCGGCGCGCTCGGCGGCAAGGCCGAGATCGCCGTGACCTCCGCCGACGGCTCGAAGACGACCACCTACACGGTCACGTTCGACGCGGCCACGCTCGCCTCGCTCGACGTGACCGCCCCGACGAAGACCGACTACACGGTCGGCGACAAGCTCGACCTCGCCGGACTCAAGGTCGCCGCCGTCTACCAGCGCGACGGCAAGACGGAACGCAAGGCGCTCGCCGACGGCGAGTACACCGTCTCCGGCTTCGATTCCGCCACCGCCGGCGAGAAGACCGTCACCGTCTCCTACCGCGGCGTGTCCGCCACGTTCACGGTGACCGTGAAGGCCGCGTCCGTCACGCCCGGTCCGGAGCAGCAGCCCGCGCCGGGCAACGGCGCGGCCGGCGGCAACGGCCAGACGACGGCCAAGCCGAACAAGGGACTGTCCGCGACCGGCTCCTCGGTGGCCGGCGTGGTCGGCGTCGTCGCGCTGCTCGTCGCGGCGGCCGGCGTGCTGGTCATCACGCGCAGGCGCCGGCAGTAGCCGGTAGCCCGGCCGCCGGTCCGCCGGCGGCATGATGATCGAGGCCGCCGCTCCGATTGCGTTCGGGGCGGCGGCCTTCACCAAAGAAGGAAACAGAAGGAAATTCAAGGAGGAATACATGCAACGAGGAACACGGTTCATCGGTGCGATAGCGGCGGCGACGCTGCTGTGCACGTCGATGACGATTCCCGCCAACGCCGAGGAGGGCACGGACGCATCCACGCCGTCCACCGGCGACCTGTCCAGCCTGATCGGCGGCGACGCGGCGAAGTCCGCGCAATCCACGACGGACGCCGACGGCGCGCAGGACGGCACGCAACAGGCGAAGAAGGCGCTCGACGCGTCGGCCGACATCGCCGACAAACTGGCGACGGACGGAATCGCCAAGAGCGACGCGACCGACGCGACGGACGGCGGCGACGCGGCCGCGCCCACGGCGCAGGCCGACGCGCCGACGACGGACAAGACCACGCTGAAGACGTTGCTCGGCAAGACCACCGAAAAGGATCTGAAGCCGCTCGCCTCCGGCTACCGTTCGGACGACTCCGGAACCGCCCCCTACGACACGTGGAAGGCGAACCCGGACGACCTCAAGGCGCTGAACGAGGCGCGCGACGCCGCGCAGAATGTCGTCGACGACGCGAACGCCACCGCCGACGACGTGACCAAGGCCGCCGACACGTTGCAGACGGCGTTCAAGGCCGTCCGCTTCATCTACCACTACACGGGCATCACCGGCACCAACGGCGCCCGCATGTTCGACGATAAGGGCGACCTGATCCAGGCGCACGGCGCCGGCATCGTCAAGGCGAAGACCTCGACGCTCGCCAAGGAGGACCAGAAGCTCGACGCCAACGGCGACGGCTACGTGTACATCTGGTGCGGCGAGGACAAGACCGACCGTCTCGTCGCCCACGGCGTGCGCATCTACTACTCCGACGACCTGCTCAACTGGACGGACAAGGGGCTCGGCTTCCAGACCTACCTCGGCGACGCCGACCTCAAGAACAAGCTCGCCGGCGGCGACAAGGTGTACCAGAAGTACTACAACGTCGAGAACATCGCCAAGGACCCGGACTACACGAACATCTACGGCAAGGACTTCAGCACCTTCGCGAACGACGCCTCCAACTACAACATCTCCAGCCCGCAGGAGGCCCTCGACAAGCTGCTGTGGGATCTGAAGGCGCTCTACGGCGACGGCTCCAACCCGACGAAGACCAGCTGCGTGTTCGAACGCCCGAAGATGGCGTACAACGCCTCCACCAAGCGCTGGGTGATCTGGTTCCACGCCGACGGCCCCAAGTACGGCAACGAGGACACCGCCACCTACTCGAAGGCCAAGGCGGGCGTCGCCGTGAGCACCACGTCGAACCCGGCCGGCCCGTACAAGTACCTCGGCTCGTTCCGCATGAGCCCCGGCAACAACACGTCGAACCCCGGCATGGCCCGCGACATGAACCTGTACATCGACCAGGGCAAGGACGAGAACAACGACGGCGTCGACGACGCGTACCTGATCTACGCGAGCAACGAGAACCGCGACCTGACGATCTCCCTGCTCGACTCCACGTACACCAAGCTCGCCAAGCCCGTCGCCGAGCAGAAGCAGGGCACCTCCGTCAAGGACGGCGACACGTATGCGATCATCGCCACCAACTCGAAGGAGTCGCCGGCACCCGTCAAGTGGAAGGGCCACTACTACTTCATCTACTCGCACACCACCGGCTGGGCGCCGAACGAGAACGAGTACACGAAGAGCGAGGGCGACAACATCATGGGCCCGTACCATGAGATCGGCACCCCGTTCGTGGACGGCGACGGCTACGAGCAGAGCCACACCAACTCGTTCTACACGCAGTCCAGCTCCATCATCCCCGTGGACGAGAAGAAGGGCCTGTTCATCTACTGGGGCGACCGCTGGTTCAACCCGGACACCGGCAACGACATCAGCCAGTCGCGCTACGTGATGACGCCGATGCAGATGGTCAACGGCACGATGCGCGTCCTGCCGTACGCCGACTGGACGCTCGACCAGTTGAACAAGTACGAGGCCGTCGACGTGGTCACCAAGCTGCCCGCCACCGCCACCTCGGTCAGCGGACTGCTCAAGTCGCTGCCCACCAAGCTGGAGATCCAGCGCGGCGGCGAGAACGGCACCATCACCACGCCCGTCACGTGGGACACGTACTTCGGCGAGGACCAGCCCTCCGGCGACGTCACCATCACCGGCAGACTGCCTGAGCTCAACGACGTCGAAGTGTCGTTCACCGCGACGATCTACCCGAAGAACACGTACCTGTACATCGACGCCGGATCGAACCCGGACAACGAGTCCGACTACTTCAAGGCGCTTCAGGCCGCGTCCGAGGGCATCGCCTCCCGCCAGAAGCACAGCGACCAGGCCTATGACGCCACCTCCGGCTGGGGCCGCGTGAGCACGCTCGGCGCCGACGGCGACGCGCAGGTCTACGGCACCGACTCCAACGACGCCTACGAGACCGGCCTCTACGCGAACAAGGGCAAGTCGATCGTCTACCAGGCCGATCTCAAGCCCGGCGTGTACACCGTGCAGGCCGGCATGAAGGACTGGTGGGCGCAGTGGAACGACCGCACCGTCAAGTTCTCCGTCACCAATGGCGACACCGAGCTCGGCTCCGCGTCGGTGAACCTGAAGAACGGCCAGAAGGCCACGGACGCGATCACGTTCACGCTCGACAAGGCCGCGTCGATCCGCTTCACCGCATCCAACGCGGGCACGGACCTCGACCCGGTGCTCAGCTGGATCAGCGTGTCCAAGGCCGACGCCGACGACATCCAGTCCGTCAAGCCGGTCGACGGCACCGTCGCCTTCCTCGACGGCGCGACGCCGAAGCTGCCCAAGCAGGTGACGGTCGTCACCGTGGGCGGCAAGGAGGAGTCGCGTGACGTCACGTGGCTGACCGACTCCGCCGCCAAGGCGAAGTACTACGCGCCGACCACGGTGCGCGGCGCGGTCGACGGCACGACGCTGCCCGCCACCGCCACCGTGCAGCGCGTCGAGAAGAACCTCGAATACTTCGTCGACGTGAACGGCGGCGACTCCTCCGCCACGTACGAGTCGGCGAAGAAGCTCACCGAAGGCGGTTTGGCCAATGCGAAGGCCGACCAGGCGTTCGACGAGGCTACGGGCTGGGGCAACGCGTCCGCCAACTACGGCGCGCAGAGCGCCGGCGACGCCGACCCGTACGCCTCCGGCATCTATGCGGGCGCGAACGGCACGGCGGACACGCTGAGCTACAAGCTCACGCTCGCCCCCGGCACGCACACCGTCTCCTTCGGCATGCACGACTGGTGGAACCAGACGCGCCCGACGACCGTCACCTACACCTATGACGGTCTCGACGGCGCGCAGGAGCTCGCTTCCGCGTCCGTCAACAGCGGGAACGTCATCGCCTCCGGCGAGGTGACGATTCCCGAGGGCGAGGCCAAGGTCGTCACGTTCACGCTGTCGTCCGCGACCGGCACCGGCCCGGTGCTCAGCTGGGTCTCCGCCGCCAAGGTCGTCAAGAACGACGGCGGTTCCGGCGACAACGGCGGGAACAACAACGGTGGTGACAACAACGGTGGTTCCGACAACAACGGCGGCAACGCCGGTGACAACGGGAACGGTTCCGGCAATGGTTCCGGCAACGGCTCCGCCGACGGGAACAAGCCCGGCGCCGGCAAGCCCTCCGCGAAGCCGAACGGCGGCAACGCCGGCAGGCTGACCGCGACCGGCGCCTCCGTGGCCGCCGTGGCGGGCGTCGCCGCACTGCTGGCGCTCGCCGCCGCGATGACCGTCATCAAGCGCCGCGACTGATAGCGCATCATCGCAAATAAACGGAAGGCCGTCGTCCCGAACATTCGGGACGACGGCCTTCCGTCATGTTATGTGGTCTTTCTGGTCTCTTTGGCCCCCTCTGACGAGGGGGCTGTCGGCCGAAGGCTGACTGGGGGAGAGACTACCAAGACCAAAAGTGACCTCACTCCAGTCCGATGGACTTCATGTGATGAACCTTCAGCGACGTGACCTTGAGCGAGCCGGATTCCGCGGAGAGGCGGATCGCGCGCGGGCCCTCGGAGGCGTAGGAGTAGGAGCTGAGCACCTGGTGGCCGCCGTTGACGTACACCTCGACGGAGCCGCGGTCCACGAACACGCGCAGGTCCAGCGTGCCGGCGGCGAGCTCGGCCTCGGTGAGCGGGGCGGCGCGGTAGCCGCGGTCACCGTGCTTCATGGCCTGACGGTCCACGACCACGCGACCGATCTGGTCGTCGTAGGCGACGTACGTGTAGCCGCCGTCCTCGGTGGCGTGGACCTTGAGGCCGGCGCGCTCGGCGGTGGAGTGCGCGAGGTCGATGGTCATCTCGATCTCGACCGCTTCGGCGTCGTCGCAGATCGTCTTCTCGCCGTCGATGTCGAGCGTGATCTCGCCGTGGTCGAAGGTGTCGGCGCGCAGGCCCTCCATCTCCTTGACCGGGGCGGTGACGACGTCGCCGTCATCGCCGAGCGTGATCTCGCGCGGCAGGGTGAGGTGGCCGCACCAGCCGTCCTCCTGCATCGGGACCGGGTCGACGAACGGGCTCAGCCAGCCGTAGACGATCTGGCGGCCGTCGCCGTCGTGCTCCGGGCCGTCCACGTGGAACGACTGCGGCGCGTAGTAGTTGTGGCCGCAATCCCACAGGCGGAACTCGGTCTCCGGCTTGAACTCGCCGCCCGGCTCCCAGGTGCCGATCATGTAGCCGGCGTTGTTGACGTTGCGGTTCATGAAGCCCTTCGGCTTCGAGCCCATGGCGGAGAAGCCGATGACCCACTTCTCGTTGCCGTCCTTGTCCTTGATGGGGAAGAAGTCGGGGCATTCGAGCATGAACACGTCCGGGTCCGGGTGCTGGAAGAGCACGCGCTCGTAGGTCCAGCGCACCATGTCGTCGGAGGAGAACAGCCACATCTGGCCGCGCTTCTCCTTGGAGGAGACGCCGAAGGTCATGTACCACGTGTCGCCGGTCTTCCACACCTTCGGATCGCGGTAGTGGTGGTCGACCTGGTCGGTCGGGCAGTCGATGATCATGCCCTGCTTGGTGGCGGAGGTGAGTTCGTCGTTGTCCGGGGTGGCGAGCATCTGGACCTGCCAGTCGCCGCCGGTGTTGTCGTGGCCGTTGGCCCAGCGGTGGCCGGTGTAGTAGAAGCGCAGTGCGCCGTCGTCGCCGATGACGGCGGAGCCGGAGAACACGCCGTCCTTCTCCTGCTCGAGCGAGGGGGCGAACATGATCGGCTCTCGCTTCCAGGTGAGCATGTCGGCGGAGGAGACGTGGCCCCAGTGCATCGGGCCCCACTGGGTGCCGTACGGGTGCAGCTGGTAGAAGACGTGCCAGCGGCCCTTGTAGTAGCACAGTCCGTTCGGGTCGTTGATCCAGCCGCCGTTGGAGGCGATGTGGAACTTCGGGTACCAGCGGTCGTTGCGCTTGGCGGCGAGGGCGGCGACGCCGGCCTCGGCCTTGGCGAGCTCCTCGGCGTGGTCGCGGATGGGGGTGAGGACCGGGTTGGCGGGGGTGAAATCGGTCATGGCACTTCCTTGTGTGATGTGGGTGGGGTGGGTGGATTGGGTGGATTTGATGGGAGTCGGTTGGGGTGGGGCGGTTTCAAGTGTAAGGTGCGGCGGTCGCAACGGGGAAAAAGGGGAAAGCCGTTGCGACCGCCACAGGTGTTGGTTGGAGGGTTGGTCGGGGGAGAGGCGTCGGATCAGGCCTTGGCGGCTTCCATCTGACGCAGCTGCTTGTCGGTGTAGAACGGGTCGCCGCCGACGTCCTGGTCGTCCTTCTTGATGACGAAGATGCCGTAGATCAGGGCCGCGAGCACGATCGCCGAGATGGTGAAGAAGGTCGGACGGTCGCCCATCTGGTCATGCAGCATGCCGAGCGGCGTGGAGAAGATGACCTGGCCGACCTGCGAGGCGATCTGGAAGCCGACCATGTACAGCGTGGCGGACAGCTTCGTGTCGAAGTGCAGGGTGAAGTAGCGGAACGCCGGCAGGCAGAACAGCGGGACCTCGATGGAGTGGAACAGCTTGACGATGGAGACGGAGATCGGATCGTGGAACACGCCGCACAGGCCGATGCGCAGGAACATGACGGTGGCGCCGAGCAGCAGGGCGTTGCGCACGCCGATCTTCTTCATGATGATCGGGACGACGCCCATCATCGCGGACTCGAGGAAGACCTGGAAGCCGTTGAGCGTGCCGTAGGTGGCGTTGCCGATTTCCATGGTCGGGAACAGGGAGGCGTAGTAGGTCGGGAACATCTGCTGGTCGAACACGGTGTAGAAGGTGTTGGTGAGCAGCATGAAGACGATGAGCACCCACAGGGTCGGCATCTTGAGGACGGAGACCATCTCCTTGAAGGAGGGGTTGGTCGGGGCCGCGTTCGGATCGGCCTCCTTCTTGAGCTCGTCCTTCTGCTCGGCCGGGATCCAGAAGGCGTAGACGAGCAGCATGCCGAGGCCGAAGGCGGAGCCGACCCAGAAGTTGATCAGCGGGTTGATGTTGAACAGGAAGCCGGCGCACAGGGCGACGATGGCGTAGCCGAAGGAGCCCCAGGCGCGGGACTGGCCGTACTCGAAGCCGAAGTGGCGGGAGTAGCGCTCGGTGATGGCCTCGAACAGGGAGCAGCCGGACATGAAGCCCGCGGAGAGCACGACGGAGCCGATGAGGGCGCCGATGAAGCGGGTGGTGCCGCCGGCGTTGAGCATCGGGGCGTAACGAACTGGACGAACGGTCCGACGAGCATGGCGATGAAGGACACGAAGATGACGAGCTTGCGCTTGATGCCGAGCTGGTCCTGGATGACGCCGTAGACGAACATGATGATCAGCGTGGCCAGCGAGTTGATCGAGTAGATCTGGCCCTGCTCGGCAGCGGTCATGCCGACGCCGTCGATGAGGTACCTGGAGAAGAAGGACCACCAGATGCCCCAGGAGCAGAAGAACATGAAGATGCCGAAGGAGCTCTGCAGGTAGGAGGGGTTCCTCCACGGAGACTTCTTTGCCGTGTTTGCCATTTGTTGTATTCCCTTGTCTCTCGCGTCCGCTGCGACGCGGGCGCTTCCTTCCATATGGCTTTGTGGTTGTGGGCCGGGCCTTCGTGGTCTCGGCGGGGTTCCTCCCGCGGCTGCCGCGCCGTGGTGGGGAATCGTGTTCGTTGTGGTATTCACTATAAACCGTCAAACGATTTACGTCAAACGTTAAACGAAACACCGGCGTGTCTCACTATTTCCAACACGTCAAACGTTTGATACAACACCTTGCCAAACCGGTTCGAATTGCCATGCGGCCCCCTCTGACGGGACATCGCCGTAAGGCAAACACCGGAGGTGTTTGTAGGCGATGTGTGAGCCGACAGGCGAGCTGATGCAAGGTCAGCCGTAGGCTGTCCGTGATTGCGGTCGGGCTGTCAGCCGCAGGCTGACTGGGGGAGAGAAGAAGAGCGGCCGCAGGTCGCGGGGGAATCGAATCGGCCTACGGCCGATGCCGTTTTTCGCGGCTGACGCCGCATGTCTCTCCCTCCGTCCGCCTTCGGCGGCCACCTCCCTCGTCAGAGGGAGGCAAGAAAACGGACATGCGCCATAAGCGCATGACGATTTCCTTGCGCCCCCTTCAGGGGGAGCTGCCGGCCTACGGCCGACTGAGGGGGCTGAGAGAGGGCCCTTACCCCTTCTTTACCGACTCCTTCTCAATCAGGGTGCAGTGGATCTTCGCCGGGATCTCCGCGTCGAGCGGCGGCATCGGTGCCGTCGTCTCCGGCCATTCGAGATCGTCGAGAGCGCGCTG
Source organism: Bifidobacterium sp. LH_426 (assembly GCF_056356875.1). Lineage (NCBI taxonomy): Bacteria > Bacillati > Actinomycetota > Actinomycetes > Bifidobacteriales > Bifidobacteriaceae > Bifidobacterium > Bifidobacterium sp. LH_426. The sequence continues at coordinate 420,449 of NZ_JBKEVB010000002.1, forward strand.
CTCGATCATCGAGATCACCTTCGCGGCCGCCCAGTATCCCATTTCGAAATGCGGCAGCGCGACCGTCGTGAGCTGCGGCGAGAACGTCTCCGCGAACACGCGGTGGTTGTCGACGCCGACGACCGACACGTCGCGGCCGACGGTGAGACCGCGTCGGGCCGCGCACTCGTACACGTACCAGGCGCGCGCGTCGTTGAAGCAGAAGAACCCGTCCGGCCGCTCCCAGTCGAACAGGTCGGAGACGGCCTCCAACGCGGGGCCGTTGTTGAGCACGCTGATGATGAGACGGTCGTCGATCTTGCGCCCCGCCTCCTCCAACGCGGCGCGGTAGCCGGCGAGACGCCCCTCCTGCGCGATCATCGGCTCGGAGCATCCGACGTAGGCGATGCGTTCGCATCCCGCGTCGATGAGCCGTTTGGTCGCGTCGTAGCCGATCCGGTATTCGTCCGGTTCGACGCTGGGAATCATGCCGGCCGTATCAGTCGCGTCGACGAGCACGACCGGACTGTGCTTGAGGCGGTCCGGCAGGCCGGTCACGCGGTTCGACATCTTCGCGTAGAGGAAGCCGTCCGCACCGTAGCGTTGGAGGGCGTCGATCTCCTCGCCCTCGTCCATGCCGCCGTCCGTGCTGACGGTGATGAGCAGATACCCGAGCTGGCTGGCCGCCGACTGCGCGCCGAGGATCATGCCGCCGGCGTACGGGGTGGTGGCGACTTCCTCGCTGATGAAGCCGATCGTGCGCGTGCGGTTCGTGCGCAGGGAGCTCGCCATCGGATTGACCTGATAGCCGAGCTCGTCGGCGACCTCGCGCACATGCGCCGCGATCGCCGGTTTGACGCGCCCCGCGTCGCGGTGGTTCATCACCAACGACACCGTCGAAATGGATACCCCCGTACGCTTCGCGATCTCCTTCATCGTCACCATACGTCAAACGATACACCCATTGGTGCGGGGTAGGGGCTATTCGTCGGCTTCATGCTTTTCATTGGTGTCTGTATCCGTGTCATTCTTGGTGGCCCACCGTGCTCCTTCTGGTAATCCCTCCTTAGTGAGTGTTATAGAGTTTGGGAATTCCAGAATGTTTCCACGTGTAAACTGAGCTGCATCGCATAAAAAAGTTTTGTGTTGGAATATGAAATCAAAATCAGGATTTATGATAGGTCCTCGCTTTTCAATTTCAGCTTTTGTTTTTGTCGTCGCTCCGTTAAAGCGCACATTCATATTGAAGAATGTGTAGGCAAAATTTGCAATGAACTCGAAGTGTGTTCTTGTGAACATTGCTGTTTCGCTAAAGCGAGCTCCATAGAATTGCGCAGTGTTTCCAAAGGTTGTGTCATTGAAATAAGTGGTTTCGTAAAAATGTGCGCTGCTAAAAAGTGCTTTTGAATTTTCTTCGAAAGTGCTTTTGGTGAAATGTGACTCTCCATAAAAATGAGTAGATTGAAAATGCGCGTCAAATATGAATTTTGTGTAACTAAAATCAGCTTTCGTTCTAAAAACAGTGCTGTCAAACTGCGCGGTTGAGTTGAAACGCACATCATTGAAATAAGCGTCAGAATTGAAATTTGACTCACTAAACCATATGTCTTCATCGAATTGCGTTTGTGAAAATGCTACAGGCATATTGAAAGTTGACTCATCGAATCTTGCAGTTTTGCTGAAGGTTGTTTGCGTGAGATTGATTGTTTCTGTAAAGGTTGCTCCGTGGAGATCGAAATTGCAGTCGCACCAGAGTTGGTCATAGGGGAGTTGCTGCTCAACGGTGATTGTGCCGTCTTTGTCGTGGCGCTCTTTGAGGAGGTGGGTACGCATGACGGAGAAAATTGTGGATTCTACGGGGCGGTCGTCGAAGGTTGGTATTGGAATACCCGGTGTGATTGTCTTACCTGCTTCGTTACCGGAAACGGTATCGTTTCCCTTCGGCTCTGCTGCAGAATCCGTGTTGCTATCAGAAGTGATTGGCGTGCCGCGGTCGTTGGAGCGCAGGTAGCCGCAGAGGATGTCGACAACGCGTTGGCGATAGTCTCCGCGCTCACGGTCCGCGATTTCGGTCAACGCGTAGACGCCGGCGATTCGCACCGATGATTTCTCATTGCCCAACTGGTCGATGGCGTTCTTCATGCGCGCATTGATCTCATCGCGCTTGCTTCGCTGCCCATCCTGATATTTCATCACGAGGAATGCGACACCGCCGATGCCGCCGACGGTGGTCAATGCAATCTTCAGTACGTCGTACATAATGCCAGAAGAATTAGCGGTGTTACTGGAACTAGTCGTCGGTATGCGTGCGAACGGAACTTGCCCGGTCCATAGCCACACCAATCCGACCAACAGTGCTACTGCCAGAATCACCCAGACTGTGATGCTCGCGAACAGTGGCCATCCTCTGAGCCAATCCATGAACTTCTGTGCCGAAGCTTTCAGCCAAGGCCACCAGTTGGGGCAAAGCAGTGCCAAGGTGAGAAGCCCCAACAGAACCGCGGTCGTAATTGACCAATGACGTATCAAAAAGGCAATTGTCGTCGGCAGAATCGTTTTGATGGCATAACCGCCGAAGTGGACGCCGAGAAGGATGAGAAGAAAAATTACGGTTACTACCAGCGATACAATTCCAGAGACGGTACGTACCCTGATGCGTCGATTGGAACGAGGTTTGCTTTTGCCTTTCGCGGCATTCACCGCATCGGCATCCTGAGTCGTTGCCCCCGTCTTCTCCGGTGCTGCTGCCATAGCCTATTCCCTTCAACCGTGACGACCTCGTCGTGCCGTGCGTTGCGGCAGCCGGGCTTCTCCTGCCGCCGATTCCATGATATGCCCATGCGTGTTGTCCAGGCATTGCGGCGGAATCAGGAATGTGCATGGTTTCGATGGATACGTGTGCGGTTCGGAAGCGAACGTGTAGGATTCCGGGGCGAGCGTGCTTGGTTTTGAGGGAAACGTGTAGTTGGCGGAGCCGAACGTGCGCGGTGGGGGTCTGAAACCCCGGTGAATCCTGTTGCCCGCCAAATCGAAGTACCCTGGAATTCCGGGCTTTTCATCCCTGATATATTCCGCCATGAGCTTTGTCTTCAGCACCCCACTATGCAGGTTCGCGCCGAAAGCCTACAGGTTCGTTCCCGAATCATGCACGTTCGGACGGAAACCATGCACGTTCGCCTCCAAACCATGCAGGTATGTCATCAGACCGTGCAGGTTCGCCTCGCCGTGGGTGAAGATGCCGTTGATGTGCCGCCGCCCCCGTGCCGAGCCCACGGAATACGCCGTTACGATGGGCGCTATGAGAAGCTTTCTGATCGAATGGCTGGTGCTGACGATCGCGGCGGCGGTGATGGTGGTGCTGCTGCCCGGCATGACGACGGTGGGGGAGCCGCCGATCCTCGGCGTGGCCGCATTCTCCCTGTTCCTGGCGTTGATCAACGCGTCCGTCAAACCGGTGGTGCAGGCGATCGCCCTGCCGTTCACAATCCTCTCGTTCGGCGTGCTGTACCTGGTCATCAACTGGCTGTTCATGCGCCTCGCCTCGTGGCTCGCACTGGGCCTGTTCGGCGTCGGCGTCTATGTGCACGGCTTCTGGTGGGCGACGATCGGCTCGATCATCATGGCCGTCGTCTCCGCCATCGTCAACTCCATCATCGGCGACTGACGGGAAGCGGATGCGGTCGGTCGACCAGCCAATGGCCGGCCAGCCGACCGCACAGTCGCCCCGCGTCTACTCCCCGGCGCTGATGGCGCGCAGCACGTTGACCATCTCGATGGCGCCGAGCGCGCAGTCGAAGCCCTTGTTGCCGGCCTTCGTGCCGGCGCGTTCGATGGCCTGCTCGATGTTCTCGGTGGTGATCACGCCGAACAGCACGGGCACGTCCGAGTTCAGCGACACCTGGGCGATGCCCTTTGCGGTCTCGTTGCACACGAGGTCGTAGTGGGAGGTGCTGCCGCGGATGATCGCGCCGAGGCAGATCACCGCGTCGTAGCGTCCGGTGGACACCATGCGCTTGGCCGCGATCGGAATCTCGAACGATCCGGGCACCCACGCCACGTCCACGTCCTCGTCGGCCACGCCGTGGCGGCGCAGGCCGTCCTGCGCGCCGGACAGCAGCTTCGAGGTGATGAACTCGTTGAACCTCGCCGCCACGATGCCGATGCGGATCGGCTTGGCGGCGGAATCGTCACCGGCGGCGGAAGCGGCGCCGGCTACCAGTTGTCCTTCGAATACGGTCATTTCAGTTCTCCTTTGTCATGGTGGACAGGTTTGTCGTGGTCGCCATGTTCGTCGTGGTGGACAGATTCGTCATGCCCGACAGGGCTCCCAGCAGGTGCCCCATCCGGTGTTCCTTGGTGGACAGGTAGTTCGCGTCGTACGCGTTCGCGGGGATGACGATCGGCACGCGCGAGGCGATGGCGATCCCCGCCTGCTCCAGCTGGCCGATCTTGTCCGGGTTGTTGGTCATCAGGTCGACCGACGCGACGCCGAGGTCGCGCAGCATGGCCGCCGCGGTCTCGTATTCGCGCGCGTCGGCGGGGAATCCGAGTTCCAGGTTCGCGTCGAGCGTGTCGAACCCGCGCTCCTGCAGCTCGTAGGCGCGCAGCTTGTTGAGCAGCCCGATGCCCCGTCCCTCCTGGCTCAGGTACAGGATGACGCCGCGTCCCGCCTCGGCGACGCGCCGCATCGCCTCGCGCAGCTGCGGCCCGCAGTCGCAGCGCTGCGAGCCGAACACGTCGCCGGTCAGGCACTGCGAGTGGATGCGGCACAGGACGGGTTCGCCGGAGACGATGTCGTCGCCCATCACCAGCGCCACGTGCTCGCCGCCGTCGTCCGACTCGTAGCCGACCATCGTGAACCGCCCGTATTCGGTGGGCAGGTTCACGCGCGCCACGCGGCGCACCGTGTGCGGGAACGCGTGCGTGCGGCGGTAGTCCTGCAGCTGCGCGATGGTGATGTAGGCCAGTCCGTGCTCGGCGGCGAAGCGCTTGAGGTCGTCGCGCCGCATCATCGTGCCGTCGGCCTTCATCATCTCGCAGCACAGTCCGCACGGCTCGAGTCCGGCCAGCCGCGCCAGGTCGATGGTCGCCTCCGTGTGCCCGTTGCGTTCCAGCACGCCGCCGGGGCGCGCGACGAGCGGGAACATGTGTCCGGGGCGTCGGAAGTCCTGCGGCCGCGTGTCCGGGTCGACGCACGCCAGCGCGGTGAGCGAGCGGTCGCGCGCGCTGATGCCGGTGGAGGTGGTCACGTGGTCGATTGACACGGTGAACGCCGTGTGGTGGTTGTCCGTGTTCGCCGTGCACATCGGCGGCAGGTCGAGCCGCGTCGCCAGTTCCGGGCTCATCGGCGTGCAGATCAGGCCCCTGCCGTGCGTGGCCATGAACGCGATGTTGCTCGGCGTCGCGTGGCGGGCCGCGCAGATGAGGTCGCCTTCGTTCTCGCGGCTTTCGTCGTCCGCCACGACGACGATGCGCCCGGCCGCGATGTCCCGGATGGCGCGCGCCACCGGGTCGTCCGAGTTCATATGGTCCGTGCGCCGCGTCTGTTCCGTCATTTCCGTTTCCGTCCTTTACGTGTACGTGTATGTGGTTCTTCTCCGTGCGCTCGCCGCTCAGAATCCGTGCGCGGCGAGGAAGTCCGCCGTGATCGCGCCCGTTCCGGCGTCTCCGGCCGTTCCGGCCGTCACGCCGTCCGTGCCGCCGTCCGCCGGCATCTCCAGCAGTCGCGCCGTGTATTTCGCGATCGGGTCGGTTTCGAGGTTGACCACGTCGCCGATGCGGCGTTCGTCCAGCACCGTGTGCGCGGCGGTGTGCGGGATGATCGACACGCCGAACGAGTCACGTCCGGCGTGCGTCACCGTCAGGCTGATCCCTTCGACGGCGATCGATCCCTTCTCGGCGATGAACCGCATGAGCGCGTACGGCGCGCGGATCGTGTACACGACTGCGATGCCGTCGCGCGCGATCGACGTGATCACGCCGGTGCCGTCGATGTGCCCGGAGACGATGTGTCCCGAGAAGCGCCCGTCGGCGGGCATCGCGCGTTCCACGTCCACATGGTCGCTGCGGCGGAGCGAGCCGAGGGAGGAGCGTCGCAGCGTCTCGTGCATCACGTCGGCGGTGAACGTCGTGCCGCGCACGGACGTGACGGTCAGGCACACGCCGTTGACGGCGATGCTTTCGCCGATCGCCGTGCGGTCGGTCACCACCGTCGGCGAGTCGACGGACAGTCGCGCGAAGTCGGCGCCGTTCTCCAATCCGACGACCGTGCCGAGGTCCTCAACGATTCCGGTGAACATAGTCGACGCCTCCTTCGATGACGATGTCGTCGCCCACCGCGGCGACGGTGCGGTGCGTGAGGAGGAAGGCGTCGTCCGGCGCGCCGACGCCCGCGCCGCCCACCGGGCCGGGCGCGGTGCGGCCGCCGAACAGTTTCGGCGCGACGTAGGCGCTCACTTTGGTCACGACCTGGTCGCGCAGCGCGGACCAGGCGAGTTCGCCGCCGCCCTCGATCATCACGCTGTCGACGCCGCGCCCGCCGAGCGTTCCGACGATGGCGGCGACGTCGGCGTGCCCGTCGGCGTCGGCCGGTACGTGGAGGATCTCGCATCCCGCGTCGCGGTAGGCCTGCGCACGGGTTTCGTCGGTCGAGCAGGTGGCGATGATCGTGGGCGTCTCGCGCGCGGTGGCGACGACCGCCGCGTCGCGAGGTGTGCGCAAATCGGTGTCGCATATCACGCGGATTGGGTCATGACCGCCGTCGATGCGGCAGGTGAGTTGCGGGTCGTCGGCGATGACCGTGCCCACGCCCACCATGATCGAGGAGAACCGGCCGCGGTCCTCGTGCACGCGGCGGCGCGCGGCCTCGCCGGTGATCCAGCGCGACAGGCCCGATGCGGTGGCGATGCGGCCGTCGAGCGTCATCGCGTATTTGAGCATGACGAACGGCGTGCGCGTGGTGATGTAGTGCAGGAAGATTTCGTTGAGCGCGTCGCATTCCTCGCGCAGCACGCCCTGCGTGACCTCGATACCCGCGTCCGTGAGCCGGCGCACGCCTTTGCCGGCGACCAGCGGGTTCGGGTCGGGGGAGCCGACCACCACGCGGGCGATTCCGGCGTCGATGAGCGCCTGCGTGCACGGCGGCTGCTTGCCCGTGTGACAGCAGGGTTCCAACGTGACGTAGATCGTGGCGCCGCGCACGTCGACGCCGTCGCGTTTCGCCGCTTCGAGCGCGGCGCGTTCGGCGTGCCATCCGCCGAAATGGTCGTGATGTCCGGTGGCGATGATCGCGCCGTCGCGCGCGATGACCGTCCCCACCATCGGATTCGGGTTGACCTTGCCCGCTCCGAGTCGTGCGTGGCGCAATGCCACGGACATGAGGTCCCTATCGTCCATGAAATCCCCTTTCTTTGCGATAGGGCATGTCCAGGGTGCTTCATGATGGCGGTGGGGCCGTGCGCCGGTTTGGTTCCGGCTGCCCGGGCATCGGGCGAGACGCGCCATGTTTCGCGGCCCCGAAACGCGAACACCCTGGATTCCGTTCGAAATCCAAGGTGCTCGAGATGGGCCGCATGATGCGCATCGCCCGATGCGCGCACGCGACGGTATGCGGTCGCGCGCGCGGGCCGATGGTCCACGCCGCCGCAGCTTCTTTCATCCAGACTATGACTGTCGGTACCGGAATCTCACCGGTTCGGCATCGCGACCGTTGATCGCGATGCTCGCGGACTGAACCGCCGATCGGGAATTTCACCCTGCCCTGAAGATGCGTATTGAATTGTCGGTTCGACAGTATAGGGGACGGGCCGACGACGAGGGGGTGACGTCCACTTGATGGACGTCACCCCCTCCCATGAGCGGCCTTCCTATTGGGGCCTGACGGAACCGGCTCAATCCGGTCGAACGCCGATCAGGCGAGGCCGGAGAGCTTGTTGATGAGCTCCGGGTCGCGCGTCGCGCCCTTGTCGGCGGAGCGGGCGAAGGCGGCGTAGGCCTTGAGGGCCTGCGAGACCTTGCGGTCGCGGTGCGCCACGTAGCCGTCGCCGGCCTCGAGCTCGCGGCGGCGCTCCGCCAGCTGCTCGTCGGTCAGCTCGACGTTCACGGAACGGGCCTCGATGTCGATGTCGATGATGTCGCCGTTCTTGATGAGCGCCACTGGTCCCTTGTTCGCGGCCTCCGGGGCCATGTGGCCGATGGCCAGGCCCGAGGAGCCGCCGGAGTAACGGCCGTCGGTGAGCATGGCGACCTGCTTGCCGATGCCCTTGCCCTTGACGAAGGAGGTCGGGTACAGCATCTCCTGCATGCCCGGGCCACCCTTCGGGCCCTCGTAGCGGATGACCAGCGCCATGCCGGGCTTCAACGTGTCGTCGAGGATGACCTTTATGGCCTCCTCCTGGGATTCGACGACGAGCGCCGGTCCGCGGAACTTCCAGATCTCCTGCGGCACGCCGGCGGTCTTGACGACGCAGCCGTCGGGGGCGAGGTTGCCGCGCAGCACGGCGAGGCCGCCCTCGTGGATCTCCGGGTGGTCGATGTCGTGGATCGCGCCGTGCTCGCGGTCGGTGTCGAGCGAGTCGAACAGCGTCTCGTGCGTCCACGGTTCGGGGGAGATGATGTGGCCCGGCGCCGCGTGGTAGAGGGTCTTGGCCTCCTCGGTGCAGGTGTCGCGCATGATGTCCCAGTCGTCGAGCTTGGCCTCGAGCGACGGATAGTCGATGGAATGGACGTCCTTGTGCAGCTTGCCGGCGCGGTCGAGCTCGCCGAGGATGCCGCAGATGCCGCCGGCGCGGTGCACGTCGGAGATCTCCCACTTGCCGGACGGGGCGGCCTTGCAGATGCACGGCACGGTGTGCGAGATGCGCTCGATGTCGTCGAGCGTGAAGTCCACGTCCGCGGACTGGGCCATCGCGAGGATGTGCAGCACGGTGTTGGTGGAGCCGCCCATCGCGACGTCCATCGTCATCGCGTTCTCGAACGCGTGCTTGGTGGCGATGGAGCGAGGCAGCACGGAGTCGTCGGAATCCTTGTAGTACTGGTTCGCGATCTTGACGACCTGGCGGGCCGCCTTGCGGAACAGCTCCTTGCGGAAGCCGTGGGAGGCGAGGATCGTGCCGTTGCCGGGCAGGGCGAGGCCGATGGCCTCGGTCAGGCAGTTCATCGAATTGGCGGTGAACATGCCGGCGCAGGAGCCGCAGGTCGGGCAGACGGTCTTCTCGTAGTTGAGCAGGTCCTCCTCGGAGACGTTGTCGTCGGCGGAGGCGTACATCACGGAGATGAGGTCGGTGTTCTTCTTCACGGTGCCGTCGGCGAGGACGGTGGTGCCGGCCTCCATCGGGCCGCCGGAGACGAACACGGTCGGGATGTTGAGGCGCAGGGCGGCCATCAGCATGCCGGGGACGACCTTGTCGCAGTTCGGGATGCAGATCAGGGCGTCGGCGCAGTGCGCGTTGCACTGGTATTCGACGGTGTCCGCGATGATGTCGCGGGAGGGCAGGGAATAGAGCATGCCGGTGTGGCCCATCGCGATGCCGTCGTCGACGGCCATCGTGTTGAACTCGCGCGGGATGCCGCCCGCCTCCTTGATGGCCTCGGAGACGATGCGGCCGACCTTGTTGAGGTGGACGTGGCCGGGGAGGAACTCGTCGAAGGAGTTGGCGATGGCGATGATGGGCTTCTTGCCCATATCGTCGCCGCTGACGCCTGCGGCACGGTAGAGGGCGCGCGCGCCTGCGAAGACGCGGCCGGACATGAGTTTTGCGGATCGCATTTCGGTCATGATTCCATTCAAGTCCTTAATCGGGACACGCGTTTTGTCAAGAGTCAATATGTGGAATTCACGAGGATGTTACGTCGGTAACGCTCACGCCGCGTGCGTCGTCACCGCACCGTGAGCGGTTTTCGCGGTGCCGCGCTGATCCGTCGCCATGTGCGTCGGTGCCCACGCATATGAAAGACGGGGTTCCGGAATCATCCGGAACCCCGTCTTCTCTTCTCTCTCACACGGCAGTCGGCTCATGCCCGAGCCGACAAGTCAGTTTCAGCGGGCGATCTTCTGCGCGTCGTTGACGATGTCGGAGAGGACCTTGGTGTTGCCCATGGTGTTCTGGGCCATCGTGCTGGCACCGTACATGGCGAGACCGCGAATCATGGAATCCTTGAACGACATAATGTTTTCCTTTCAGGTTCGGTCATGGCGTTGGGCCGATGACCACGTTTGCAATTTTCGGTGTGCGACGCCCGTTTCTTGTTGTCTTGTTTGCGGTGACGTGCGTCGCGAAGTCTTATGCGTTATGCGCTTGTTCAGCGGCCGAGCTTGTTGGACTCGACGAGGTCGGAGAGGACCTTGGTGTTGCCCATGGAGTGCTGGGCCATCGCGTTGGCACCGTACATGGCGAGACCGCGAATCATGGAATCCTTGAACGACATGATAATTCCTTTCGTTGGTCAAAGCCCCTTGGTGGCTTTGCTTGTTTTTCTCGGCTTCGTTTGAAACCGGTTTCAGAATAGCGCGCCATCGTGACCTGCGCAAGGGGGAGTTTCGGATTCCGGCGTGTTGGACGATGATTCGCGAGCGCAATCGCCGCAGGTATCGAACCGGTTCGATGCAAACGTTGGCAATCACGGTGTCCGTGAATCGTTGGCATCATTGGGATTTGACATGCCGTCCATTCCGACGGCGCCGGCGTCGTCCGCCCGTCGCCGGCCGTCGGAACGGATTCCCGGATTCTCCGGCCCATCGGCGTGTCGCGCGGCCGATCGTCGCGATGCCGGGGGAGTCCCCGCACCTGTCTATACTTGTTGCGGTTGAGATAGATTTTCCATGGTTTGGAGCATGAATATGGCAGAAGAAACCGAGACCGAGACCACCGAGGTCAAGGGCAACGAGGAGTTCGGCACCAGCCCCACCCCCGACGGTCTGGCCAGCCCGACGATCGACGATCTCATGGAGCACGCGGACTCCAAGTACGCGCTGGCGATCTTCGCCGCCAAGCGCGCCCGTCAGATCAACTCCTACTTCACCCAGCTCAACGAGGGCCTGCTGCAGAACGTCGGCCCGCTCGTCGAGTACCAGAACAACGAGAAGCCGCTGTCCATCGCCTTCCGCGAGATCAACGAGGGCCTGCTCGAGGAGACCCTCGGCGAGGACGACCTGACCGAAGGCAACTGATCTTCCGACACACGCTTGCCCAGAAACGGCGTGTCGTGTAGAACTGGACGACAGGAGCGAACGACCTGAGGCTCGCGCCGACCATCATCCGATGGTTTGGTGCGGGCCTTTTTCGTAGCTGCGAAGCTGCGTCATGGCGCCAGGCGCCAATCCCGTGCGGTCCCGACAACAACAACCACAACGTATCATTGTGCCCTTGCCCCGCGTGCCGCGGAGCCGGGGCGATAAGTCCGAAAGAGGGATGATATGACCAACCAGGAGCGCAAGCTCATCTCCGCCGAATCCGTCACCGAAGGCCACCCGGACAAGGTGTGCGACCAGATCTCCGACGAGATTCTCGACGAACTGCTCCGCCAGGACCCGCAGTCCCACGTCGCCGTCGAAACCTCCGCCGCCACCGGCGTGTTCCTCGTGTTCGGCGAGGTGACCTCCGAAGGCTACGTCGACGTCCAGTCCAAGGTGCGCGAGACGCTGCGCCGCATCGGCTACACGTCCTCCGAAGTCGGCCTCGACGCCGACTCCTGCGGCGTGATCGTCGCCATCACCGGCCAGAGCGCCGAGATCAACCAGGGCGTCGCCCGTCTGAGCGGCGAGAAGGAGTCCGCCGCCAGCCGCGAGGAACGCTACGAGGCGCAGGGCGCCGGCGACCAGGGCGTGATGTTCGGCTACGCCACCGACGAGACCGACGTGCTCATGCCGCTGCCCATCTACCTCGCGCATCGTCTCGCCTACCGCCTGACCGAGGTGCGCAAGAGCGGCGAGGTGCCGCACCTGCGCCCGGACGGCAAGACGCAGGTCACCATCGAATACGACGAGAACGACCATCCGCTGCGCGTCGACACCGTGCTCATCTCCACCCAGCATGATCCGGAGGTCACGCAGGAATGGCTGCGCGACCAGCTGAAGGCGCATGTCATCGACCCGATCCTCGACGAGGTGCTCGGCTCCGACGTGGCGCATGACGACTACCGTCAGCTCGTCAACCCGACCGGCTCGTTCGTGCTCGGCGGTCCGGCCGCCGACGCGGGTCTCACCGGCCGCAAGATCATCGTCGACACGTACGGCGGCGCCGCCCACCACGGCGGTGGCGCGTTCAGCGGCAAGGACCCGTCCAAGGTGGACCGTTCCGCCGCCTACGCGACCCGCTGGGTGGCGAAGAACATCGTCGCCGCCGGCCTCGCGCACCGCGTCGAGGTCCAGGTCGCCTACGCGATCGGCGTGGCCGACCCGGTCTCCGTGAACGTCGAGACCTACGGTACCGAGGAGGGCGTGACCCGCGCCCAGATCGCCGCCGCCGTGCGCAAGGTGTTCGACCTGCGCCCCGCCGCGATCATCGACGAGCTCGACCTGAAGCGCCCGATCTACGCGAAGACCGCCGCCTACGGCCACTTCGGCCGCGTCGACGTCGACTTCCCGTGGGAGCGCACCGACAAGGTCGACGAGCTCAAGGCCGCCGTCGCCTCCCTCGCCTGACCACCCCATTTACCCCGCCCGCACTCCCATGGTGCGGTAAAACCCCCATGGTGCGGTAGGTGGAAACGGCTTGTTTCCGCGGTTTTACAAAACCTTCAAACCGCACCATGGGGTGAGGGGCGTGTGCGACACGCTTGGGCGATGAAGGGCCGGTACGTAGGGTTATAGGAACCAAACGTGGTGTTTTAGAAATCCCGGGCGTGGTGTGGATGCTGTCGCAGGATTTCCGTTGTCTTCCTTTCCTTTTGCATCCAGGCCGAAGCTCGAT